>DASTPC010000261.1:0-14577 GCA_035720085.1 Gaiellaceae bacterium
GGTACGGGACCGACCAACCCACGGAAGGGGGTCGTTGTGTCGCATATCAGAACCCCGCGCGAGTTGTTCGTCCACGAGCTCGGCGACATCTTGTTCGTCGAGCGCCAACTCGCCGACCAGGCGCTCCCGAAGCTCATCTCCGAAGTCCAGGACGAGGAGTTCAAGGGCGCACTGGAGCAGCATCTGACCCAGACGAAGAAGCATGTGAAGAACGTCGAGCGTGTCTTCGAGTTGCTCGGCGAGATCCCGTCCGCCGAGGAGTGCCTTGGCTTCGAGGGCCTGAAGGCGGAACACGAGAAGCTGGTCGAAGCGACCAGCTCGGTCCTGATCGACACGGTCGATCTGGGCGCAGCGGCTCGAACCGAGAACTACGAGATCGCCGCCTACGAGGGCCTGCGGCGAATGGCAAAGGCCCTGGGTGAGGAGCAGGCGGTCGAGCTGCTCGACGACAACCTGAGAGAGGAGAAGGAGGCGCTTCGGGTCGTAGAGAAGATCGCCACTCGGGTCAGCAAGGAGAGCGCAGCTGCCGTCGCCTGAGACGGGTCGCGATCTGCCCAACCGCGAGGGGGCGGCCACCGTGCCGCCCTCTGCTTCCAGTCGTCCGATCGCCGAAGGAGAGCTGACCGAGAGAGACCCTGCCCTCGAGCAACTCGACGTGCTGATCGGAACCTGGGCGACCGAGGCGACACACCCGGAGATCGACGCCGTCGTGCAGGGCACCGTGAGATTCTGGCTGGAGGGCCGCCACTACCTCGTCCAGCGCAGCCACAACGGCCACGAGGCGTTCCCCGATTCGATCGGCGTCATCGGTGCTCCCGCGGACGGCGATGGGCTGGTGCTGGAGTACTTCGACTCCCGCGGCGTGCGCCGAACGTACCGCGTGTCGCTCGACGTCCTCGTGCTGCGCCTGTGGCGCACGGCTCCCGGCTTCGACCAGCGCTTCGCCGCCACCCTGGGGCACGACTCGTTCGAGGGCCGGTGGCAGCTCGCCCGCACGCCGGGCGACTGGCAGGACGACCTGCAGGTGACCTACCGCCGTTGCGGCTAGGACGACCTCGGCGGTCCCTCCTCGGCTGCTGGCCGCGGTCGGAGCCTGGCGCGTCGTCGCACCTGTCCATCACTGTCAGGAGGTGCTCCACCCTGCCGATGTTGCGACGGACCAGTGCGAACCTGGCGTACCAGGTGGGTGCCCTGCCGACGTCCGGCGGCGCCGCCTCGGCGGCCCCGCCCTGGCCGGACGCGAGCTCCCTTAGCGTGAGTGTTGGTTCACGTTAAGAGCCCGAGGCCACGCACAGGGTCGAGCACGCGCCAGTCTACCGGCTCGGCGGCGTCGCGAAGCGCCAGCGCACCTGCTGCGTGCCGTCCAGGCCGATGCGCCGCGCGAGCGCGTCGGTGAGCTCGAACTGGCGGCCGCCGCTCTTCAGCCGGTTGTCGATCACCTCGGTGTAGACGGTCGTGTCGCCGTAGCGGATCACGATCTTCGCCCGGCAAGGAAGCACGGGATGCGAGACGCCCAGGGACTTGCCGGTCAGGATCAGGCCGCAGGACGTGCGCTCGGCGTCTCCGGCCTGGCCTCGCGAGGCGGCGAGCGCCTCGTACCAGCCCCCGCCCGGCGCCGGCGCCGAGGCGGGCGGGGCGGCGGTAGTCGAGGTCTCGTCCCATTCGAGCAGCGCCAGCGCGAGCAGCCCGGCGAGGAGCGCGACGGCCGCCAGCGCGACGACGCGCTGCGCGGAGCTCACGGCGCGGGCTCCTCGACGAGGCGGAGGCCGAGCTCGTCCAGCTGCTGCGCGGTGACGTCGGACGGGGCGCCGCTCATCGGGTCGAGCCCAGCCTGGTTCTTGGGAAACGCGATCACGTCGCGCAGGTTCGGCTCGCCGGCCAGCACCATCGTCATCCGGTCGATCCCGAGCGCGATCCCGCCGTGCGGGGGCGCGCCCATGGCCAGGGCGTCGAGCAGGAAGCCGAACTTGACCCGCTGCTCGTCCGGGCCGATCCCGAGCAGGCCGAACACCGTCGCCTGGAGGTCGGGCTCGTGGATCCGGAAGGACCCGCCGCCGAGCTCGTTGCCGTTCACGACGATGTCGTACGCGTAGGCGAGGGCCGCGCCGGGGTCATCGCCGAAGCGGTCGCGCCACTCGTCCGTCGGCCGCGTGAACGGGTGGTGGACAGCGCCCCAGCGTCCCTCCTCGTCGTCCCATTCGAACATGGGGAAGTCGGTCACCCAGAGGAACGTGAACGCGTCCTCGTCGACGAGGCCGAGCTCACGACCGAGGTGCAAGCGCAGATGACCGAGCACCTTCGACGTCGTCCCCCACTCGTCCGCGGCGAAGAGGAGCGTGGAGCCGGGCTCGACGGCGAGGGCGTCGAGCTCTCGCTCGGACAGGAACTTCGCGATCGGGGAGCGCAGCTCCCCCGTCGACTCGTCGCGGACGAGGTAGGCGAGCCCCTTGGCGCCGCGCTCCTTCGCGAGCTCCTCGAGCGCCGTCAGCTCGGAGCGGGAGAACGGACGGGGCACGCGCAGGAAGCGCACCGCGGGCGCGTTCGCGAACACCCCGAACGCGGAGGCGCGCGTGAGCTCGGTCGCGTCCTCGAGCTCGAGCGCGAACCGCAGGTCGGGGCGATCCGAGCCGTAGCGCCGGTCCGCCTCCGCGTAGGTCATCCGCGGCCACGGCGTCTCGATCTCCCGTCCCAGGCACTCCCGCCAGATCCGCGCGAACATCTCCTCCATCAGGGCGAAGAGCTCCTCGGTGTCGGGGAAGGACATCTCCACGTCGAGCTGCGTCAGCTCCTGGACGCGGTCGGCGCGGAGATCCTCGTCCCGGAAGCAGATCGCGATCTGGTAGTAGCGGTCGAACCCGGCGACCATCGTCAGCTGCTTCAGGATCTGCGGGCTCTGCGGCAGCGCGAAGAAGCGGCCCTTGTGGAGGCGCGACGGGACGACGAAGTCCCGCGCGCCCTCGGGGGTGGGCTTGAAGAGGATCGGCGTCTGGATGTCCAGGAAGCCGGCCGCTTCCATGTGGCGGCGGATGATCCCGACCATCTGCGCGCGCAGGCGCAGGTTCCGCTGCAGTTTCTCGCGACGGAGGTCGAGCCAGCGGTAGCGCAGTCGCAGCGTCTCGTCGACGTTCTCCTCGTCGAGCTGGAACGGCAGCGGCGTCGACCGCGACACGATCCTCAGCACGTCGACTTGCAGCTCGACCTCGCCGGTCGGCATCCCCGGGTTGACCGTCTCGGGCGCGCGGGCGACGAGCTCCCCTTCGGCCTGGAGCACGAACTCGTTCCGAACCTCCTTCGCGAGCTCCGCGGCTTCCGGCGCGCGCTCGGGGTTGATCACCAGCTGCGTGACCCCGGTGCGGTCGCGGAGGTCGACGAAGATCAGCCCGCCGTGGTCGCGCCGCCGCGCCGCCCAGCCCGCGAGCGTGGGCGTGCGGCCGACGTGCTCGGCACGTGGCTCGCCGCACATGAGGTCTCGCCAGCTCATGCGGGCCTCTCGACGGCGAGCGCGTCCACCAGCAGCGGGGCCACGGCGTCGAAGCCCACGTCTGACTCCTCCGAGCGCCGGTGCTCGACGACGGCGGTGTCGGGACCGAAGCGGACGCGGGCGCGCGCACCGAGCCTCGACGCCTGCGTGTGCTGCCCCTTCACCGACCGGCCGGCGTAGTCGAGGTCCGCGGACAGTCCAGCGTCGCGCAGCGCCTTCGCCACTCGCCGCATCACGAGGCGGTCCGCGCCGTCCGCAGCGATCAGGAACACGTCGATCGGCGGTGTCTCGGCGGTCGCGACGTCTTCTTCCTCCATCGCGATCACGAGGCGCTCGATGCCGGCGCCGAAGCCGACGCCGGGCGTGGGCGGGCCGCCGATCTCCTCGACGAGGTAGTCGTAGCGCCCGCCGCCCGAGATCGTCGCGTTCTCGTTCTCCATCGGTCCGATGAACTCCCAGGTCGTCCGGGAGTAGTAGTCGAGGCCCCGGACGAGCGTGGGCACGAGCCGGTACGCGACCCCCGTGGCGTCGAGGTCTGCGCGGACGGTGGCGAAGTGCGCGATGCAGGCAGCGCACAGCGACTCGCCGATCTTCGGTGCCTCGTCGAGGGCGGCGCGAACGTCCTCGGGCTTCGCGGCGAAGTTGTCGAAGACGCGCAGCGGGCTCGTCGCGGCCTTCTCGCGCGTGCCCGCGTCGAGCCGGTCGTCGTTCTGCGAGAGCCACGCCCGGAGCGCGTCGAGGTAGGAGGGCCGGCACTCGCGGCAGCCGATCGAGTTCAGCTCGAGGTGGTACCGCGTCACGCCGAGCCGGCCGAGCAGCGTGTCGTAGAGCTGGATCAGCTCGGCGTCGAGCGAGGCGTCCTCGGCGCCGATCGCCTCCACCGAGGCCTGCCAGTGCTCGCGGTAGCGGCCGCGCCCGGGGGCGCCGTAGCGGTACATCGGCGCGACCGTGTACAGCTTCTGCGGCTGCGGGTCGCGGTGCATCCCGTGCTCGACGTACGCACGGCAGATCGGTGCCGTGCCCTCGGGGCGCAGCGTCAGCGAGCGGTCGGAACGGTCCGTGAAGGTGTACATCTCCTTCTGCACGACGTCGGAGCCGGCGCCGGACGTCCGCTGGAAGAGCGCCGTGTCCTCGAAGACCGGCGTCACGATCGGCCGGTACCCGTACAGCGCGCAGAGGCGCTCGACCTCCCCGGTCACGCGCCGCCAGACCGGCATCTCCGCCGGCACGACGTCGTGCGTTCCACGCGGCCGCTCGATCCTCGTCTGGCTCAGCTGTGCTCCCTCTCTCGAGCGCGTCCGCCGGGGACGGCCGGCGATCGCGGCGTTCGTGACACGCTGTCACGAAGGCTAGATGATCGATCCGGCGGCCTTCGTCTCGACGCGAGCGGCGCTCAGCCCGCGCCTGCCGGTTCGTCTGCGGTGGCGGCAGCGCGCTCGGCGCGGAGGTCGGCGAGGAACGGGTTCGTCGCCAGCTCCGCTCCGAGCGTGGTCGCCGGCCCGTGGCCCGGGTAGACGACCGTCTCCGGCGGGAAGCGGTCGAGGAGCGTCCGGATCGACTCGAGCAGCGTCGCCCAGTCGGCGCCCGGCAGGTCGGTGCGGCCGACGGAGCCCGCGAACAGCACGTCGCCGGAGAACAGGCATCCGTCCGCGTGGTACGCCAAGTGGGCGGGCGAATGGCCCGGCACCGACAGGACCTCGAAGGCAATTCCGGCGACCTCCACCGCCTCGCCTCCGCGCAGGAGGGTGTCAGGCGTATGGGCACGAACGGTCACGCCCGGCGGCGTGAACGGTCCGGGATCCTCGAGCAGCCGGCGCTCTCCCTCGGCCATCCAGACCGGTGCGCCCGCACCCTCGGCGAGGTCGGCGACGGCGACAAGGTGGTCCCAGTGGCCGTGCGTGACGAGCACGCCCGTGCAGCGGGCACTCATGCCGGCGAGGCGGAGCCGGATCTCGGCGGCGTCGCCGCTCGGGTCGACGACCACGGCCTCCGTCGCCCCGCGCTCGGAGCGGACGAGGTAGCAGTTCGTCCCGATCGGGCCGAGCGCGAGTTGCTCCACGACGAGGGCCACCGCGCGCCGAGTCTAGTGCCCCGGCCGGCCCGAGATCCGCCGGCCGCTCGCTGGAGGTTGCCTGGGCGCGCTCGCTCCGGGCAGGAGCGTCCGGTGCCGGCGGGGGAGAGACGAGGTCTCGTCGGCGAGCGTCCGCGCCGCCCGGATGTCAACCCGGGATCCCCGGGGCCCGTGGGTGCTGCGTTCAGCTGCGGGCTCGGTCTGCCGCCGGTGCCACGGCGGCCGGCACGCTGACGGCCGGGCTTTTCCCGGCCGGTGGGGGTGCCGCGCCGGCCGTCCCGACCTCGCACGTGTCCGCTGCGCTCGGCGGCGTCGCGTGCGCAGCCGTCCGGCCGGCCGGCGGATGCGGCGACAGTGGCGGGGACGTTCGGCCCGCACCGAACCATGCGCGCACCGTGACTCCTCGGCCCACGGCGTGAGCCAGACCGGCCGCCGCCCCGCAACCGCGGCGACCGTGGCGGGCTGCGGCCGGCACGGTAGGGTCCGGCCGTGGAGTCGTGGGACCTGACGGCGATCGAGACTCCGGGCGGGACGGTGTCCCCGCACGTGCTCTTCTCCGACGACTCTCGCGCGGTGCTGATCCGGCTCGCGCCCGGCCAGGAGCTGAGCGAGCACCAGGTCAGGGAGCGTGCGTTCGTCTGCGTCGTCGAGGGCTCGGCGGTGATCAGCTGCGGCGACGGCGAGCTGGACGTGGGGGTCGGGTCGCTGGTGACGTTCGCGCCCGCCGAGCGCCACTCGGTGCGGAGCGCCGGCGGCGCGCGGCTGCTGCTGGTCCTCGCTCCGTGGCCCGCGCCGGACCACTACGGGCCGGGCGACGCCCTCGTCGAGGCGACGGCGGCCGACTGAGTCGCTAGCGCTTCCCTGTCGCTGGCGGCCCGCTCGCCCGCTCCTGCCGCTTCTGGAACGTGCGGTACATGACGCGGTCGATCAGGTAGCTGAACGGGACGAAGACGGCGAGCAGGAAGGCGGTGTTGAGCGCCGCGCCGACGATCGTGAGCCCACGGTTGAGGAGCATCACCGTCACGAGGAAGATCGGCGCGAAGATGAGCGCGCGCTTGAACGTGCGGCCCCACGACGGCGGCTGCACCTGCCGACCGGGGCCACGACCCGAGTCGCTGCGGCCGCGGCTCGACGTGGACGACCTGGAGGTCTTCTCGACGGCGCCGTTCGTGTGCGTGCGCGCGTCGGCCGGGTCGATCTCGTTGCCTTCGGCGTCCTCCCAGACGTACTCGTGCCGCTGCTCCTTCTCCCGCCGCCGGCGCTGCTTGCGAGTGGCCACGTTTCGATTATGACGGGCCGGACCACGCGACCGACCCGTTCTCGATCACGGTCTGGACGACGTCGCCGGCCAGGTGGTAAGAGAGGTGGCGCCAGTCTCCGGCGTCCAGGAGGACGATGTCTGCCGCATACCCCGGGGCGATCCGGCCGATCCGATCCGCTCGGCCGAGCACGTGCGCCGCGTTCACCGTGCACGCCGACAGGGCCTCTGCGGGGGAGAGACCGAGCTGCGTGCACGCGAGCGAGCACACGAACGGAAGGCTCTCGCAGTAGGCGCTGCCGGGGTTGAAGTCGGTGGCTAGCGCGACCGCGGCCCCGGCGTCGACGAGCCCGCGCGCGCGTGGCATCGGCCGGTTCAGGAACAGCGCGCGGGCAGGCAGGAGCACGCCCACGACGTCACTGCCGGCGAGCCGGCGAACGCCCGCGTCGCCGGTCGCCTCCAGGTGGTCTACCGAGCGCGCGCCGAGCTCGACCGCCAGCGGGATCGCGCCCGCCTCCGTGAACTGGTCGCCGTGGAGGCGCAGGGAGAGCCCCGCGTCACGGCATGCCAGCAGGTACCGACGCGCCTGGCCGGCGTCGAACGCGCCTCGCTCCAGGAAGACGTCCGCGGCCTCCGCCAGCGCGGCGGCGTGCGGCAGGACCTCGGTGAGCGCCCAGTCGAGGTAGCCGTCGGCTCCGTCTGCCTCCGGCGGGACCGCATGTGCTCCGAGCCACGTCGCGACCCCGCCGCCGGCGCGGATCGCCCGGAGCTGCGCGAGCTCCGTCTCGAGGTCGAGCCCGTACCCGGACTTCGCCTCGAACGTCGTCGTGCCGTGGCGGCGCATCCACTGCCGATGCCGTCGGACTGCGTCGACGAGGCCCGCCTCACCGGCTGCCCGCGTCGCCCGGACGGTCGCGAGGATCCCGCCGCCGGCCTCGTGCAGCTCCTCGTAGCTCGCCCCGGCGGCGCGCAGGGCGAACTCCCCGACCCGGTCGCCCGCGAAGCACGCGTGCGTGTGGCAGTCGACGAGCCCCGGGACGGCGGCAAGCCCGCGGGCGTCCAGTTCCTCCACGTCGCCGCGCAGTGCCGGCAGATCGCGCATCCGCCCGACTGCCGAGACGACGCCGTCCTCGCAGAGGACGAACGCGTCCTCGACGACGTCGACCGCGCCCAGCGCGGCGCCCCGCAGCGGCGCCGCCCGCCCGGACGGCGACGCCACCTGCGCGAGATCACGGACGAGCAGCTGCGCCGGCGCCGGCGTCACTCGGCTGCCGCCGCCGGCGGCGGCGGCTCGCCGAGCGAGGGCAGATCGAGCGCGTGCGCGCGCGCAGCGTCGACCGCTTCCGGATACCCGGCGTCGGCGTGCCGCATGACGCCCGTGCCGGGATCGGTCGTCAGCACCCGCTCGAGCCGCTCGGCCGCTGCGTCGCTGCCGTCGGCGACGACGACCATGCCGGCGTGGATCGCGTTCCCGATCCCGACGCCACCGCCGTGATGCACGCTCACCCAGGTCGCACCCGCAGCGGTGTTGACGAGCGCGTTCAGGATCGGCCAGTCGGCGATCGCATCGGAGCCGTCGCGCATCGCCTCTGTCTCGCGGTACGGAGACGCGACGGAGCCGGCATCGAGGTGATCCCGCCCGATCACCACCGGCGCCGAGACAGCCCCACTCGCGACGAGCCTGTTGATCGCGAGCCCGGCGAGCGCTCGGTCGCCGTAGCCGAGCCAGCAGATCCGAGCCGGCAGCCCCTGGAACGCGACCCGCCCGGGCGCGAGCTCGAGCCATCGCTGCAACAGCGTGTCGCCGGGGAACAGCGAGGCGAGCTTCCGGTCGATCGCCTCGATGTCGGCCGCGTCCCCGGAGAGCACCGCCCAACGGAAGGGCCCGATGCCGCGGCAGAACAGCGGTCGGATATAGGCCGGGACGAAGCCCGGGTATGCGAAGGCATCCTCTACTCCCGCTTCATAGGCCTCCCCTCGCAGGTTGTTGCCATAGTCGAAAACATAACTGCCCGACCGGACGTACTCGAGCATCCCGCCAACGTGGTCCGCGATCGACGCGCGGGCACGCACGAGGTAGGCGGCCGGATCGCTCGACCGCAGCGCGGCTGCCTCCTCGACGGTCAGCCCCGAGGGGACGTAACCGTTCAGCGGGTCGTGGGCCGCGGTCTGGTCGGTGACGAGGTCGAACGCCTCTCCGCGACGGGCGAGCTCGGGGACGACGTCGGCCGCGTTCCCGAGCAGCCCGACGGAGAGGGCGCGCCGCTCGGCGGCGGCTGCTCGGACGCGACTCAAGGCGTCGTCGAGCGAGTCGGTGGCCTCGTCGAGGTATCGGGTCTCGAGCCGCCGCTCGATCCTCGACGGGTCGACCTCGACGCAGAGGCACACGCCTCCCGCCATCGTGGCCGCGAGCGGCTGGGCGCCGCCCATTCCCCCGAGGCCGGCGGTGAGCACCGTCCGCCCGGCGAGCGACGGAGCGCCGAAGTGCGTCTCGCCGGCCGCGGCGAACGTCTGATAGGTGCCCTGGAGGATCCCCTGCGTGCCGATGTAGATCCAGGAGCCCGCCGTCATCTGGCCGAACATCGTCAGGCCGAGCGCCTCCAGCCGCCGGAACTCGTCCCAGGAGGCCCATTTCGGGACGAGCAGCGCGTTTGCGATCAGGACCCGCGGCGCCCATTCGTGCGTGCGAAACACGCCGACGGGCTTGCCACTCTGGACGAGCATGGTCTCGTCCTCACGCAGGCGGAGCAGACAGCCGACGAGCGCCCGAAGCGCGGCGGGATCGCGGGCCGCCTTGCCGGTCCCGCCGTAGACGACCAGCCGCTCGGGGTGCTCCGCGACCTCGCGATCGAGGTTGTTGAGCAGCATCCGGAGCGGCGCCTCGGTCTGCCAGGAGCGGGCGTTCAGACGGCCGCCGCGGGGAGCGCGAATGCTCGAAAGATCACCGCAGAGGCTCTCGACCGTGGCGGAGTCGACGACGTCGGTCACGATCCCTCCTTCCCTTTGGGCGCGCGTCCGCCCGCCCTCGGTGGCTGGGCCGGCTCCCGGCGCTCGCGCTGGCGAAAGCGCCACCAGGTCCATGCGGTCGCGAGCACGAAGTACAGGACGCCGACGACCAGCGCCTTGCCGACGCCGCCGCCGGTCAGCCACGCGACGGCGACGAGCAGAGTCGCGAGCGCCCCGTGGAAGATGGCGCTGTCGCGGTACGGGTGCCTGGGCAACGGGATCCGCTCCCGCCGGGCGCGAGGCCGGTGCCGCGGTGCGGGCTGCCGTGCCATCAGCCGAGCGCCCCGACCTCGGCTTGCACCGCGCGCTCGAGCCGGCCGTCGCGGATTGTCTCGGCCACACGCTCGATGTCGGCCGACAGCGACCTGTCGTCGCGGAGTCGCTCCGAAAGTGTCCGCACGAATGAGCGCGTCGCGGCGACCCCTCGCCCCGGCTCGAGGGGCGCGAGGAACTCGACGCCCTGCGCGCCCGCGAGGAGCTCGATCGCCAGCGCGGCTTCGGCGTTGGCGAGAACGGCGTGCGCCTTCAGACCGGCCGCGTTCCCCATCGAGACGTGGTCTTCCTGCCCTGCGCTGGTGGGGATCGAGTCGACGCTCGCTGGGTGGCAAAGCGCCTTGTTCTCGGACACGAGCGCAGCGGCGACGTACTGCGGGATCATGAACCCGGAGTTGAGCCCCTCCTCGCGCGGCACGAGGAACGGCGGCAGGCCGTCCGAAAGGCTCGGGTTGACGAGCCGCTCGACGCGACGCTCCGAGATGCTCGCGAGCTCGGCGACGGCCATCGCGAGCGCATCCAGCGCGAAAGCCACCGGCTGGCCGTGGAAGTTGCCGTTCGACACGACCTGCTCCTCCTCGATGAGCACGAGGGGGTTGTCGGTGGCCGCGTTCAGCTCGACCGCGACCGTGGCCGCGACATAGTCGAGTAGGTCGCGACTGGCTCCGTGCACCTGCGCAGCGCAGCGGAGCGAGTAGGCGTCCTGCACCTTGTCGCACCAGCGGTGGGACTCGATGATCGCCGAGCCGTCGAGCAGAAGCCTGATGTTTCCCGCCGACGTGCCTTGGCCAGGCAGTGGCCGGGCGGCATGAATCGCAGCCGCGAAGCTCGTGCGCGACCCCTGCAGCGCCTCGAGCGACATCGCGCAGGCGAGGTCGGCCGCCCGCGCCAGACGCCGTGCGCGGACGAGCCCGAGTGCGGCCAAGGCCGTCATGAACTGCGTGCCGTTGATCAGCGACAGGCCCTCCTTGGCAGCCAGCCGGATGGGCTGGAGCCCGACGGCGGCGAGCGCCTCGCCGCCCGGAAGCAGGCGCCCGCCCACCGAGGCCTCGCCCTCGCCGACGAGCGGGAGCGCGAGATGCGCCAGCGGCGCGAGGTCGCCGCTGGCGCCCACCGACCCCCGCGAGGGGACGCGCGGCACGACGCCGTGCTCGAGACAGGCGAGCAGCAACTCGACCGTCTCGACACGTGCGCCCGAGTAGCCCTTCGCCAGCGCGTTCGCCCGCAGGAGCATGGCCGCACGGACGACGTCTTCCGGGTACGGCTCGCCCACGCCGCAGGCATGGCTGCGGAGGAGCCGGAGCTGGAGCTCTTCGACCTGCTCCTCCGGGATCGACTCGGAGACGAAGCGTCCGAAGCCGGTGTTGACGCCGTAGGTGTGGTCTCCCGCCAGTGACTCGAGCAGGGAACGGGCGGTGGTCATACGCGTCCGGGCGGCGTCCGCCAGCGCGGCGGCGCGCGACTCGACGGCGACGGCCCAGACGTCCTCGACGGTCAGGTTCTCGCCGGTCAGCTCGAGCGCGCCCGCCACGCGGCGAGTGTAGACCCGCGGCGCCCACGCAACCCGTCGGCAGTACCACGCCGGACCAGCTGTCGCCGCCCCCCGCCACGCGCGCCCGCCCCCGGGGGGCGCGAGCGCCCCTAGACGAACGTTGCCCGAGAACGCGTCACGGATGGGAAACGGGATCGTGCCGAGAGTGTCACGATTCGTCCACCGGCTCGAGCAGGCGCAGCTCGAGGACGTGGCGCGCGTCGAACCCGGCAACACCGAGCGCGGCGCCGGCGGCCGCGGCCGCGGCGCCCGCCGGCATCAGGCCAACGAGCTCCGACGCGCCGACCTCGACGCCGTGCACAGCGGCGAGCTCGCCGATGCGGGCGACGACGGCGTGCAGCGCCGCCGCCTCCCAGTCCTCGACGTTCATGCTCACCTGCACGCGGCCCGAGCGCGGGAGCTGCAGCCCGAGGGCGCGCACTCCCGGAAGGCCTCCGCCGGTCTCGCGCACCGCCGCCGCCACCGCCCGCGCAACCTCGACGTCGTCGGTGCGCAGGTCGACGTTGAAGGCGATCAGCGGCCTCCGCGCACCCACCAGCACCGCGCCGGCCGACGGGTCGAGCCGAGTAGGGCCGAAATCGGGGACGAGCTCCCCGGCGTCGACGCGCCGCTGCAACTCCGCGGGCCCGCCGCGCCGGAAGAACGCCGGCCTGCGGCCGCCGCCCACCTCGCCGTAGAGGAAGACGGGCAGGCCGAGCTCCTCCCCGACCCGTTCTGCGACGGCGAGCGCCGCCGCCTGCGCCCGCTCCATGTCCGCCGGCCGCACGGGCACGAGCGGGACGACGTCGGCCGCCCCGACGCGCGGATGGACGCCGTCGTGGCGCCGCAGGTCGATCAGCTCGCGCGCCCGTGCGACGCCCCGGACCAGTCCGTCCACGAGCCCGGGCTCGTCTCCGACGAGCGTGAACACCGACCGGTGGTGGTCCGCGTCGGTGTGGACGTCGAGCAGGCGCGCGGACGAGGAGAAGGCAGCCGCGAGCTCGGCGATCGCTGCGGCGTCGCGCCCCTCGGAGACGTTCGGCACGGCCTCGAGCGGCAGCACGGCCGTACTCTAGGGCGCGGTGAAGGCGTACTACGACCGGCGCGCGCGTGAGTACGACGACTGGTACGAGGGCACGAGACGCTACGCCGTGCGCCCGCGGCCGGCGTGGACCGAGCTGCTTGGCGAGCTCGCCCGCGTGCTCGGAGGACTGCCACCGGCGCGAACACTCGACGTCGCGTGCGGCACCGCCTACGCGACGCGCTGGCTGCCCGGAGAGCTGACGGGCATCGACCAAAGCGCGCGGATGCTCGCAATCGCGGCCCGACGGCTGCCCGATGCCCGGTTCGTGCAAGGAGACGCGCTCCAGCTGCCGTTCGCCGACGACTCGTTCGAGCGCGTCACCACGATGAGCTTCTACGGACACCTGGAAGCCGGCGACCGGGAGCAGTTCCTCGCCGAGGCTCGCCGCGTGGCACCGGAACTGATCGTCGTCGACGCAGCGATGCGAGAGGACGTCGAGCCCGAGGAGTGGCAGGAGCGCGTCCTCGCAGACGGCTCGCGATGGACGGTCTTCAAGCGGTACTTCACGCCGGAAGGGCTGGTCTCAGAGCTGGGAGGCGGAGAGACCCTGTACGCCGGTCGCTGGTTCGTTGCCGTCCGCTCGCCGCGTGCCTGAGGCGCAGCTCGGCACGCGTCGCTACCGCTCGCTCCGCGCCTTGCAGCGGGACAATGCCCGCTGCCGACTCTGCGCAGAGGCGGGCTACCCGCTCGCCTCGTGGCCCGTGTTCGAGGGCCGCGCCGGCCAGCGCGCGTACCTCCTCGGCCAGGCACCCGGCTCGGTCGAAGGACAGGAGCTGCGCCCCTGGCGCGGGCGGGCCGGGCGCACGCTGCGCGGCTGGCTGAGGCTCGACGAGGAGGCGTTCTACGCGACCTTCTACTGCGCGTCGGTGACGCGCTGCGACCCGGGCCGGGCGAGCTCCGGCCGCGGCGACCGCCTGCCGACGCCGACGGAGCAGGCGCTCTGCGAGCGCTGGCGCGATCACGAGCTCCGCCTGCTCCAGCCGGAGCTCGTCGTCACGGTCGGCGGCCTCGCCGCGCGCCGCCTGCTCGGCGTCCCACGGCTCACGGACGCGATCGGCAAGAGCTTCCTCCTGGCCGAGGCGATCGTCGTCCCGCTCCCGCACCCGTCTGGTGCGAGCGGCTGGCTGAACGATCGCGCCAACCGGGCGAGGCTCGGAAAGGCCCTGACGCACGTCCGTCGTGAGCTGGGCCGAATCAGTGCAGCGTCCGGCCCGCTCCCGTAGGATCGCCGCGTGACGATCGGCTCTGTCCTCGACGAGGCCTGGACGCTGTACACGAAGCACTTCGTGCGCCTCTTCCTGATCGCGTTCGCCGTCTACGTCGTGCTGAACCTGCTCTCGGCGTTGCTCGGCGTCTCCCTCGACGACGAGGGTCTCGGCGTCGTCCTGTTCGCACTCCTGAACGCCGCGATCAGCATCATCGGCTACTTCTGGGTGCAGGGCGCGCTCGTCGAGGCCGCCGCCGACATTCACGACGGCAAGCAGGACCTCGAGTTCGGGGAGACGTTCGCGCGCGTCCGGCCGCTGCTGCCGGCGCTGATCGTCGCGGGCATCCTCGCCGGGCTGGGCATCGGCGTCGGCCTGATCCTGCTGCTCGTCCCCGGTCTCTACCTGCTGACGCGCTGGGCGTTGATCGTGCCGGTGATCGTGCTCGAGAAGCGGCGCGCCGGCGAGTCGTTCGGGCGCTCGCACGAGCTCGTCCGGGGTCACGGCTGGACGATCTTCGGGCTCGTGCTCGTGGTCTTCCTGCTCGGCGCAATCGCCAGCGGGATCATCTCCGGGATCCTGCGGGCGGCGCTGAACGACTTCCTCGGCTTCTGGATCGGGAACACCGTCGCGAACGCGATCGTGACGCCGTTCTTCGCCGTCGCCCT
>DASTPC010000262.1:0-5144 GCA_035720085.1 Gaiellaceae bacterium
GTAGTCCCAGTAGACGTGGATCGAGTAGGCGTCGAGCAGGCCCGCCAGGCGAGAGGCCATGTACGCGAGCCACGCCTTTTGGTCGTCCTGGACGAGGTCGCCGCCCATCAGCCGGACCTGGTCCCGGACGCCGGCCGCGGCGAGGTGCCGGTCGAGCGCCCGGTAGAGGGCGCCGTACTGCTCGAAGGTGATCTTGGTGGTGTTCGGCTCGTTCTGGACGGTCGCCCAGCGGACGCCGGAGAGGCCGCGCGTGTCGGCGAGGTACGCGAGCACCTCGGCGAAGCGGCCCATGCTGCGGTCGGGAGTCGAGACACCGCCGGACTGCCAGGTGACGTTGACGGTCGCGCCGGCGCGCTGGGCCAGCTCGGCGACCAGGACGAACGACTCCAGCTGGTCGCGCGCGCCAGACTCCTGCCGGTCGTTGTAGAAGATCCGCACGAGCTGCGGGCCGAGGAGCGCGACCTTCTCCTCGAGGTCGGCGAAGCGCTCGAGCGGAGCGCCCGTGATCGCCGCGTAGACGTGCTGGTTGAACTGCGCGCCCGCACCCGTCGAGCTCGGCACGAGCACCTTCGACGGCACCACCTCGAGCTCGACGTCCACCGGCGTGCAGTCTTCCACCGATCCCCGAAGGGGTGATGGCCGGCTCGGCGCGGCGCGCTGATAGTGCGAGCGATGCTCGCGTTCCGCGTCGAGGAGCGGAAGCCGGGGCTCGACGCCGCGCGTCCCGACGCCGGCGTCGCGGACCCCACCCGTGGGACCGCCGTGGCGGTCGGCTACGCCGCGCTCGCGCTGCTCTGCGCGTCGGTGTGGGTCGCGCAGCACGGGGCCTCGACTGGACTGCACCCGGCCTGGCTCGCCGTCCTGCTCCTGGCGGCCGCGTTCGCCGAGCGGATCGGCCTGCAGCTCGGCCCGCGCAGCTGGTACTCGCCCTCGGCTCCGGTGATCCTCGCGGCAGCGCTCCTCGGCGGGCCGCTCGCGGGGCTCGCGGCCGGCGCGTCGAGCCAGTTCCTCCGCACCGAGACGGTCTGGCGGCGGCGACTCGTCGAGGGCGGGCTCGCGTCGCTGCAGGGGTTCGCGGCCGGGGCGGTTGCCATGCAGCTCGCCGCCGCCGGCACTGCACCGGCGGTGACGGGCGCCGTCACCGCGTCGCTCGGCGTGATGACCGTCGGCCGCGGCCTCGTCGTCTGGCAGCGGCAGATCCCGGGCGCGCGCGCCACGTGGCTGCGAGGGACAGCGGTCGACGTGGTCGAGGCGATCCTGCTCGTGCCGCTGCTCTCGACGCTGACGATCGCGGCGCAGACGAGCCAGGCCGCCGTGGTGGGGACGATCGCCTCGCTGCTCGCCGCCGTCGGGCTGGCGGAGCGGCTCCGCGCCCGCTACGGCGACGCGCTCGCCCGCGAGCGGGAGAACGCGCGCACCGACGACCTGACCGGGGCGCCGAACCGGCGCGCCTTCGAGGAACTCCTCGCGGCCGAGCACGCCCGGGTCGTCCGCGGCAGCCGCCCCGCGGCGGTGCTGCTGCTCGACGTGGACAGCTTCAAGGCCGTCAACGACCGGTTCGGCCACGCCGTCGGCGACGCCGTGCTCGGCGCGGTCGTGGCCCGGGTCGGAGAGGGCCTGCGCGCCGGCGACGTGGTCGCACGCTGGGGTGGCGAGGAGCTGACGGTGCTCGCGCCGGGGCTCGACGTCCCCGGCGAGGTCGAGCGCTTCGCCGAGCGGCTGCGCAGCCTCGTCGCCGAGACGCTGTTCGCGGTGGGTGGGACGAGCGTCCACGTCACCGTCTCGGTCGGCGCCACCATCCTCGACGGGCGCGTCACGCCCGAGCAGGCGCTGCGCCGCGCCGACGCGGCGCTCTACGCGGCGAAGGAATCCCGAGACGCGGTCGCGCTCCGGCTCGGCGGGCCGCCGGCTCGAAGCGGGCCTTCGCTGCTGCGTCCGGCGGTCGACAGGGCCCGCCGCGCCGCATCCTGACGCCCCCGCGCTGGTACGTTCGCGCGTGATGGACGCGCCGGCCCCGGCAGTCGAGAGCCCCGTGGGCGCGCTCGTCGCCCCGCCGGCGAACGGCCGGGTGTTTCGCGCCGCGCGTCCGATCCGGCTCTCCGACCGCGACGCGCGCGGCCGGCTCCGACTCGACGCCGTCGCCCGCTACCTGCAGGACGTCGCCGGCGACGACGTCGACGAGACGGGCTGGGGGGCGCCCGAGCACCTGTGGGTGCTGCGCCGGATCCGGCTCGACGTGCTCCGGCCCTTCCTCGATGACCGCGGCGTCGAGCTTGCCACCTGGTGCAGCGGCCTGGCGCCCGTCGCCGCCGGCCGGCGCACCTCGCTCGTCGGAGACCGGGGCGGGCACGTGGAGGTGGACAGCGCCTGGGTCCACCTCGGGCCCGACGCGCGGCCGGCGCGCCTGGACGACACGTTCGGCGTCTACGGCGGAGCCGCGGCCGGGCGGCGGGTCTCGACCCGCCTCGAGCTGCCGGAACCGCCGCCCGGTGCCACGCGCCTACCCTGGCCGCTGCGCGTCACCGACGTCGATCTCCTCGGGCACGTCAACAACGCCGCCTACTGGCAGGCGGTCGAGCACGTCCTCGCGGGCACAGGCCCCGATCCGGCCCTGCCGCTGCGCGCGGAGCTCGACTACCGCAACCCGGTCGACCTGGGCGACGACGTCGAGCTCGTGGCGGACGGGAGCGAGGCCTCACTCGCCGTCGGCCTGGCCGTCGGGAGCGTTTTCAGGGCCGTCGGCCGGGTGGCTCCGCTCCTCTGAGCGCCGCGGGCCGAGCTTGTGTTGAATCAACACAAGCTCGGCCGGAGCGCAGACACGGTTTACTGCCACCATGCACGGCGCTCTCCCCACCGACAGACGATGAGCACCGACCGGCGCCACCGGCTCGAGGCGTCGATCCCGCCGCTCGCCTCATCGATCGACGGGAGACGGTTCACGTTCCAGTGCTCGCTGCACGGGCTCGAGCTCCAGGCCGGCGGCTACGTCGAGCTGGGCGGTGTGCGGCTAGGCCAGGTGCACACCCTCGAGCACGCGTGGGTCGATGCGGGCACGATCGACGGCGACGACGCGACCGGGATGACCGGCATCCGAGTCGGGATCGGGCAGGGCGAGGGCGTCGTCCTCGACGGCGAGCCGACGCCGTTCCACGACGACGAGCTGCGGCCGGCCACCGGGGCCGAGGTCGCCGACTGGCTCGAGCGGGCGCGACCCGACCGGGCGACGCTGGACGTGGGCGAGCTGGCGCTCGTCCCGTCCGTTCGGCACCGCCTCGACGCGGGCGGCTTCGACAGGCACACGTTCTTCTGCGGCCAGTCCGGCTCGGGGAAGAGCTATGCGCTCGGCACGGTGCTCGAGCGTCTGCTGCTCGAGAGCACGATCCGAGTGGTCGTGCTCGACCCGAACTCCGACTTCGTCCGGGTCGCCGAACCACGCGAGGGCATCGACGCCGACGTCGCGGCGCGATATGCGAAGGCGGCGGAGGGGGTGGAGGTGCGCAGCGCGGGCGAGCGCGGCGCGGACCGCCTGCACGTCCGCTTCACCGACCTCGACCCGGCCGAGCAGGCGGCCGTGCTCCGGCTGGACCCGATCCGCGACCGCGACGAGTACTCGGCGCTGGTCGAGGCGGTCGAGCACAGCTCGGCGATGCCGGAAGGGGCGACCGGCGTGAAAAACGCGCTCGCGACCTCGGAGGACTCGCGCCTGCGGGCGCTGGGAACCCGGATCGGCAACCTCGGCATCGACCGCTGGCGGATCTGGTCGGTGGGCGATCCCGACTCGCTCCAGGAGCTCGTCGCGCCCGGTGGGCCGCGCTGCCTCGTCGTCGACATCGGCTCGCTGACGTCGCCCGAGGAGCAGGCGGTCGCGGCCGAGAGTGTGCTCGGCACGCTCTGGCGGCGCCGGACCGAGCGCGTGCCGACGCTCGTCGTCGTCGACGAGGCCCACAACGTCTGCCCACGCGAGCCGGACGACGAGGTGCGGGCGCTCGCGACCGAGCACGCCGTCCGCTTCGCCGCCGAGGGACGGAAGTTCGGGCTCTACCTGCTCGTCTCCACGCAGCGGCCGCAGCGCGTCCACGACCTGGTCGTCTCGCAGTGCGACAACCTCGTCCTGATGCGGATGAACGCCCCGAGCGACCTGGCGTACATCGCCGAGACGCTCTCGTTCGCGCCGAGGCCGCTGCTCGAGCGGTCGCTCTCGTTCGGCCTGGGCGAGTCGCTCGTCGCCGGGAAGATCTCCTCGCACCCGGCAATCGTGCGCTTCGGCCCACGCCTCGCGCGGGAGGGCGGCACCGACGTGCCGACGACCTGGGCGGCCCGAACGGACGCCTAGAGAACGCGCACCGGCGTACCCGCCAGCCAGGCCTCCACGTCCTCGACCGTCTGGGCGTAGAAGACGCGGTAGCCGTCCTCGGTGACGTAGCCGAGGTGCGGCGTCAGCACGGTGTTCGGCAGCTCGACGAGCGGATGGCGTGGTGGCAGCGGCTCCCGATCGTAGACGTCGAGCCCGGCGCCGGCGATCGTGCCGTTGCGGAGCGCGCCGACGAGCGCGCGCTCGTCGACGATCGGCCCGCGCGACGTGTTCACGAGCAGCGCGGTCGGCTTCATCAGGCCGAGCTCGCGCTCACCGACGAGCCCGCGTGTGCGCTCGCTCAGGACGAGGTGGACGGTAAGCACGTCGGCCTGGGCGAACAGCTCGTCCCGCCCGACGAGCTCCGCGCCGGCGGCCTCCGCCCGCTCGGCCGTGAGGTGGGCGCTCCACGCGACGATGCGCATCCCGAAGGCCGCGCCGACCGCCCCGACCGCGCTGCCGAGGCGGCCGAGACCGAGCACGGAAAGCGTCCGGCCGCGGAGCGGCGTCCCGACCGTCGTCTGCCACAGCCCCTCGCGGAGCGCGCGATCCTCCGCCGGGACGTGCCGGGCCAGAGACAGGATCAGCGCCCAGGTGAGCTCGGCGGTCGGGTGCGTGAGCGCCTCGGTGCCGCACACCGTCACGCCGCGGGCCGCCGCGGCCTCCAGGTCGATCGAGGCGTTGCGCATCCCCGTCGTGACCAGCAGCTGCAGCCGCGGCAGCCGTTCGAGCACGGTCGCCGGGAAGCGCGTCCGCTCGCGCATCGCGCAGACGACGTCGAAGCCCGCGAGCT
>DASTPC010000263.1:0-11978 GCA_035720085.1 Gaiellaceae bacterium
GCCGGTCGCCGAGTGGTACGGGAACTGCTCCGGCTGGACGAAGTTGTCCAGCCGGAAGCGGGCGGGGTCGACGCCGAGCTCGTGGGCGGCGTTGTCGACCAGCCGCTCGATCAGGTACGAGGCCTCCGTGACCCGGAACGAACAGCGGTAGGCCACGCCGCCGGGCGCCTTGTTCGTGTACCAGCCGTCCGCGACGACGTGCGCGGCCGGGATGTCGTAGGAGCCGGTGACGATGTGGAAGAGGCCGGCCCGGAACTTCGTCGGCTGCGCGTCGGCGTAGAACGCGCCCTGGTCGGAGAGCAGGGTGGCGCGCAGGCCCGTCATCTTGCCGTCCTTCACCGCCAGCTCGCCGCGCATGTGGTAGTCGCGGGCGAAGCCGGTCGAGATCAGGTTGCCGGTACGGTCCTCGACCCACTTCACCGGCGTCCCGAGCAGGAGCGACGCCGCCGTGGCGACGACGTAGCCGGGGTAGATCGGCACCTTGTTGCCGAAGCCGCCGCCGAGGTCGGGGCTGATGATCCGGATCTGCTGCTCGGGGAGCCCGGCCACGATCGCGAACAGCGTCCGGTGCGCGTGCGGTGCCTGCGAGGTCAGGTAGATCGTCGCCTTGCCGGTCGCGGGGTTGACGTCGGCGATGCAGCCGCAGCACTCGAGCGGCGCCGGATGGCAGCGCGGATAGAAGGTGTCGAGCGCGACGACCCGGTCCGCCTCGGAGAAGGCGCGGTCGGTGGCGTCCTTGTCGCCCGCCTCCCAGTGGTAGACGTGGTTGTCCGTCTGGCCTTCCTTCTCGTCCCGGATCAACGGCGCGCCCTCGGCCGAGGACTGCTGCGGGCTCGTCACCGCCTCGAGCGGCTCGTAGTCGACCTCGATCAGCTCGAGCGCGTCCTTGGCGACATAGGCCGACTCGGCGACGACGCAGGCGACCTCCTGGCCCTGGTAGCGCACCTTGTCCGTGACGAGCACCGCCTGCGTGTCGCCCGAGAGCGTCGGCATCCAGGCGAGTGAGTGCTGCGCCATCAGCTCGCCGGTGACGACGGCGACGACGCCGGGGAGCGCCTCGGCGGCCGAGGTGTCGATCGAGTTGATCCTCGCGTGCGCGTAGGGGCTGCGGAGGATCTCCATGTGGAGCATCCCCGGCAGGGAGATGTCGTCGAAGTACTGGCCCCGCCCGCGGAGGAAGCGCGCGTCCTCCTTGCGCTTGACGGAGTGGCCGACGCCGCGGACCTCGTGGGTGGTCGACATCTACGCCTCCCTCATGGCCTGGGCCGCGTGCTGGACGGCCTTGACGATGTTCTGGTAGCCGGTGCAGCGGCAGATCTGGCCGGAGAGCGCCCAGCGGATCTCCTCGTCGCTCGGGCTCGGGTTGTCGGCAAGGAGCGCGACCGAGGTGAGCATCATCCCCGGCGTGCAGAAGCCGCACTGCAGGCCGTGCTCCTCGTGGAAGGCCTGCTGGACGGGGTGCAGCGCGCCGCCCTCGGCAAGGCCCTCGACGGTGGTGAGCTCGGCGCCGCCCGCCTGGACGGCGAGCATCGTGCACGACTTGACCGGGAGGCCGTCGACGAGCACCGTGCACGCGCCGCAGCTCGTCGTGTCGCAGCCGACGTGTGTCCCGGTCAGGCCGAGCGTCTGGCGGATGAAGTGGACGAGCAGCAGGCGGGCCTCGACGTCGGCCTCGCGCGGCCGGCCGTTGACGGTGACCGCGACGCGGTGCAGGGCTGCTCCGGTCGCCGGTGCTGCCAGCTCGGTCATCTCGATCCCTCCTCGCCCTTGGCGGCCGCGACCGCGGCGTGCAGGCCGCGCTCGGTGAAGACGCGAATGACGTTCCGCTTGTATTCCGCGGTGCCGCGGTTGTCGGATTGCGGCTCGGCCGCCTCGGCGGCGAGGCGGGCCGCCGCCTTGATCGCGTCGTCGCCGGCCTCGCTGCCGCGGAAGGCGTCCTCGGCGGCGGTTGCGCGCAGGTTCTGCGGCCCGACGCCGGTGAGACCGATCCCGACCTGGCCGACGTGGCCGTTCTCGAGCGAGACCTGGACCGCGACGGCCGCCGTCGCGAAGTCGCCGACCTTGCGCTCGAGCTTCAGGTAGGCGCCGCCGGCGCGCGGGCCCGGATCGGGCACCCGCACCGCGGCGATCACCTCGTCCGCGGCGAGCGTGGTCGTGAACGGGCCGGCGAGCAGCTCGTCCGCGGGGATCGTCCGGGTCCCGGACGGACCGTGCGCCGTCACCTCGCCGCGTGCGGCGAGCAGCACCGAGCCCCAGTCGCCCTGCGGGTCGGCGTGCGCGAGCGAGCCGCAGATCGTGCCGCGGTTGCGGACCAGCGGGTCGGCGACCTGGCGGGCGGCGCTGCCGAAGAGGCCGAACCGGCCGCGGCAGAGCTCCGAGCGCTCTGCGTCGCGATGGCGCACGAGGGCGCCGATCCGCAGGCCGCCGTCATGCTCTTCCAGGCCGTCGAGGCCCGGCACGCGGGCGAGGTCGACGATCGCCGACGGCGACGTGATGCGCAGCTTGAGCAGGGGGATGAGGCTCTGGCCGCCTGCCATCAGCTTCGCGTCGCCGTCTCGCTCGCCGAGGGCCGCCACCACCTCCTCCAGGGACGTCGGGGCGAGATAGTCGAAGCGCGGGGGATACACCGACCCTCCTCTCCTGGCCACAGAGGTCGCAGTGAGCATATGCGTCGCGCGCGGCCGGGCGTCGGCGTAAGAGCGCCGCCGGCTGCGGGCGACTTCCCGGCGACGAAAGGAGTCGCCTGTGTTGCTCGAGACGATCCAGCTCGGCGAGCCCGTGGAGCACCGCGGGATCGTCGTCACCCCGCTCTTCCCGCGCCGGAACCCGGTTGCGGCCTACCTGACGCTCGACGAGGCGCTTGTCGCGGGCCTGCGCGTCACCGAGACGAGCCGCTCGGGCTCGGTGCCCGAGCTCGCGGTCGAGAATCGCCTCGAGGCGGACGTCCTGCTCTACGACGGCGAGGAGCTCGTCGGCGCGAAGCAGAACCGCATCCTCAACGTGACCGTGCTCGTCGGCGCCAAGTCGACGCTCCCGATCCCCGTCTCCTGCGTCGAGGAGGGCCGCTGGGCCTGGCGCACCGAGCGCTTCCAGGCGGCGCTGCACATCTCGCACACGGAGCTCCGCCGGCGCAAGGCGGAGCGGCTGCAGGCCGCGCCGCTCGCCCGCGGCGCCGCGCAGGCCGACGTCTGGGACGAGGTGCGCTCGAAGGCGGCGCGCATGGGCGTCACCTCGGAGACGGGCGCGAACGCGGACACGTACCGCCACTTCTCGCGCGACATCCGCGTGCTCGAGCGAGCGTTCCCGGCCGACGACGGCCAGTGCGGCGCCGTGCTCTCGCTCGGCGACCGGCACTGCCTGGACGCCGTCTCGCGACCCGGCGCGTTCGCCCGGCTCTGGCCGAAGCTGCGCTCCGGCTACCTGCTGGACGCGCTCGAGCTGCTCGACCGCGACCCGGCCACGACGGCGGGCGTGGAGAGGTTCGTCGCCGCCGTGAACGGCGCGCTCATGGCGCGGGAGCCGTCGGCCGGGCGCGGCGAGGACCTGCGTCTGCGGGGCACCGGCGTCGTGGGCGGCGGGCTCGAGCTCGACGGAGAGCTGCTCCAGGTCTCGGCGTTCACGAGCGACGGCGGCGCCCGCAGCGGGCGGATCGCCCGGCCGAGCCGGCGCCACGCCTGAGCGGCGCCCGTGCGATCCGGAGGCGCCCGTTCGGGGTAGGAGAAAGCAGGACGGGAAACCGAACGAAGGGGGCCGCCGATGACACGATCGATTCCGCTCTTCCTCGCCGCCGCGCTCGCAGCCGGCGCGCTCGCGGGAGCGCCCGCCGCCGCGCCGCGCGCGGTCTTCCCGACCACGATCGCCCTGCCGAACGGCTTCGGTCCCGAGGGGATCGCGATCGGCAAGGGGCCACGCTTCTACGTCGGCTCGATCGCGACCGGCGCGATCTACCGCGGCAGCCTGTTGACGGGGCGCGGCGCGGTGCTCGTCCCCGCCAAGTCGGGCCGGCAGGCGATCGGCCTCAGCCTCGACCGCAAGAGCCGGCTCTTCGTCGCGGGCGGCCCGACCGGGAAGGCGTGGGTCTACGACGCCCGCACCGGCGGCGACCTGCGCGAGTACGTGCTCACCACGGCGTCGCCGACGTTCGTCAACGACGTCGTCGTCACCCGCGACGGCGCCTACTTCACGGACTCGAACCGGCAGGTGCTCTACCGCGTCCCGCTCGGCCCCAACGGCCAGCTGGGCGGCGCCGCACAGGAGTTGCCGCTGACCGGCGACGTCCAGTTCGTCGCCGGCGAGTTCAACGCGAACGGGATCGACGCGACACCGGACGGGAAGACGCTCGTGATCGTGCAGAGCAACACCGGCAAGCTGTTCACCGTCGACCCGAAGACCGGCGTCACCGACGAGATCGACCTCGGCGGTGTGGCGCTCACCGCGGGCGACGGGATCCTCCTCGACGGCCGCACGCTGTACGTCGTCCGCAACCAGCTCAACCTGATCGCCGTCGTGCGGCTCGCACCGGACCTCCGCTCCGGCAGCGTCGTCCGGCAGGTGACGAACCCTGGCTTCGCCGTGCCGACGACGGTGGCGGAGTTCGGCAACCGGCTCTACGTCGTCAACGCGCGCTTCGGCACGCCGGTGACGCCGGACACGACGTACACGGTGACGGGGCTCCGCAAGCCACGCTGATCACGTTCGCTAACAACGTTAGCTAAACTGCGAGCATGGCCGCGACGACGCTGACGCCCCGCGCGCAGGCGATCGTCGCGGCCGCGCTCGAGCTGCTTGAGGAGGACGGCGCGGACGGGCTCACGATGCGGCGCCTGGGAGAGCGGCTCGGCATCCGCGCACCCTCGCTCTACAAGCACCTGCCCGACAAGGCGGCGCTCGAGGCGGCGATGATCTCCGTCGGCCTGGAGCAGTGGGCGGCGTCGTTCGAGCAGGCCGACGGCGACGCCGACCCGCTGGCTGCGCTCGCTGCCGCCTACCGGCGCTTCGCGCTCGAGCGGCCGCACCTCTACCGGCTGCTGACCGAGCGTCCGCTGGCGCGGGAGCTGCTCGTGCCGGGAGCGGAGGAGCGCGCCGCCGCGCCGGTGCTCCGCGCGGTCGGCGGTGACGCGGACGCAGCGCGGGCGCTCTGGGCGTTCGCGCACGGGATGGCGATCCTCGAGCTGAACGGCCGCTTCCCGGCCGGCGCCGACCTCGACGCCGCCTGGCGGCGCGGGCTGGAGGCGTTCAGGCCCTAGCCGTGGCCGACGGCGTCGCGCGCCGCCACGAAGGCAGCGACCGCGCGCTCGACGTCCTCCGGGCTGTGCGCGGCCGACATCTGCGTGCGGATCCGCGCCGTCCCGTGCGGGACGACCGGGAACGAGAAGGCGACCGCGTAGACGCCCTCCGCCACGAGCGCGTCGGCGAGGCGCGCCGCCCGGGCGGCGTCGCCGACCATCACCGGCACGATCGGGTGCGTCCCGGGCAGGACGTCGAACCCGAGCTCCGTCATCCGCGCGCGGAACGCGGCCGTGTTCGACTCGAGCCGCACGCGCAGGTCGGGCGAGCCCTCGATCAGGTCGAGCGCGCGCAAGCTGGCGGCCACGACCGGCGGCGCCAGGCTGTTCGAGAACAGGTACGGGCGCGCCCGCTGCCGGAGCAGCTCGACGATCTCCGCCCGGCCGGAGACGTAGCCGCCGCTCGCGCCGCCGACCGCCTTGCCCAGCGTCCCGGTGAGGATGTCGACGCGTTCCATCACGCCGTGGAGCTCGTGCGTGCCGCGCCCGCCCGGGCCGACGAAGCCGACGGCGTGCGAGTCGTCCACCATCACCAGCGCGTCGTGGCGGTCGGCGAGCTCGCAGATCCCGTCGAGCTTCGCGAAGTAGCCGTCCATCGAGAAGACGCCGTCGGTCGCGACCAGCCGGTAGCGCGCGTCGGCACAGCCGTCCAGGCGCGCCTGCAGCTCGTCCAGGTCGCCGTTCGCGTAGCGCTCGCGGCGCGCCTTGCAGAGCCGGATCCCGTCGATGATCGAGGCGTGGTTGAGCTGGTCCGAGATGACCGCGTCCTCGGGCCCGAGCAGCGCCTCGAAGAGCCCGCCGTTGGCGTCGAAGCAGGAGCTGAAGAGGATCGTGTCGTCGGTACCGAGGAAGGCCGAGAGCCGCTCCTCGAGCTCGCGGTGGAGCGCCTGCGTGCCGCAGATGAAGCGCACCGACGCCATCCCGTAGCCCCAGCGGTCGAGCGCGTCGTGCGCGGCGGCGACCAGCTCCGGGTGGCTGGCGAGGCCGAGGTAGTTGTTCGCGCAGAGGTTCAGCAGCCCGCGCCCGTCGACCTCGACGTGCGCGCCCTGCGGCGTCGTCATCACGAGCTCGTGCTTGTAGAGGCCCGCCGCCCGCGTCTCCGCGAGCCGGCCCTGCAGCTCCTCGCGCATCGTCCCGTACACGTCTCCTCCTCAGCCGGTCGTCCAGTCGAGCAGCACCTTGCCCGCGTCGCCCGAGCGGGCCGTCCCGAACGCCTCCTCGTGCTCGGTGAAGGGGTAGCGGTGCGTGATCACGGGCTTCACGTCGAGCCCCGACTGCACCATCACCGACATCTGGTACCAGGTGTCGTACATGCGCCGGCCGTAGATGCCGCGCAGGGTGAGCATGTCGAAGATCACCGGGTTGAGGTCGAGCGCGACCTCGCCGGTCGGGATCCCGAGCAGCGCGATCCGCCCGCCGTGCGCCATGTTGTCGACCATCGAGCGGAGCGCGCCGACGTTCCCCGACATCTCCATCCCGACGTCGAAGCCCTCCGTCATCCCGAGCTCGACCTGCACGTCTCCGAGGTCGCGCTCGCGAGGGTCGACCGCGAGCGTCGCGCCGAGGCGAAGCGCGAGCTCGCGGCGGTACGCGTTCGGCTCGGTGACGACGACGTGCCGCGCCGCGGCGTGCCGCGCAACGGCGGCGGCCATGCAGCCGATCGGCCCGCCGCCGGTGATCAGGACGTCCTCGCCGAGCACAGGGAACGCGAGCGCCGTGTGGACGGCGTTCCCGAACGGGTCGAAGATGGCCGCCACCTCCTCGTCCACCCCGGGCCAGTGCTGCCAGATGTTCGTCATCGGCAGCGACACGTACTCCGCGAACGCGCCCGGGCGCTGCACCCCGAGGCCGATCGAGTGGGCGCAGAGGTGGCGCCTGCCCGCCATGCAGTTGCGGCAGCGGCCGCAGACGACGTGGCCCTCGCCGCTGACGACGTCACCGGGGCGGAAGTCGGAGACGTTCGAGCCCACCTCGACCACCTCGCCGACGAACTCGTGCCCGATCGTCAGCGGCACCGGCACGGTCCGCTGCGCCCACGCATCCCAGGCGTCGATGTGCAGGTCGGTACCGCAGATGCCGGTCTTGCGGACGCGGATCAGGACGTCGTTGATCCCGACCTCCGGCTCGGGCACGTCCGCCAGCCAGAGGCCCGGCTCGGCCCGCTCCTTGACGAGCGCCTGCACGCCCTGAGTCTTCCAGCAGCGGCGCCTCCGCGGGCCGGGAGGCGGTACCGTCGGCGGGTGGCCGGAGACGCGGACTGGTTCTGGGCGGAGCCGGGCCGGCTGCTCGCCGGCCCCTATCCCGGCGCCTACGGCGACGTGCGCGCGGCTCGGGCGAGGCTCGACGCGCTGCTCCGGGCCGGCGTGACGCTGTTCCTCGACCTGACCGAGGCCGGCGAGCTCGAGCCGTACGCGCAGCTGCTCGACGGCCGGGCCCGCCACGTACGCCGGCCGATCGCGGACATGTCGGTGACGGAGGTCGCAGAGCTGGCGGCGACGCTGGACGAGATCGACGCCGAGCTCGCTTCGGGCGGTGTCGTCTACGTCCACTGCTGGGGTGGCTGCGGGCGGACCGGGACCGCCGTCTCGGCGTGGTGGGTGCGGCACGGCGCCGACCCGTTCGAGGCGCTCGAGCGCTACCGGGCCTCGGCGCGGGCGTACACCACGATGCGCTGCCCGCAGACGCCGGAGCAGGAGGCGCTGGTGCTCGGCTGGCGCACGGGGTCGTGAGCCGGCGACGGGTAAGGAACGAGCCGGTTCCGGCCGATGTGAAAAGTGGATGGGACCGAACGCGACGGTGATCGAGGCTGCCGATCGCTTCGCCGAGCGGAGCCACACCGGTCACGTCCGCAAGGGCACCGACCGGCCGTACGTCGAGCACCCGCGCGAGGTGGCGCGGCTGCTCGCCGAGGCGGGCGCCGGGGACGACGTCGTCGCAGCCGGCCTGCTCCACGACACCGTCGAGGACACGGCCGTCACGATCGCCGAGCTCCGCGAGGCATTCGGACCCCGCGTCGCGAGCCTGGTCGCAGCCGTCAGCGAGGACAAGTCGCGCTCGTGGGAAGAGCGCAAGCGACACACGGTCACGAAGCTCGCCTCGGCGTCCGAGGACGTGCTCCTCCTGACCGCGGCCGACAAGCTCGCGAACGCCGGCGCGATCGGCGCCGACGGGGACGACGTCTGGGAGCGCTTCAACCGGCCGTTCCCGCTCCAGCGGCGCTACTACCGCGCCGCAACGCGGGCACTGGAGCGCCGCGCGAACGGCGGCCCACTCGCGGTACTCGTGACTGCGCTGCGGGCCACCGTGGACGAGGCGTTCCCTCCCCCACCGCCGCTGCAGCTCGATCGCCTGCTCGACAGGGTGCACGCCGACGCCACGGGCGCCTTCTCGCCCATCCACGGCGAGGAGCACTGGCTCTGCGTCGCCGCCACCGGGCTGGAGCTGCTGGAGACGGAGCCGCTCGCCGACCCGCTGCTCGTCTTCTGCTTCGGCCTGCTCCACGACACCATGCGGCTGAACGACGGCCGCGATCCCGACCACGGCCGGCGCGCCGCTAGTCTCGCCCTCGAGCTTCACGACGACGGCCTGCTCCCGCTCGACCCGTTCCAGCTCGCCGAGCTCGAGGACGCGCTTGCACGTCACGCCGACGGCGAGCGGAGCGAGCTGCCCACGACCGGCGTCTGCTGGGACGCCGACCGGCTTCACCTGCCCCGCGTGGGGACGACGCCCCGGCGGGAACTGCTCTCGACTCCGATCGCCGACCTGCGTGGCGCCGTCCGCCGGGCCGCTGAGTTGCGCACGACGCGGCTGCACTGGCCGGCGCTCTACGCCGCCACGGCAGACGCGGCCTGAGCGCCAGTTCGTGCCGGTCGGCACGATCCGCCACCGTAAGAAGTCCGTAAAGCGTCGTTTTCCACCCGCCGGGTGGCGGGCACTCCTGCCGGGTACCACCCAGCGAAGGGGGAAATGCGATGCGCAGGAAGGTTGGACGAATCACGATCGCGCTGATCGGCGGCGTGGCTCTCGTGGCTGCGGCCGTGGTCGGCATCCTCGCCGGGACGGGTGAGGCGGCACGCCAGGCCGCCCCGGCGAACACGGCGCCGCCGACGATCGGCGGCACGGCCGAGGAAGGCCAGACCCTGACCGCCAACCGCGGCCAGTGGAGCGGCACCGGGAACATCCAGTACGCCTACCGCTGGCAGCGGTGCGACAAGGACGGCGGCAGCTGCGCCGGCATCAGCGGCGCCACCCAGCAGACGTACGTGCTGAAGCCCGTCGACGCCGGCAACACGCTGCGCGTCCGTGTCACCGCCACGAACGCCGACGGCTCCGCGTCCGAGACGTCGACGCCCACGGCGGTCGTCAAGGCGACGGTCAAGCCGGCCCCGACGGGGTGCCCGTCCGGCAACGGCGTCATCCCGATCGGCGAGCTGTCCTCGCCGGCGAAGCTCCTGGTCGACGGCCAGCAGCTGACGCCGGGCGTCGTCGGCCGCTCGACGACGAGCCTGACGGCCCGCTTCCGGGTCACGGCCTGCAGCGGCCGACCCGTACAGGGCGCGCTGATCTTCGTGACGGCCGTCCCGTACAACCAGTTCAACGTCCCGCCCGAGGCGACGACCGGCGCCGACGGCTGGGCGCAGCTGTCGATGAGCAACCAGCGCGGCTTCCCGGCCACGTCGAAGCAGCAGCTGCTGGTCATGTTCGTCCGCGCCCGCAAGCAGGGCGAGAGCGTGCTCGCGGGCGTCACGACCCGCCGGCTCGTCTCCTTCCCGGTCGACCTGCGCCGGTAAGGAAGCTCAGGTGCGGGGAGGGCTGTCCCGCCCCGCACCGCTTGCCAGCCCGCGGACGCGTTGAGGTGTCAGCGGCAGGCGGGCGACCGCTTCCCCGGCGTCACCGAGCGCGTCCGCGACGGCGTTCGCGACGGCGGCCGGCGCAGTCACCATCCCGGCCTCGCCGCCGCCCTTGACGCCGAGCGGGTTGCCGGCGACCGGGTGCTCGATCACGACGGTCTCGACCTCGGGCACCTCGGCCGCGGTCGGCAGCAGGTAATCGGCCAGCGTGACGGCGAGCGGCTGGCCGGTTTCGTCGTAGGGCAGCTCCTCGAGCAGGGCAGCGCCGATGCCCTGTGCCGCAGCCCCGACCAGCTGACCGCGCAGCAGCGCGGGGTTGACCGCGCGGCCGACGTCGTGGGCGACCACGTGCCGCTCGGCGCGGACGGCACCCGTCTCGCAGTCGAGGGAGACGACCGAGAGTGCGGCGCCGAAGGAGAACGTCGGGTGCGGCTGGTCGAAGCGCGCGCTCGCCTCGCCGGCCTCGGCGAGGGACAGGCCCTCGGCCGCCGCGCGCTCGCGCAGCGCGCGCGCGGCGAGCGCGACCGCGTTGCCCGCGACGACGGTGCTCCGGCTCGCGTAGGAGCCGAAGCCCGACGCGACGTCGTCGGTGTCGTGGTGATGGACCGAGACTCGCTCGAGCTCGACGCCCAGCTCCTCCGCCGCGATCTGCGCGAGCACCGTCTCGACGCCCTGCCCCAGCGAGCCGACGCCTGCGCGGACGACGACGTTCCCGTCGCCCTCGACGACGACCGACGCATCCTCGAAGGGTCCGATCGCGCCGAGCTCCACGCCCGCCGCCACGCCCACGCCGACCGTCTCGCCGCGGGCGCGGCGCTGCTCCACCTCGTGACTGATCGTCACGAAGCCGCTCTCCTCGAGCAGGCGCTCGAAGAAGGCCGGATAGTCGCCGCTCTCGTAGACGATCGGCGGGGCCTCCGGGCCGAGGTCGAACCTGAACGGCATCGCGGCCGCCGGGATCAGGTTGCGGCGGCGCAGGTCGACAGGGTCGAGCCCCAGCTCGGAGGCGACGACGTCGAGCGCGCGCTCGCGCACGAAGGTCGCTTCGGTCATGCCCGGACCGCGGAACGTGCCCACCGGCGTCCGGTTCGTCCGGACGGCCGCCGATTCGATCGCGAACGCCTCCCACGCGTACGGGCCGGGCAGGTGGTCGGCCGGCAGCATCGCCGGCAGCAGCCCCTGCGTCCGGACGTACGCGCCCTGGTCGCATCTGGCCGAGTCCCGGAAGGCGAGCAGGCGGCCGTCGCGGGCGACGGCCACCTCGAGGTCGTGCACCTGCTCGCGCGCGTGGTTGGTGGCGACGAGGTGCTCGGCGCGGTCCTCCACCCACCGCACCGGCCGGCCCAGCCGGAGCGCCAGCAGCGGCACCAGCACGTCCTCCGGGTAGAGCTCCCCGCGGGCGCCGAAGCCGCCGCCGACCTCGACCTCGACGAGCCGCAGGCGCGCCGCGTCCAGACCGAGCAGGTCGGCGATCGCCTGGCGGTTCCAGTGCTTGACCTTGGCCGCCCCAAAGAGCGCGAGCCGGCCGTCCGGCTCCGGCTCCGCCAGCAGCCCGCGCGTCTCCAGCGGGCACGCGGTCAGGCGCTGCACGCGGAGCCGGCGGCGCACGACGACGTCCGCGCGGGCGAAGGCCGCGTCGACGTCGCCGTGGCGGACGTCGAGCCGGATCAGCTCCGGCGCCGTCTCGAGATCCGCCGCCGGCTCGAGCTCCTCCAGGTCGAGCTCGACCAGCTCCGCTGCGTCCTCGGCGACGTGCGGTTGCTCGGCGACGACGACCGCGACCGGCTCGCCCACGTCGCGAACCGCCACGCGGGCGAGCAGCGGCTGCAGCGCCGACTCCGCT
>DASTPC010000264.1:0-4977 GCA_035720085.1 Gaiellaceae bacterium
GACGCGGTGCTCGCCGAGGTGGCGGAGCGGCTGCAGGAGGTGGCGCGCGCGGCCGACGTCGTCTGCCGCTGGGGCGGCGACGAGTTCGCGCTGATCCTGCCCGAGTCCTCGCTCGTCGACGGGGAGGGGCTCTTCGCGCGCCTCGTCGCGACGCTCGAGCGGCGGCCGCCCGAGCACGTGGCGCGGATCGGCCTCTCGGCCGGGATCGCGGAGCTCCGCGCCGACGACGACGCGATGTCGCTGTTCGAGCGGGCCGAGGACGCGCTGCGACGCTCGAAGGACGACGGCAAGGGCGGCGGAGCTAGCTGCCTCGCGCAGGACCGTCCTTGTCGTCCTTCGCCCGTCGCAGGGCGTCCTCGGCGCGCTCGAAGAGCGACATCGCGTCGTCGTCGGGGCGGAGCTCCGCGATCCCGGCCGAGAGGCCGAGCCGGGCGACGTGCTCGGGCGGCCGCCGCTCGAGCGTCGCGACGATGCGCGCGAACAGGCCTTCCCCGTCGGCGAGCGACGACTCGGGCAGGATCAGCGCGAACTCGTCGCCGCCCCAGCGGCAGACGACGTCGGCCGCGCGCGCCACCTCCTGCAGCCGCTCCGCCACCTCGGCGAGCACCGCGTCGCCGACGAGCAGCCCGTGCTCGGTGTTGACGGCCTTGAAGTCGTCCAGGTCGACGAGGATCAGCGTCAGCCGCCGCTCGTAGCGTCGGGCGCGTGCCACCTCGCGCTCGATCGTCTCCACGAAGGCGCGCCGGTTGAGCAGCCCGGTCAGGGCGTCGGTATCGGCGCGCTGGCTGACTTCCCGGAAGCGGAGCGCGTTCTCGATCGCCGGGCCAGCCTCGCGCGCGATCGCCTCGAGGTCGGCCAGCACCGTCTCGTCGGCGCGCCAGTCGGGGGACTGCGCGAAGACGGCGAGGTGGCCGACCGGGCCCTTCTCGCCGGCGAGCGGGACGACGGCACCGGCGCGCACCGACTCCGGCTCCTCGCTGCCGGGCGCGTAGGCGAACGAGACGAGCACCGCCCGGGCGCCGCCGCCGTCGGGCGGCCCCGAGAGCGCGTACTGCTCGGCGGCCTCGCCGGGAAGGCCGAGCGAGGCGACGACGGGCGAACCGTCCGACTCGCGCGCGCGGACGAGCGCCGCGCTCACGCCGGGCAGGGTCGCCGCGGCCTCGACGGTGCGCGCGAGCACCTCGTCCAGGTCGACGACGGTGCCGAGGGAGCCCAGGGTGCGGAGGCGGCGGCTGTCGTCCTGCGCGTGCGTGATCGCCTGCGCGAGGTCGCGTGAGAGCGAGTCCATCCGGACCGTCACCTCGCCGAGGGCGCGCGTGATCCGCTCCTCCGAGTCCCGGCGCGCACGCGCGCCGGCCACGCTGATCCAGCCCACGATCAGCAGCGCTGCCATGGCGGCCAGCGCGATCGCCGCAGTCGTCATTTCTCCCCTCGAGGTGCCTGGTCCCTGGGATCGCACTGTAATCCGGCCGTCGGATTCCAGCCATCCCCTGGAGTCGAGGTTTCCGGGCCGCGGCGGCCCTTTCCTGCTACCATCCCCACCCTGGTTGGCAGGGCTGACCGCGGCCCGGCCGACTTTTCCGTGTGAAAGCCTTCGTGACGAAGTCCTCGAGGAGCGTCTGAGACAGCCGTGCCCACCGTGAACCAGCTCGTGCGCAAGGGTCGCAAGAACCCCCAGGCCAAGACGAAGACGCCCGCCCTGCGCGGGGCGCCGCAGAAGCGCGGCGTCTGCACCCGCGTCTACACGACGACGCCGAAGAAGCCGAACTCGGCGCTGCGGAAGGTCGCCCGCGTACGGCTGACCAACCAGATGGAGGTCGGCGCCTACATCCCGGGCGAGGGGCACAACCTGCAGGAGCACTCGGTCGTGCTCATCCGCGGCGGGCGCGTCAAGGACCTGCCGGGCTTCCGCTACAAGGTGATCCGCGGCGGGCTCGACACCTCCGGCGTCTCCAACCGCCGACAGGGCCGCTCGAAGTACGGCGCGAAGAAGGCTTCGTAGGATGCCGCGTCGCGCCGAGATCCAGCCGCGCACGCTCGACCCCGATCCCGTGCACGGCTCCCTGCTCGTCAGCCAGCTGGTCAACCGGGTGATGCTCGACGGCAAGAAGTCGGTCGCCGAGGCGATCGTCTACGACTCGCTCGCCCTCGCCTCCGAGCGCTCCGGCAAGCCCGCGGTCGAGGTGCTCGAGCAGGCGGTCAAGTCGGTGACGCCGGTGCTCGAGGTACGCTCGCGCCGGGTCGGCGGCGCCAACTACCAGGTTCCGGTCGAGGTGCCGCAGCGTCGCGCGCGCACGCTCGCGCTGCGCTGGCTCGTCCAGTTCGCGCGCGAGCGCCGCGAGAAGGGGATGCCGGCCAAGCTGGCGGGCGAGCTGCTCGACGCGACCAACCAGCAGGGCGGCGCGTTCAAGCGGAAAGACGACATGTACCGGATGGCGCAGGCGAACAAGGCCTTCGCCCACTACCGCTGGTAAGGGACGAGATGAGCACCACCGCCACACGTGTCGCGCTGGACCGGGTCCGCAACATCGGGATCATGGCCCACATCGACGCCGGCAAGACGACGACGACCGAGCGGATCCTCTACTACACCGGGCGCACCCACAAGCTCGGCGAGGTCCACGAGGGCGCCGCGACGATGGACTGGATGGCGCAGGAGCAGGAGCGCGGCATCACGATCACGTCGGCGGCGACGACGGCGTCCTGGCGCGACTTCCGGATCAACATTATCGATACGCCCGGGCACGTGGACTTCACGGTCGAGGTCGAGCGCAGCCTGCGCGTGCTCGACGGCGCCGTCGCCGTCTTCGACTCGGTCGCGGGCGTGCAGCCGCAGTCCGAGACCGTCTGGCGCCAGGCCGATCGCTACGGCGTCCCGCGGATCGCCTTCATCAACAAGATGGACCGCACCGGCGCGAACTTCTTCGCCGCCGTGCAGTCGATGCGCGACCGCCTCGGCGCGAGCCCCGTGCCGGTGCAGATCCCGATCGGCCAGGAGGAGCACCACCGCGGCGTCGTCGACCTCGTCGAGATGCGCTCGATCGTCTACGAGGACGACCTCGGCATCAAGTTCACGGTCGGCGGGATCCCCGCCGAGCTCGTCGAGCAGGCGGAGGAGTACCACCACGCGCTGATCGACGCGATCGCCGAGTTCGACGACGAGCTGACCGAGACGTACCTCGAGGACGAGAGCGCGGTCACGCCGGAGCAGATCAAGCGGGCGCTGCGCGCAGGCACGCTGGCGGACGCGATCACGCCGGTGCTGCTCGGCTCGGCGTTCAAGAACAAGGGCGTCCAGCCGCTCCTCGACGCGGTCGTCGAATACCTGCCGAGCCCGCTCGACGTGCCGCCCGTCCAGGGGATCGACCCGAAGACGGAGGAGGAGTCGACACGGCCCCCCTCGCTCGAGGCGCCGTTCTCGGCGCTCGTCTTCAAGGTCATGTCCGACCCGTACGTGGGCAAGCTCACCTACTTCCGCGTCTACTCTGGCCAGATCAAGGCCGGCGAGCGGATCACGAACACGACCAACGGCAAGACGGAGCGGGTCGGCCGCATCCTGCAGATGCACGCCAACCACCGCGAGGAGCGCGAGGAGATCGGCGCCGGCGAGATCGCCGCCGCAGTCGGCCTCAAGCAGTCCACGACCGGTGACACGCTCGCCGCCGCCTCGGCGCCGATCGTGCTCGAGTCGATGACGTTCCCCGAGCCGGTGATCTCGGTCGCGATCGAGCCGAAGACCAAGGGCGACCAGGACAAGCTCTCGCAGGGACTGCAGCGGCTCGCCGAGGAGGACCCGACTTTCCGGGTGACGAGCGACGAGGAGACCGGGCAGACGCTGATCGCCGGCATGGGCGAGCTGCACCTGGAGATCATCGTCGACCGCCTCCTGCGCGAGTTCAAGGTCGACGCGAACGTCGGCCGGCCGCAGGTCGCCTACCGCGAGACCGTCTCGAAGCCGGCCGAGCGCGTCCAGGGCCGCTTCGTCCGCCAGACCGGCGGCTCGGGCCAGTACGGCGACGTGATCATCAACCTGCTGCCCCAACAGCCGGGCGCGGGCTACGAGTTCGTGGACAAGATCGTCGGCGGCAAGATCCCGAAGGAGTACATCGGCCCGGTCGACCAGGGCATCCAGGAGGCGATGGAGGCCGGCGTGCTCGCGGGCTACCCCGTCGTCGACGTCAAGGTCGAGCTCGTCGAGGGCTCCTACCACGAGGTCGACTCGAGCGAGCGCGCGTTCAAGATCGCCGGCTCGATGGCCTTCAAGGAGGCGATGAAGCGCGCCAAGCCGAAGCTGCTCGAGCCGACGATGGCGGTCGAGGTCGTGACGCCGGACGACTACCTCGGCGACGTGATGGGCAACCTGAACGGTCGCCGCGGCCGCGTCGAGAACCTCGAGCAGGTCGGCAGCTCGCAGTCGATCAAGGCGAGCGTGCCGCTCTCGGAGATGTTCGGGTACGCCACCGACCTGCGGTCGATGACCCAGGGCCGGGCGACCTTCAGCATGCAGTTCGACCGGTACGAGGACGTACCGCAGTCCATCGCGAGCGAGATCGTCGACTCGCAGTCGTCGTAAGGAAAGGGAGACCGGAGGCAGGAATGGCCAAGCAGAAGTTCGAGCGCACCAAGCCGCACGTCAACGTCGGCACCATCGGTCACATCGACCACGGCAAGACCACCCTGACCGCCGCGATCACGAAGGTGCTCGCGGAGCAGGGCGGCGGCCAGGCGGTCGCCTTCGACGAGATCGACAAGGCACCCGAGGAGCGCCAGCGCGGGATCACGATCAACACCGCGCACGTCGAGTACGAGACGCCGAACCGCCACTACGCCCACGTGGACTGCCCGGGGCACGCCGACTACATCAAGAACATGATCACGGGCGCCGCCCAGATGGACGGCGCGATCCTCGTGGTCTCGGCCGCCGACGGCCCGATGCCGCAGACGCGCGAGCACATCCTGCTCGCCCGCCAGGTCGAG
>DASTPC010000265.1:0-6614 GCA_035720085.1 Gaiellaceae bacterium
GCGATCCGGGACAGCGAGCTGCACGAGCTCGACGCGGACTCGTTCACCGCCGTCCTGCGGGCCGACGCGGAGCTCGGGATCTCCGTCGCCCGCGAGCTCGCGGCGCAGCTGCAGGCCAGCGCCCGCGCCGAGCCGCCGCCCGCCCGGCCCGCGGTGATCGCGGTCCGCCGGCTCGATCCCTCGCTGGACGCGGCGCGCTTCGCGCGGCGGCTCGCGGCCGCGCTCGAGCCGTTCGGAGCCGCCGCGATCCTCGACGCCGGCGACACGGCCCCGGACGACCGCGCGGGCGCCGTCGACCGGGCGGAGCAGCAGCACGCCCACGTGATCCTCGTCGACGACGGCGCGGATCGGGACTGGTCGGCGTTCTGCCAGCGCGAGTCGGACCGGACGCTCCTGCTCGCGACCGCCTCCACCGCGTGGCACGGCGTGCCGCACGGGCTCGACCTGGTCGTCGTCGGCGCCGTCGCTCCGGGTGACGTCGACCGGCTGCTCGAGGCGTTCGAGCCCCGCGCGCACCATCTCGTCGACGAGGGCGACGGCGGGGCGTCGGTCGAGCGCGTCGCGCGGCGGATCATCGGCCGCTCGCTCGGCCTCGTCTTCTCCGGCGGCGGCGCGCGCGGGTTCGCGCACATCGGCGTGCTCGACGTGCTCGCCGAGGACGGGTTCGTCGTCGACCGGCTGGGCGGCTGCAGCATGGGCGCGCTGATCGCGGCGATGGCGGCCTCGGGCTGGAGCGCCCCCGAGATCCGGGACCGCTGCAGCGACGAGCTGGTCCGCCGCTCGCCGTTCAACGACTACACACTGCCGCGGGTCGCCCTGATCCGCTCGCGCAAGGCCGGGCGGATGCTGGAGCGGATCTTCGGCGACCGCCGGATCGAGGAGCTGCCGCTGCCGCTCTTCACGGTCAGCGCCGACCTGCTCTCGAGCAGGCAGGTCGTGTTCCGGCGCGGCCCGCTGGTCGAGGCGGTCGGGACGAGCATGTGCATCCCCGGGATCGCGCCGCCCGTGCCGCGGCTCGGCGCGCTGCTCGTCGACGGCGGCGTCCTGAACAACCTGCCCGTGGACGAGCTCGCGGTCGCCCGCGAGGGGCCGATCGTCGCGGTCGACGTGATCCGGCGGATGGAGGTGGGGGAGGGCGACGGCGAGCCGCGCCTGCCCTCGATCCTGGAGACGCTCGCCCGGGCGACCGTCCTCGCGAGCGTCGAGCGCGCCGAGCGGAACCGGGAGCTCGCCGCTCTCGTCGTCTCCCCCGACGTGCAGCACGTCCCGCTGCGCGGCTTCTCGCACCTCGATGCCGCCGTCGAGGCCGGCCGGCAGGCCGCGCGGGCGGCGCTCGACGCCGGCGGGCGCGAGTCGCTGCTCGCCCTGCTCCAGGCTCCGGCCGGCGCGTGAGGCCTCGCGCCTCGACACCCGGCCGCGACAGCGGCCTTGCGCAGAGGTCCCGTGAGCGCTGATGCGTCGACACCCGGCCGCGACAGCGGCCGGCTTCAGGGATCTTCGCGCGGCCGTGGGGTGAGCGCTCATGGCTCGACACCCGGCCGCGACAGCGGCCGGCTTCAGGGATTTCCGCGCGGTCGGGAATCCGCTCCTGCGGATTCCCGACCTTGCGCGAGAACAGGAGCGTGAGCCGGAACCCGCCCCCGGCGGGCGGTGTATCCGGTCGAGTGGCGAGCCGGCCACCATCCGAGTCGGAGCTCGTGGACCGCGCGCGCCGCGGCGACGGCGCAGCGTTCGGCGAGCTCGTCCGAGCCAACCAGGAGATCGCGTTCCGCACCGCCTACCTGATCACCCGCAACGCCGCCGACGCCGAGGACGCCGCCCAGGACGGCTTCGTCAAGGCCTACCGCGCGCTGCACCGGTTCCGGCCCGGAGCGCCGCTCCGCCCGTGGCTGCTGCAGATCGTCGCGAACGAGGCGCGGAACCGCCGCCGGTCGGCCGGGCGGCGCGAGGCTCTCGCGCTGCGCGCCGCAGCCCAGGCTCCCTCGGGGGGCGCGGCTCCGTCCCCCGAGGGGCAGGCCGTCGCCGCCGACGAGCGGCGCCGCCTGCTCGAGCTCGTGGAGGCGCTGCCGGAGGACCAGCGCCTCGTCGTCGCGCTGCGGACGTTCCTCGACCTCTCCGAGCAGGAGACGGCAGCCGTACTCGGCGTCCGTCCCGGCACGGTCAAGTCGCGCCTCTCGCGGGCGCTCGAGCGGTTGCGTGAGGCCCATGCCTGAGCTGGAGACACGCCTGCGGGCGCTCGGCGCCGAGCTCGAGCTGCCGCCGGCGCCGGACCTCGCCGCCCGGGTGGTGCCGCTGCTCGGCGCGGCGGAGCGGCCACAGCGCCGCTGGGCGCTCCGGCTGGCGCTCGCCGCGGCCGTCGTCCTCGCGCTCCTCGGCGCAGTGCTCGCCTTCTCCCCGGGCGCGCGCAGCGCCTTCCTCGAGTGGCTGGGGCTCCGCGGCGCCGTCGTGCAGCTGGTCGACGAGCTGCCTCCGGTGACGCCGTCGCAGTCGCTGGAGGCGCTCGGCGAGCGCGTCACGCTCGAGGAGGCGGAGCGCCGGGTCGGCTTCGACGTGCTCCAGCTCCGCGGGCAGGGCCGGCCCGACGCGGTCTACGTCAAGGAGCCCGGCCTCGTCTCGCTCGTGTACGGCCGCGACCTGGACGTACGCCTGATCTTCTCCCAGGTGGCGGCGACGATCGACGAGGGGTTCGTGTTCAAGAAGGTCGGCACGCGCGGCACGCTCGTCGAGGAGCTGACCGTCGACGGCGCGCGCGGCCTCTTCCTGACCGGCGAGCCGCACGTGTTCGCCTACATGACCCCCGACGGCGACTTCCACGACGAGCCGGTGTACCTGGCCCGCGACGTGCTGCTCTGGGAACGCGGCCCGCTGACGCTGCGCCTGGAGGGCGAGCTGACCCGCGAGCAGGCGCTGGAGCTGGCGGCCGACGTCCGCTGAGCGCGCGGGAACGCCGACGCCGCCGCAGGCGTAGTAGGGGCGAACCCGGAAGGAGGCTTCATGGCCCGACTCGTCCTGCTCGTCCTGACCCTGCTGCTCGCCCTGCCGGCAGCGGCGCTCGGCGGCGGCTTCGCGACCGTCCAGCTCTCCTCGCTCCCGGACGGCACGCCGCCCGGCGGCACGTGGGCGGTCGACCTGACCGTGCTCCAGCACGGCGTCACGCCCCTCGAGGGCGTCTCCCCGCTCGTCCGCATCTCGAACCTCGACGGCGACTCGCGCGAGTTCCCCGCCGCGCCGACCGGGGAGCCGGGCGTCTATGCCGCGGACGTCGTCTTCCCGGCGGCGGGCACCTGGCGCTACGAGATCTTCGACGGCTTCACGCAGACGCACACCTACGCTCCCGTCGCGATCGCCGACGGCGCGGGGCCCGACTCCTTCCCCGTGCTGCCGGTCGCGGCGGGCGCGCTGGCCGCGCTGCTCGCTGCGGTGGGCGGCGTGGTGCTGCTGCGCCGCCGCCGCCCCGGCGCGCCGCCGCACGCCGTCGGAGGTGCGTCGTGAGGCGGCTGCTCTGGGCGCTCGCGGTCGCCGCCCTCGTCGTGCCGGCGACGGCGCTCGCGGGCGGCTGGGCGACGGTCCAGCTCAGCTCGACGCCGAAGGGCATCGCCGCCGGCGCGCCCTGGAACGTCCGGGTGACGGTGCTGCAGCACGGCGTCACGCCGCTCGGCGACGTCAAGCCGGTCGTCCGGATCCGCAGGGGCGACGTCCGGCGCGCCTTCCCCGCCAGGCCGACCGGAGAGACGGGGGTCTACGCCGCCCGGGTGGTCTTCCCGTCCGCCGGCGTCTGGCGCTACGCGGTGTGGGACGGCTTCGTGGAGTACGACGGCGCGCGCACCCACACGTTCGCGCCGGTGCGGATCGCGCCCCGCGGGACCGTCCGGTAGGAGGGCCGGGCGGCCCCCGCTCCGCACGAGCAGGGGCCGCCCGGCCGGACGAGGCGGGCTGTGCTCTCGACGCTCGCCACCAACCGCACGACCTAACAGCTCGCGGCGGTCGGCCCATCGAGAGCGAGACCGCGAGCGCGCTCGTAGACGGCTTCCACGTCGCCTGGCTCGCGAGCGCGCTCCTCCTGCCGCTCGCGGAGGTCCTCCTCGCCCTGTCTAGCCGCTGCGACATCGTCGCGGTCGCCGAGTGCGAGGCGTCGGCGGCCGCCGTCGAGGCACGCGTTTACACCCTCCGCCGAGAAGGTTTACGGAACCTTCACCGCAATCACCTACAAAGGGGGCAACCGGACGGCGCGAGCGGACGAATATCCGGGTACACGACGGCGTTGGGAAGAGGTAGAGATGATGTCTGCGGCCAACCTTCAGACGACCAGAACCGATTCGGAGCTCGAGCTCGTCGAGCAATGGCGGCTCGAGGCCCTCGAGCGCGCCGGCTACGACCCGGAGTCCGCGGCGGTGATCGCGGCCTCGCACGAGATCGACCTGCACAGCGCGGTCGACCTGCTCGCGCGCGGCTGCTCCGTCGCCCTCGCCCTCCAGATCCTGCTCTAGTCGCCGCTCGGCGGCGCGCTCACGTCGCCGCGGCGTCGGCGACCTCGGCGAGCGGCAGCGTCCGGGCGAGCGTCGCGCCGCGGGCGCGGAGCCGGGCGGCGGCCTCGTCGCCGAGGGTGTCGGCGACGCCCGCGGCCGTTCCCTCGTAGAGAGGCTCGAAGCCCGGCACGTTCGGGATGTGCCCGGCGTCGTAGAGCGCGCGGGCGGCGCCGAGGAGCGTTGCGGCCTGCTCCGGCTCGCGGGCCGTGACGGCCGCCGCCAGGCCTTCGAGGCAGACCGGTGCATTGGCGGGGTCGCCGCTCCGGACGCAGAGGTTCAGCGCCTCGCGGTAGCGACGCTCTGCGTCCTCGGTCCGACCGCCGAAGCGGGCGATCAGCCCGTGGCCCAGCAGGCAGCCGTTCGCCATCTTCAGGTCGCCGACCTCGAGCAATGCGGCGACGCTGCCCTCGAGCGCGGTCTCGGCATCCTCGAGCTCGCCGAGCTGGATGAGCGCGAAGCCGAGCGTCATCGAGGCCGAGGCGCGCGACCACGAGTCGCCGAGCCGCTCGAACTCGGGCCTCGCTTCGGCGGCCCATGCGCGCGCCCGGTCGGGCTCGCCGGCGAGGAGCGCGACGAGCCCCGAGATCATCGTCGTCCACGCGGAGACCCAGGGATCGCCGGTGCGCCGGCCCAGATCGACCGCCTCCTCGCTCAGCGCGTGCAGGTGGATCAGGCCGTCGGCGCGCTCGCGGTCGACGAACTCGCCGTTGGGCGTCAAGCCTGCGAGGGCACCGGCGCCGAGCGCCTGCGCGAGCGCGTGTCGTCGGTCGTCGGCGACCGAGCGGGCAGCCTCGATCGCCGCCTCGGTGTAGCGCCGGATCGCAGGGAGGTCTCCCGCTCCGGCCGAGCAGATCTCCGCCGTGAACAGCGCGCCTGCCCGCGCGCTGCTCGGCTCCGCAGCGCTCGGCAGCGCAAGGAGCCGCTCCGCCCACGCCCAGCCCTCCACGAACGACGTCCACCACCAGAGCCAGAGCGCCGCGAGGATGCGGAGTCCCACCGCCGCCTCGTCACGATCCAGGGACCACCGGAGCGCCGCGCGGATGTTGTCGCGGTCAGCCTCCAACCGCCGCAGCCACGGGCCGCGCTGGTCGCTGTAGAGCGAGGGCTCGACTGCCTCGGCGTGGCCGGCGAAGTAGCTCGCGTGGCGCCGTGCGAGCTCGTCGGCCTCGCCGCTCTCGGCGAGGCGCTCCCTGGCGAACTCGGCGATCGTCTCCAGCAGCTCGAAGCGCGGCTCCCCGAGCTCGCTCCACCGCGTGACGACCAGGTTCTGCTCGACCAGCAGCGTGAGGGCGGAGAGCACGTCGCCGCCGCACACGCTCTCCGCGGCAGCGAGGCTGCAGCCGCCCTGAAACACGGCAAGCCGCCGGAAGAGCGTCTGCTCGCGCTCCGCCAGGAGGTCGTGGCTCCAGGCGATGGTCGCACGGAGCGTGCGCTGCCGGGACGGCGCGTCCGCCGCGCCGTCGGTCAGGAGGCCGAGGCGGTTCTCGAGGCGCTCGAGCAGCGTCGCGAGCGAGAGCAGCCTGGTGCGTGCAGCGGCGAGCTCGATCGCAAGCGGCAGCCCGTCCAGCCGGCGGCAGATCTCGGCGGCGAGCGGGCCGGTCTCCGGGTCGAGCGCGAACTCCGCGCGGATCTCTCGCGCGCGCTCGCCGAAGAGCTGCACGGCCGGAGAGCGCAGCAATGCTTCGGTGGGCGCGTCGGCGGGCGGGAGGGGCAGCGGTCGCACGTGAAGCTCGTGCTCGCCTCGGATGCGCAACGGTACGCGGCTGGTCGCGAGCATGCGGACCTTCGGCGCGGCAGCGACTACCGCCGCGATCTCCGGCGCGGCGGCGACGACGTGCTCGAAGTTGTCCAGCACGAGCAAGAGCTCCTTGCCGGCCAGGTGGGTGACGAGGCTGTCGACCAGGCTTCGGCCGGACGTCGCCGGCACTCCGAGCACCGTTGCCACCGCCGACACCACGTGTTCGGGCGCGCCGAGCGATGCCAGGTCGACCAGGAAGACGCCGTCCCCGAAGGGCTCCAGCAGTCCCTCTGCGGCCCGGAGCGCCAGGCGCGTCTTGCCGCTGCCGCCCGTCCCGGTCAGTGTGACGA
>DASTPC010000266.1:0-17773 GCA_035720085.1 Gaiellaceae bacterium
CGAGACGCACGCACACTCGCCGGCGGCGTAGAGCCCCTCGACCTCGGTCAGGCCCCACTCGTCGGTCTCGACGCCGCCCATGTGGTAGTGGGCGCCGGGCCGCACCGGGATCGGCGCGTAGATGGGGTCGACGCCGGCGTAGGTCATCGCGAGCTCCCGCGAGCCGGGCAGGCGCGAGACGATCCGCTCGGGCCCCAGGTGCCGCAGGTCGAGGTAGATCGAGCCGTTGACGCCGCGGCCCTCGTTGATCTCCGTCTGCTCCGAGCGCGAGACCACGTCCCGCGAGGCCAGCTCCATCGCATTCGGCGCGTACTTCCACATGAAGCGCTCGCCGTCCTTGTTGATCAGGTAGCCGCCCTCGCCGCGGCAGCCCTCCGTGATCAGGATCCCGCTCGGGAACATCGTCGTCGGATGGAACTGCATGAACTCCATGTCCTTGAGCGGCAGCCCGGCGCGCAGCGCCATCGCCATCCCGTCGCCGGTGCACGCGTAGGCGTTCGTGGTCGCGCGGTAGAGGCGGCCTGCGCCGCCGGTGGCCAGGACGACGGCCTTGCCGGTGATCAGCTGCAGGCCGCCGCGGACGAGGTCCCAGCAGATCACGCCGGTGCAGCGGCCGTCCTCGACGACGAGCTTCCAGGCGAAGAACTCCTCGTAGACCTTCGTGCCCTCGTCCATCCGCCGCGCGAGCTGCTCGTAGAGGACGTGGATCAGGACGTGGCCCGTGATGTCGGCCGAGTAGACAGTGCGCGGCGAGCCGGCCGCGCCGAACGGCCGCTGCGCGAGCTTCCCGTCGTCGTGACGCGAGAAGACGGCGCCCCAGTGCTCGAGCTGGTAGATGTCGCCCGGCGCCTCTGCGGTGAACACCTCGATCGCGTCCTGGTCGCCGAGGTAGTCGGAGCCCTTGACCGTGTCGAACGCGTGCGTCTCGGGGCTGTCGAAGGCGGTGTTGCCGAGCGCCGCGTTGATGCCGCCCTCCGCGGCGCCCGAGTGGCTCCGCGTGGGGTGCAGCTTCGAGATCACGCCGACGTTCGCGCCCGCGTCGTGGGCCTCGATCGCGGCCCGCATGCCGGCGCAGCCCGCACCGACGACGAGCACGTCGTGCATCGCCTCCATCCCGACGGACGCTACCGAATCCGCGGGCGCCCGGGCCGTTCGAGGCGCCGGGCCGTCAGGACGTCCAGAACAGGAGCCGGAGCACGAAGACGGCCACGCCGACGAGGATCAGGAGGATCCACGGCAGGTCGTCGAGCCAGCCGAACAGCCCGTCCCAGCCGAGCAGCGGCTCGGTCTTCGGCGGCGTGCGGAAGACGAGCGCGTTCTCCGGATCCTTGACGCCCCAGCAGTCGGCACAGACGCCGCGGCTCACCGTGCGCGTCTCGCGACCGCAGTGCGGGCAGCGGGACAGCGGCGCGTCGCGCAGCTCCGAGACCGCCCTGCTCCCGGAGGGCCCATTCGACGGCGCGCGCTCGATCATGCTCCGATGGTACGCCGGCCGCGGCGCGGTTCGCGCGAGGCGCCGGAGTTAGGTCGGCGGGCCGGCGTCGGTGAGGTGCGGGTCGACGCCCTCGAGCGTGGCGAAGTTCTCGCTGAACATGACCGCCAGCTCGCGCGCCTTGGCGTCGTAGGCCTCCGGGTCGCGCCACGTCGAGCGGGGGTCGAGCAGCCGCGCGTGCACGCCCGGCACCGAGACGGGCACCTCGAAGCCGAAGTACGGGTCGGTGCGGTACTCGACCTTGTCGAGCCGCCCCGCCAGCGCGGCGTGCAGCAGCGACCGGGTCGCCTCGATCGGCATCCGGTGACCCTCGCCGTAGGGCCCGCTCGTCCAGCCCGTGTTCACGAGCCAGACGCGGGAGTGGTGCCGGTCGAGCTTCTCGCCGAGCATGCGCGCGTAGACGGCCGGCGGCTGCGGCAGGAACGGCGCCCCGAAGCAGGGGGAGAAGGTGGGCTGCGGCTCCTTCACGCCGATCTCCGTGCCGGCCAGCTTGGCCGTGAACCCGGAGAGGAACCAGTACATCGCCTGGTCGCGCGTGAGCCGCGCGATCGGAGGCAGCACGCCGAACGCGTCGGCGGTCAGCATCACGACGGAGCTCGGGTGGCCCGCGTGCTTGGTGTGGAGCGCGTTGGCGATCCGCTCGAGCTTGTAGGCGGCGCGCGTGTTCTCCGTCTTCGAGTCGTCGTCCAGGTCGAGGCGGCCGCGCTCGTCCATGACGACGTTCTCGAGGATCGTGCCGAACGTCCTGGTCATCCGGAAGATCTCCGGCTCGGCCTCGGCGGAGAGCCGGATCACCTTCGCGTAGCACCCCCCCTCGATGTTGAACACCCCGGCGTGGCCCCAGCCGTGCTCGTCGTCGCCGATCAGCTGACGGGACGGGTCGGCGGAGAGCGTCGTCTTCCCCGTGCCCGAGAGCCCGAAGAAGATCGCCACCTTGCCGTTCTCGCCGACGTTCGCCGAGCAGTGCATCGGGAAGACGTCCTCGAGCGGCAGCCGGTCGTTCATCAGCGTGAAGATCGACTTCTTGATCTCGCCGGCGTAGAAGGTCCCGCCGATCAGGACCTCCTGCCGGCTCGGGTGGAGCACGACGAACGTGCCCGTCCGCGTGCCGTCCGTGGCCGGGTCGGCCTCCAGTCCGGGCGCGTGCAGCACGAGCGCGTGCGGCTCGAACACGGTGAGCTCCTCGGCGGACGGGACGATGAACATCGTCCGCGCGAACAGCGCGTGGTACGGACGGTCGGTGACGACGCGCACGGAGATCCTGTGCGCCGGGTCGGCGCCGGCGAACGCGTCGACGACGTAGAGGTCGCGGTCGGCGAGGTACGAGGTGACCTTGTCGCGCAGGGCGTCGAAGCGCTGTTCGTCGAGCGGGCGGTTGACGTCGCCCCACCAGATCCGCTCCTCGGATCCGGGCTCGCGGACGACGAACTTGTCCTTCGGGGAACGCCCCGTGTGCACGCCCGTGTCGACCACGAGCGGGCCGCCGTGGGCGATCCGCCCCTCCTCGCGTCGCAGCGCGTGCTCGTAGAGCACCGGCGTGGTCGGGTTCCAGAGCACCGACCGCGCCGGAACGATCCCGTGCTCGGAGAGCGTGACCTGGTTTGGGGCCTTCGTGGTCGCCATCGCGGTGCGCCGCTCCCTTCGAGGCTGTCGCTGGCTGGCCGTGCGCGTCTCCGGAACCGTAGACGGAAACGCGGTGGCTCGGTGCCGCGTCAGCCGATCGGCTCGGGCTCCGGCTCGACGAGCAGCACCGGGCGCTCGGCGTCGGCGTCGCGCCGGACGAGCGCCGAGTACCGCCCGCCCGCCACGAGCAGCTCCTCGTGCGTGCCCCGCTCGGCGATGCGGCCACGGTCGAGGACGACGATCTGGTCCGCGTCGCGAACCGTCGAGAGGCGGTGCGCGATCGCGATCGTCGTCCTCCCCTCCGCCAGCCGCTCGAGCGCCGCCTGGACGAGCCGCTCCGTCTGGGTGTCGAGCGCGGAGGTGGCCTCGTCGAGCACCAGGATCGGCGGGTTGCGCAGGATCGTGCGCGCGATCGCGATCCGCTGCTTCTCGCCGCCGGAGAAGCGGTAGCCGCGCTCGCCGACCATCGTGTCGTAGCTCTCCGGCAGGGTCGAGATCAGCTCGTGGATCTGGGCCGCGCGGGCCGCCTCCTCGACCTCCTCGTCCGTCGCGTCCGGCTTCGCGAAGCGGAGGTTCTCGCGCACGGTCGCATGGAACAGGTACGTCTCCTGGGAGACGACGCCCACGGCCTCCGCGAGCGCGTCGAAGGTGAGCTCGCGGACGTCGACACCGTCGATCGAGACCGTGCCGTTCGTCGCGTCGTACAGCCGTGCGACCAGGTACGCGCACGTCGTCTTGCCGGAGCCCGTCTCCCCCACGAGCGCCGTCTTCGTGCCGGGCGGGACGTGGAAGGACACGTCCTCGAGCGTCCAGGCGGCGTCGTCGTAGCGGAACCAGACCCCGTCGAGCTCGACCTCGCCGCGCGGGCGCTCCAGCGTCTGCTCGCCCTCCACGATGTCCACCGGCTGGTCGAGGTACTCGAAGATGCGGTCGAAGAGCGCGAGCGAGCTCTGCACCTCGAGCTGCACGCCGAGGAGGCTGCCGATCGGGAAGAACAGGCGCGTCTGCAGGGTCGTGAAGGCGACCAGCGTGCCGATCGTGATCGATTCGCCGCCGTTCGCGATCGACCAGCCGGCGAACCAGTAGACGAGCGCCGGCATCACGGCGAACGTCATCTGGATCGCCGCCATCATCCAGCGGCCTGTCATGCGGCTGCGCACCTCGAGCTGCGCGAGCCGGTCCGACTCGCGCTCGAAGCGCCCCGCCAGGTCGTCGGCACGGCCCATCGTCTTGCCGAGCAGGATCCCCGAGATCGAAAGCGACTCCTGGACGATCGAAGAGACGTCGGCGAGCGAGGCCTGCCGCTCCGCCGTCACCTTCTTGCGCTGGTCGCCCACGCGCTTGGTCAGCCACACGAAGAGCGGCAGCAGCGCGAGCGCGAAGGCGGCGAGGCGCCAGTCGAGCAGCACCATCGCCACGATCGTGGCGAGCACCGTCGTCACGTTCGACAGCACCGAGGTGGCGGTCGAAGTGACGACGTTGTCGATGCCGCCGATGTCGTTCGCGATCCGACTCTGCACCTCACCCGTGCGCGTGCGCGTGAAGAACGCCAGCGACAGCCGCTGCAGGTGCCGGTAGACCGAGGTGCGCAGGTCGTGCATGACGCTCTGGCCGACCTGGTTGGAGAGCAGCGTCTGCCAGACGCCGAGCACGCCGGTGACGACCGGGATCGCGACCATGCCGGCGACGAGGGCGGAGAGCAGGCCGACGCGTTCCTCCGGGATCGCGACGTCGAGCACCTCGCGCAGCAGGAACGGCGAGACCGTGCCGAGCGCAGCGGAGACGAAGATCAGGCAGCAGACGACGCCGAGCCGCAGCCGGTACGGCCGGAAGAGGCGCACGATGCGGCGAAAGTTCGCCCGGCGCACGGCGGGGTCCGCCGGCCGCACGGGCAGCTCGTCGGGTGTCGCCATCTGCCAGCGGCGTCCGGGCACTCGCGTAAGCGTGCCTGCGGGCGGACGGCTCGGGGAGTCTAGGTTCCGAGCAGCTCGACCGCCCGCTGCGCCTGGGCGGTGACCTCCCGCGCAACCGCGACGGTCGGGCGCACGTGCGGGACCGGGATCGGGTGCCCGATCAGGACGCCGACGCGCGGCAGGCCGACGTGCCCGGGAGCGATCGCCTCCGCCGTCCCGAGCAGGCGGACGGGGAGAATCGGCGCGCCGGTCGCGAGCGCGAGCCGCGCCGCGCCGCGCAGCCACGGCCCCTCGCGGCGCACGCCGCCCTCGGGGAAGAGCGCGACCGCCTCGCCCTGCTCGAGTGCGTCGCGCGCGCGTCCCATCGCGGAGACGTCGCCGCGCCCGCGGGCTACGGGGATCGCGCCCGCGGCGTCGAGCAGCCGTCCGACGGGCGCGCTCTGCCAGAGCTCCTCCTTGGCCAGGAAGTGCAGCGTCCGCGGGATCGCCGCGCCGAGGGCGAACGGGTCGAGGACGGAGACGTGGTTGGAGACGACCACGAGCGGCCCCTCGGCCGGCACGAGCTCGCCGCCCCGGACCTCCACGCGGTAGACGGCGCGGGTGAGCGGCCCGATCGTGCGGCGGAGGAGCTCGTACCCGGTCAGGGCGCGCTCAGGCCGGGAGGTCGGCGGCCGCCGCCTCGAAGCGGGTCAGGGCGGCGTGGACGTGCTCGACCCAGCTTCGCCAGTGCGGCAGTCGCACGAGGCGGCCACGTGGAGAGCGGACCGCGGCGCCGTGCAGCCCGCGCGGGATGAGCGTGTAGATGCCGTCGGAGCCCGCGTCGAGCGCCCGCTCGAAGGCGGCGAGCGAGCTCGCGGCCGTGACGCCCGGGACGCCGGGCAGCGGTCGGTCCCACGCGCCGTGGACGACGTCGAAGCCCTTGCCGCGAAGGCTGTCCATCGGCAGCCGGTCGGGCAGCCAGGGGGCCAGCCCGAGCACGCCGCGGACGGCGTCGTGCGCGGCGATCCCGACCGAGACGGCGCCGCCCATCGAGAAGCCGACGAGGAGGCACGCCTCGGCGCCGGCGTCGAGGGCGAGCTCCACGGCGGCCTCGCAGTCGGCCATGCACGAGGGGAGCTCGTTCCACGACTTCACGTGGTAGCGCACCTCGAGGAAGAGCACGTCGCGATGCCGCGCCGCGAGCTCGTCGGCCAGCAGCTCGCTGGTGGCGCTCCACGTCCCGGGCACCGGCCGGCCGGTGCCGCCGTTCACGAGTACGGCCGCGAGCCGGGCGCCGTCGTTGCGCACCCGGGCCTCCGCCCCGGTGCGAAGCGGCAGGCGGCGCGGCTCGGCGACAGCCGCTCGGCGCGCGCGGTCAGGAGCTGTTCGAAGCTGCGTCATCGTGAGAGAAGGCGGTGCGACGCCACGCACCGCCGCGGGATGGTAGCGGGGAGGACGACACGGCCGCGGGGGCGAACCCGGACGGGTGGAGACGCACGAGGCGATCGAGCGGTTCCTCGGCAGCCCCGGCCTGGCCGATTCCACACGGCGCGCCTACGGCGTCGACCTGCGCGACTTCGCCGGCTGGCTGGAGGGTGACGGGATCCGGCTCGAGGAGGTCGACGCGCGCGTGCTCGCCGCATACACCGCCGAGCTCGGCCGCGCCCGGCGCGGGCTGGCCCCCGCGACGATCGGGCGCCGGCTGGCGGCGGTGCGGGCCTTGCTCCGCTCCGCGCTCGGGCCGGCCCGGGTGCCGGACGCGGCTCTCGCCCCGCGCCGCAGACGGCGGCTGCCGGACGCGCCGAAGGTCGCCGAGGTCGAGGAGCTCGTCGACCGGCTGTCGGGCGATGGCGCGCTCGCGCTCCGGAACCGGGCGCTCGTCGAGCTCGTCTACTCCTGCGGGCTGCGCTCGGCCGAGGCGGTCGGGCTCGACCTCGGCGACGTCGACTTCGACCGCGAGGCGCTCCACGTCCGCGGCAAGGGCGGCAAGGAGCGCGTCGTCCCGCTCGGCGAGGAGGCGGCGCTCGGGCTGGCGCACTGGCTGCGCGAGGGCCGGCCCGAGCTCGCGCGCGGCGCCGACGACGCCCTCTTCGTCTCTGTCCGCGGCCGCCGGCTGGACACGAGCACCCTGCGGCGCCTGCTCCGCAACCCGCATCGGCTCCGCCACGCCTACGCCACGCACCTGCTCGAGGGCGGCGCCGACCTGCGGACGATTCAGGAGCTGCTCGGCCACGCCTCCCTCTCCACTACCCAGGTCTACAGCCACGTCGACGCCCGCCGGCTCCGCCGCGTGTACGACCGCGCGCACCCGCGGTCGTGAGCGTTGCGTGCGGCGGCGGCTCCTGTGGACAGATCGGCACGCTTTCGGCACGCTCGGCGATGGCCCCGCGGGCCATGGCCAGGGTCAGACCCCGGACACGTCCCGCCGCGAGCAGCCGACCGCAGGAGCTCGCCGCGCTGGCTCGCTCTGCCGCCTTTGCAGGGGTTTCGTTACAGCCGGACGCAGCGGGAACGCTCGCCGTCGAGAGTAAGTGACAGCTTACCGATGCCGAACGCGTGTGGCGCCGCGACAAGGAGCGAAGGTCGGACCGTTGAATCGAAGGGGCGCCGTGGCGACCACCGACCCCGACGTCGAGAGCTTCCTGCTGCTCCTCGCGGCGCGGCGCTCGCCGCGCACGGTGGACGCCTACCGCCGCGACCTCGCCTCGCTTGCCGCCCACCGCGGGGCGCACGCCTCGCAGGCGACGGCGGCCGACCTCGAGCGCTGGCTGGCACGGATGCGCGCCGACGGGCTCGCACCGACGACGGTCGCTCGGCGCCTCGCCGCGGCGCGGTCGTTCTTCCGCCACCAGGTCCTGCTCGGCGCTCGCACCGACAACCCGGCCGCCGAGCTGAAGGCTCCGCGACGGCCGCGGACACTGCCGCGGACGCTCTCGCCGGCGGAGTCCGAGCGGCTGATCGAAGCGGCCGTCGGCGTCACGCCGCGGGCGCTGCGCGACCGCGCCCTCGTCGAGCTGCTCTACGGCGCCGGCCTGCGCGTCTCGGAGGCGATCGGGCTCGTGCGGGCAGGAGTCGACCTGGATGCGCGGCTCGTGCGCGTGCTCGGGAAGGGCGACAAGGAGCGGATCGTGCCGCTCGGACGGCCGGCCGCCGACGCGCTCCGCCGCTACCTCGCGCTCGGGCGCCCCCACCTCGACCGCCGCCACCGCCCGGAGCTGTTCCTGAATGCCCGCGGCGGGGCGCTGACGCGCGCCGGCGCGTTCCTGATCCTCCGCCGGCTCGCTGACCGAGCGGGCCTCGAGCCCACGCGCGTGCACCCGCACCTGCTCCGGCACTCGTTCGCCACGCACCTGCTCGAGGGCGGGGCCGACCTGCGCTCCGTCCAGGAGCTGCTCGGGCACGCCGACCTGTCGACGACGGAGCGCTACACGCACGTGTCGGACCAGCGGCGGCGTGAGACGTACTTCCGCGCACACCCCCACGCGCGCCGGCGCGCACCCTCGCCCGACGCGGGCGAGTGATTACCGTCTCGCCGCCCCGGGTAGGGACGGCGAGATGACGTTCGACCCGAGCCTGGTCGCCGCCGCCGCGGCGACGAGCGCGGCCGGCTGGACGATGATCTACGCCGGGACGCGCAAGCGGATGCTCGAGCTCCGCCGCCGCAAGCGGATCTGCCCGTCCTGCGGCCGCGAGATCGTCGGCCGCACCTGCGCCTTCCACTGAGCGGCGCACGCGACACCGACTGCGCCGTTTACCCACCTGCTACCGCGCGTTAGGGCGGTTCGCGTTTCCTCGGAGACGTGAACGTGCGACGCCGACACGACGAGCTCACCCCTCCGGGGCCGCGCCTGCTCGGAGCGGTGCTGTTCCTCTGCCTCTTCGCCTCGCAGGCGGCGGTGATCGCATTGACGCCGGTGCTGGCGGAGATCGCGGCGGACTTCGAGATCTCGACCGCCGCGGCGGGCCAGCTGCGGACGGTGTCCGGGCTCACGGCGGCGGCAGCAGCGCTGTCCGCGACGCTGCTCGCGCGCCGCGTGCCCCTCCGCAGCCTGCTCGTCGCGGGTGTCGCAGCGGTCGGCGCCGGCTCTCTCGTGAGCGCGCTCGCACCCGGCTTCGCCGTGCTGGCCGCCGGCCAGGCAACCGTGGGCGCGGGGATCGCGCTCGTGACGACCACCGCGACGGCGGGCGCGGCCGAGTGGGCAGCGCCCGCCGACCGCGCGCGCGTCCTCTCCTGGGCGCTCCTCGGGCCCCCGTCGGCATGGGTCGTCGGCATGCCGGTGATCGGCGTGCTCGGCGAGGCGAGCTGGCGCTACGGCTGGCTCGCGCTGCCGGTCCTCGCGGCGGCGCTCGCACTGGCCGCGGCGGCCGCCGTCGCACCGCGTCGCGCCCCCGGGCCGCCCGTCCCGCGCTCGAGCCTGCGCGAGGCGCTGCGCTCGCCGGGCGCGGCTCCCTGGGTCGCGGGCGAGCTCTTCGCCAACTCGGCCTGGACCGGCACGCTCGTCTACTCGGGCGCGCTCTTCAGCGAGACGTACGGAACCTCGCCGACGGCCGTGGGCCTGCTCCTGTCCGCCGCCGCCGTCGCCTACGTGGCCGGCAACATGGCGATGCGCGGCCGCATCGGCGACGAGCCGATGGGGCGGCTCGTCCGGCTCGCGCTCGGCCTCGCCGTGACGACGGTGGCGTTCGGCGCGATCCGCCCGGCCGTGGCCGTCAGCGCCGCCATCTTCTCCGCCTCGGCGTTCCTCGCCGGCGGCCGCACGCTGCTCGGAAACGCCGCCGGCCTGGACGCCGCCCCAGAGCACCGGCTCGCGCTGATGGCCGCCCGCTCGGCAACGCTGCCGATCGGGTACCTGGTCGGCGCCGCGACGGCCGGCGCCGCGCTCGCGCTCGGAGGCTACGCCGCCTACGGCGTCGCGCTGGGCGCCCTGTTCGCCGCCGCCGCGCTGCCGCTCGCACTCACCTCGGCCAGCCGGCGGGCTGCCCCGACGGCCGCCGCGCCCGCGCCGACGAGCGTCACGTGACCGAGCTTGCGGCCCGGCCGCGGCTCCTTCCCGTAGAGATGCACGTGGGCGCCTGGCAGCGACAGGAGCTCCGGCAGCGGCGGCAGCTCGCCGATCAGGTTGACCAGGGCGCACGGCTCGCGCAGCGCCGTCGAGCCGAGCGGCAGACCGAGGATCGCCCGCAGGTGGTTCTCGAACTGGCTCGTCGCCGCCCCCTCGATCGTCCAGTGGCCGGTGTTGTGGACGCGCGGGGCGAACTCGTTCGCGAGCAGGCGCCCGTCGACCTCGAAGAGCTCGACCGCGAGCACGCCGACGTAGCTCAGCTCGTCGAGTAGCCGCGCGGCCAGCTCCTCCGCCTCGCGCTGCGGCGCGCCGGCGGCGGGGACGCGCGAGAGGCGCAGGATCCCGCCTTCGTGGACGTTCTCGGCGACGGGGTAGAAGGCCGTCTCGCCGTCGCGGCCGCGCACCGCGAGGATCGACAGCTCCCGCGCGAACGGGACGAGCTCTTCCGCGAGCTCCCCCTCCGCCACCAGCCCGTGCTCGCGCAGGAGCCGCTGGCCCTTGCCGTCGTAGCCGAGCCGGCGGCTCTTCACCAGCGCGGGCAGGCCGGTGTCGGCGAGCCCACCGAAGCGCGCGGTCGGGATGCCGAGCCGGCGGAAGAGCTCCTTCTCCGCGAAGCGGTCCTGGCCGTGCTCGAGCGCCGCCGCACCGGGGAGTGCGCCGACGCGGCGCGCCGCCGCGACCGGGACGTTCTCGAACTCGTACGTGACCGCCGCCGCCCCGTCGGCGAGCCGGTCGAGCCGCTCCGGGTCGTCATAGGCGCCGACGAGCAGCTCGCCGACCTCGCCGGCCGGCGCGTCGGGTGACGGGTCGAGGAACCGGAACGACAGGCCGAGCGGGATCCCCGCCAGCGCCAGCATCCGCCCGAGCTGCCCGCCGCCGAGCACGGCGACCGTGTGACGCTCGGTCACGAGGCAGGGTCGGGCGCGGCGAGCACGGAGCTCGTCTGCTCGGCGCGAAAGCGCGCCAGGCGCTCGCGGATCCCGTCGTCCGAGCCCGCCAGGATCGCCGCCGCGAGCAGCGCCGCGTTGATGGCGCCCGCACGGCCGACTGCGAGCGTCCCGACCGGCACTCCCGCCGGCATCTGCACGATCGAGAGCAGCGAGTCGAGCCCCGAGAGCGCCTTCGACTCGACGGGGACTCCGAGCACCGGCAACGCGGTCTTCGCGGCCGTCATCCCCGGCAGGTGGGCGGCGCCGCCGGCACCGGCGATCAGCACGCGGAGGCCGCGCGCCTCGGCGCCGGCCGCGTACTCGAACAGGAGGTCGGGCGTGCGGTGCGCCGAGACGACACGGCGCTCGCTCGGGATCCCGAGCGCGTCGAGCGTCTCGGTCGCGTGCCGCATCGTCTCCCAGTCGGAGCGGGAGCCCATGATCACTCCGACGAGCGGCTCGGCCACTACTTCTGCCGCGACTTCTTCGTCAGCAGCGTCGCCACGGAGCGGGCGGTCTTGCGCACCTCGCGGTCCTCCTCGTCGTTCTCCGCGATCCCGTCCAGGAGCTGGATCGAGGCCCGCTGCGCCGTCCCGTTCTTGAGGCACACGATCGCGAGCCTGCGCACGGCGACGTTCGGGTCGCGCGCCGCGAGCTCGTGCAGGAGCGGCCGAAACGTGTTCACGTCGCCCGGGTGGGTGCGGGAGAGGCCCTCGAGCGCGATCAGCGCCGAGCCGCGCGCGCCGGGGCTCTCGTCCTCGAGGCCGCGGCGGAGCAACTCGAGCTTCTGCCGGAAGCGGAACTGGGCGATCGCGCGGTACGCCTGGCCGCGCACGCGGTAGTCGGCGTGCCGCGCGGCGGCCTCGAGCTCGTCGTCCCACTGGGCGCGCAGCGTCGCCAGCGCCCGCTCGTCGCCGGCCGCCGCGAGCGCGTCCGCCTGCTCGGCAGCCTCGGCGAGCGTCACGCCGGCTGGAGCGAGCGCGGCGCGGGGCCGACGTAGCGCGCCGACGGCCGGAAGAGGCGGCCGGTGCGCTTCTGCTCGAGGATGTGAGCCGACCACCCCGCGACGCGGGAGCACCCGAACATCGCCGGTGCGAGCGGCGGCGGGATCTCCGCGATGTCGAGCACCACCGCGGAGTAGTACTCGACGTTCGTCTTCAGCGGCCGCTCGGGATGCCGGCGCTCGAGCTCCGCCAGGGCGGCCTCCTCGAGCCGCTCGGCGACCTCGATCTGGGGCGAGCCGAGCTCGCGCGCGGTGCGCTTGAGGATCCGCGAGCGCGGGTCCTCGGCGCGGTAGACCCGGTGGCCGAAGCCCATGATGCGCTTGCCCGAGTCGAGCGTGTCGCGCACCCACTTCTCGGGGTCGTCCAACTCGGCGACCTCCTCGAGCATCGGCTTCACGTACGCGGGCGCCCCGCCGTGGAGCGGGCCGGAGAGCGCGCCGACCGCGGAGGACAGGGCGGCGCCGCAGTCGGCGCCCGTCGAGGCCGTCACGCGCGCCGTGAACGTCGAGGCGTTGAGACCGTGCTCGGCAGTGCAGATCCAGTAGGTGTCGATCGCCTGCACGTGCCGAGGGTCGGCCTCGCCGCGCCACTGGAGCAGGAACTTCTCGGCCGCCGTCTGCCCGCGCGCGACCACCTCGTCGGGCACCGCGTCGGTCTTGCCGTCGGCGAGGCGGGCGGAACGGGCGACGATCCCCATCATCTGCGACGAGAGGCGCCCGAGGTCCTCCCGGGCCTGCTCGTCCGAGATCTCGTTCAGCTTCCCCAGCTGCCAGTGCCCGGCGAGCCGCGCCGTCTCGGCCTGCAGGTCGGCGGGCGCGTTGCCCGTCAGCCCCGCCGGCTCGTGCGGTTCCGGCGCCGGCATCACGGACGAGAGGTCGTTGTCGACGAGCAGTCCCCAGACGTGCTCGTAGGGGTAGTGGCCGACGAGCTCTTCGATGTCGACCCCGCGGTAGCGGAGCACGCCGCCCTCGCGGTCGGGCTCGGCGATCTCCGTCTCGACCGCGACGACGCCCTCGAGGCCCGGCTTGAAATCGCTCATCCCTCTCCTCTCGATCTCGCCCTGCGGTAGGACGGTACCTGACCGCCGTCCGCCGAGAACCGGCACCCGCCGCCGGCCGGAGGGAACCGCAACGTCCGTCACCGCGGGGCCGGTAGAGTCGAGCGCCGTATGGCGCATCACGTCACCCTGATTCCCGGCGACGGCACCGGCCCCGAGCTCGCCGAGGCGACGCGCCGGGTGCTCGAGGCGACCGGGGTCGAGTTCGCCTGGGACGTGCAGCACGCCGGCACGGACGTGATGGAGGAGCACGGCGGCAACCCGCTGCCCGAGCACGTGCTCGAGTCGATCCGCCGGAACGGCGTCGCGCTCAAGGGACCGATCACGACCCCGGTCGGCGGCGGCTTCCGTTCGGTCAACGTCGGCCTGCGCAAGTCGCTCGACCTCTACGCCCAGGTGCGCCCCTGCAAGAGCTACGCCGGCGTCCGCTCGCGCTACGAAGACGTCGACCTGATCGTCGTCCGTGAGAACACCGAGGACCTCTACGCGGGCGTCGAGTACGAGGAGGGCACCGAGGAAGCCGACGAGCTCCTCGACTGGCTCGCCGCCCACGGGGGCAACGGCATCCGGCGCGACTCCGGCATCTCGATCAAGCCGATCTCGGAGACCGGCACGCGCCAGATCGTCCAGTTCGCCTTCGACTACGCGCGCGCGAACGGCCGCCGCAAGGTCACGGCCGTGCACAAGGCGAACATCATGAAGTTCACCGACGGCCTCTTCCTGCACGTCGCGCGCGACGTGGCCGAGGAGAACGGCGACATCGAGTTCGACGACCGGATCGTCGACAACCTCTCGATGCAGCTCGTCCAGCGGCCGGAGGAGTACGACGTGCTCGTGCTGCCGAACCTCTACGGCGACATCGTCTCCGACCTGTGCGCCGGGCTGATCGGCGGGCTCGGCCTGGCGCCGGGCGCCAACTTCGGCGAGGGCGCGGCGGTGTTCGAGCCGACACACGGCTCCGCGCCCAAGTACGCCGGCCAGAACAAGGTCAACCCGATGGCGATGATGCTCTCCGGCGTGCTGATGCTCCGCCACCTGGGCGAGCAGGATGCGGCCGCCCGGATGGAGGCCGCGATCGCGGCGGTGATCGCCGAGGGCCGCAGCGTCACCTACGACATGAAGCCGACCCGCGACGACCCGACCGCCGTCGGGACGTCGGAGGTCGCGGACGCCATCATCGAGGGACTCGGAGGGTGACGTGAGACGGAAGATCACCGTCGTCGGCGCCGGCAACGTCGGCGCCACCTGCGCCCAGGAGCTGGCGCGGCGCGACTACGCCGACGTGGTCCTCGTCGACATCATCCCGAAGTACGCGGCCGGCAAGGCGCTCGACATGAACCAGGCCGGCTCGGTGCTCGGCTACGAGCCGAACGTCGTCGGCACCGAGAGCTACGAGCAGACGGCCGGCTCGGACGTGGTCGTGATCACCGCCGGCAAGCCGCGCTCCCCCGGGATGAGCCGCGACGACCTCGTCACCACCAACGAGGCGATCGTCGGCTCGGTCACGAAGGAGATCGTCAGGAAGTCGCCGAAGGCGATCATCGTCGTCGTCTCGAACCCGCTCGACGCGATGTGCCACGTCGCCAGGGCGGTCTCGAAGTTCCCGAAGGAGCGCGTCGTCGGCATGGCCGGGATCCTCGACACGGCCCGCTTCGCGGCGTTCATCGCCTGGGAGACGGGCGCCTCCGTCCAGGACGTGACCGCGGTCGTCCTCGGCGGCCACGGCGACCAGATGGTGCCGGTGGTCTCGGCGACGACGGTCGGCGGGATCCCGCTCGAGCAGCTCGCGCGGAAGGGAAGGATCGCGAAGATGGTCGAGCGCACGCGAAAGGGCGGCGGCGAGATCGTGAACCTGCTCGGCACCTCCGCCTGGTACGCCCCCGGCGCCGCCGCGGCCCAGATGGTCGACGCGATCTGCCTCGACCAGAAGCGCGTGCTCCCCTGCACGGCCTACCTCGAGGGCGAGTACGGCGTCGACGGCCTCTACATGGGCGTGCCCGCGAAGCTCGGCGCCGGCGGGGTCGAAGAGGTCGTCAAGCTGCGTCTCGACGCGGCCGAGCGGAAGATGCTGCGCGAGTCGGCGGCCGCGGTGCGCGAGGTCGTCGGCGTCCTTACGAACGCCTAACGCGGCGTAACGCGGCATTCGCGGCTGCGTCGGTGCCGTCGTCTACCCTGGCACGATGGACCTGGGTCTCGACGGCCGCACGGCGATCGTCTGCGGCGCCTCGCAGGGCATGGGGCTCGCGATCGCGGAGGCACTCGCGGCCGAGGGCGCCAACGTCGCCATGTTCGCGCGCCGACGCGACGTGCTCGAGCGCGAGGCCGAGCGGATCGGCGCGCTCGCAGTCCGCGGCGACCTCACCAACCCGCAGCACCTCGCCCAGCTGGTCGACACGACCGTCGAGGCGTTCGGCGGCATCGACGTGCTCGTCCTGAACGGCGGCGGCCCGCCGCCCGCAGCGGCCGTGGGCCTGACGCCGGAGGCGGTCGAGACGGCGGTCGAGCTGCTCCTGACGCCGCACCTGCGCCTCGTCGAGCGCTGCCTGCCGCACCTCCGCGCGAGCGGCCGCGGGCGCGTGGTCGCGATCGAGTCCACCTCGGTCAAGGAGCCGATCCCGAACCTCGTCCTCTCGAACGCCGTCCGGCCCGGCGTGGTCGGCTGGCTGCGGACGCTCGCGCGCGAGGTGGCAGCCGACGGCGTCACCGTGAACGTGATCGCGCCGGGCCGGATCGACACCGAGCGCGTGCGCGACGTCTACGGCCCGGACGGGCCCTCGCAGGCCGACCTGGCCGCGATCGCCGTCGGACGCCTCGGCGCTCCGGCCGAGGTCGCGGCGGCCGTCTGCTTCCTCGCGTCCGCGCCCGCGTCCTACGTGACCGGCGCCGTCCTCCCCGTCGACGGCGGCCTCACGCGCGGCCTCCTCTAGACGTGCGAACGCACACGAGCTCCCTGGCGCGTCTGCCGACGCGCCGCCTCTTCCTGGGCGCCGGGCTCGTGCTCGCGCTCTGCCTCGCATTCCTCTGGCTCTACCCGTCGTCCTCCTACCTCTACGTCCCGAACAAGGCGAAGCCGCTCGCGGAGAAGGTGCACGTCGCCGGCGCGCGCCCTGTCGACGCCGAGGGCGGCGTCTACTACGTCGACGTGACGATCCGGAAGGCCACGATGCTCGAGCGCGTGCTCGCCTTCGTGCGTCCCAACGGCTCCACGCTCCTGCCCGAGGACGCGGTCGTGCCGCCGGGCTCGTCGTTCGAGCAGCGCGCCGAGGCGGGACGCGAGCAGATGGCGCGCTCGAAGGAGGTGGCCGCCGCGGTGGCCCTCGAGCAGGCGGGATACGACGTCGACGCCGACCCGCGGGGCGCGCTCGTGGAGGCGGTCGCGGGGGACGTGCCCGCCGCGAAGAAGCTGAATGCCGGCGACGTGATCGTCGCGGTCGACGGGCGGCCTGTGCGCACGCCCGCGCAGCTGCGCGCGGAGGTGTCGAAGGCCGAGCCCGGCGACGAGGTCCTGCTGCGCATCCGCCGTGGGAAGGACTCGCGCACCCTCCCGGTCCGCACCGTGCCCGCCCCCGACGAGCCGGAGCGCCCGGTAATCGGGATCCAGGTCTCGCAGGCGGCCGACATCCACCTGCCGCGCGAGGTCGACATCGACCTCGGCGCGGTCGGCGGCCCGTCGGCCGGCCTCGCGTTCTCGCTCGAGATCCTCGAGCAGCTGGGGCGCGACGTCGACCGCGGCTACCGGGTGGCTGCGACCGGGGAGATCGAGCTGGACGGCTCGGTGATCCCCGTCGGCGGCCTCAAGCAGAAGACGTTCGGGGCCCGCGAGGCCGACGCGGATGTCTTCCTCGTGCCCGCTGGGGATAACGCGGCGGAGGCGCGGCGGTATGCCGACGGACTCCGCGTGATCCCGGTGGAGAGTTTTCAACAGGCGTTGCGGAAGCTGGCAACGCTTCCCTCGAAAGGGTGATTTTGCAGGGGTTTTGCCCCGTCTGGAAACAGCCGGAAATTGCGGCCTTTTCGTTAATCCCCTACTTGATGGCCCTCGAGGCCGTCGCCACAATGGCCCCCTGTCAGCGCCGGGTCAGGGCCGATCAAAGGGGAGAATGAGCAAAAATACCCAACCAACCTGCAATGACTGCTACTTCCGTTGTGCAGGCCTCTGCGCACTCCCCGGAGACCGGCCCTGCCCGACGTTCCGGGCGGCCGCAGGTGACGCGCTCGCCCCACCCCAGCAGCCGCGGCTCGTGCTGCGCCCCCTCACCCCCCTCGCAGCGCGGGCAGCCGCCGCGTAGACGGCCGGCGGGCGCGCGGCGACTCGCGCCCGCCGGCACGTCTGCCGTTACGATCGCCCCGTGAGCGAGCCTTCGCGCCCAGCACCGCCGGCGCCGGTGCCGAAGGGCGAGCCGAGCCGTGCACCGAGCGGCCTGTCCTGGAAGCGAATCGCCGTGATCGTGCTGGTCGTCTACTCGGCGATCCTGCTGCTCGCCAACAGCGACAAGGTCAAGATCGACTTCGTCTTCTTCGAGGCGCAGACGAGGCTGATCTGGCTGATCGGGCTGAGCATGGTCCTGGGTGGGCTGATCGGGTACCTCGGCCCACGCTACCTCCAGCGCCGCCGCGAGCGCCGCGGCGCCTAGCGCGGCGGACGCCGGCGTCGCCGAGGCCCGCTGGGGTACTCACGGCATGCGTCGAATCGAGGCGACCTGCGAGAGCGAG
>DASTPC010000267.1:0-17631 GCA_035720085.1 Gaiellaceae bacterium
CCGCCGGCGGGCGTCGTCCGCAGCCTGCACGATCCGCTTGCGGGAGGCGCGGATCTCCTCGTCCTGCCGCTTGCGCTCGGTCACATCCTCGCCGGAGATCAGCACGAGCGGCCGGTCGGCGACCTCCGGCAGCGGCGTCGCCGTCCACGCGACGACCCGTGGCTCGCCGCCGTCCTTGGGCAGCCAGCGCGCCTCCAGGTCGGTCCGCTCCACCCCGTTCGCCGCCGCCGCGATCGCCATCAGCACGGCGTACTGGTCGGCCGGGTCGACGAGCTCGAGGAAGCTGCGCCCGACCGCCTCCTCGCTCTCCCACCCGAACGTCTCGCGGAAGGGGCGGTTGAGCGAGTCCGGCATGATCAGCGCGTCGGTGTCGACGATCACGAGCAGGCTCGGCACCGACTCGCCGACCGTGTCCAGGAAGTCCCGCTGGCGCTGCAGCTCGAGCTCGCGGCGCTTGCGCTCGGTCACGTCCGTCCCCGAGACGAGCACGAGCCGGCGGCCCGCCTCGCTCGGGTCGGGGATCGTGATCGCCTGCCAGGCGACGACCACCAGGCGCCCGTCCGCGTGCCGCCAGCGAGACTCCTGCTCGGCCGTCGGCTGCCCCGGCACGGCCGTCGCGATCGCGGCGGAGAGCGCCTCGGCATCGCCCGGGGCGACGAACTCGCGGAACGGCCGGTCCCCGACCTGCTCGTCGGTCCAGCCGAGGGTGTCGCGGAACGCACGGTTGATGCCGGCGCGGCCCTCGTGCAGGAGCACGACGCCGTGGTCGTCGGTGACGACGATCAGGGTCGGGATCGTCTGGACGAGCGTGTCCGTCGAGTCCCGTTCCAGCTGCAGCTCGAGCTCGCGCTGCTTGCGCTCGGTGATGTCGAGCCCGCCGGCGACGACCGCCACCACCTGGCCGTCTTCCACGATCGGCGCGCTCGACCACTGGATCACGAGCCGCTCGCCCTTGCCGTTCGTGAAGCTGTTCTCGTACACGGCGGGCGCGAAGTCCGGCCCGCCGCCGAGGAAGCGCTGCCGCATCCCGTCCCGCTCGTCCGGGTCGATGAAGACGTCCCAAAAGAGGCGCCCGCGGATCTCCTCCGGGTCGTCGACGCCGACGGCCTGCTCGACCGCACGGTTGAAGTTGCGAATCCGGCCGTGCGTGTCGACGACCGAGAGCAGGCTCGGCGCCGTGTTGACCGCGGTGTCGAGCAGCGCCAGCTGGCTCCGCAGCTCGGCGCCGAGCCGCTCGTTGGCGAGCTGCAGCGACGCCGCCGCCGAGACGGCCTCGATCAGGCCCGGCTGGTCGGCCAGCGAGACGTCGTGGACGAGGGCCGCGACCCTGTGCCCGTCGTGCTCGACGAAGCTCGCCATCCGCGGCGGCTCTGCGATTGGGTCGGCCAGCGCGCGGCCCTCCTCGTCCACCCATTCGCGCTGCCGTTCCGACCAGTACGCCACCGACAGCGACGGATCGCCGAGCGCGTCCGCGAGCGCGTCCCGAAGCGGCGTGCCGCGGCCGATCGCAACCACGACGTTCGCCACCGAGCCGCGCGCGAGCCGGCTCCGGAGCAGCCCGCCGAGGAACGCGATCGGAACCAGGCTCAGGAACGCGACGGCGACGAAGCCGAACACGAGCCCGCCCGGCTCCCAGACCGAGCCGACCGCGTTCGCGACCACCAGCGCGCCCAGCGTCAGCAGGCTGAACGCGTACACCGGCGCGAGCAGGCGGCGGAGCGGCGGCGTCGCGGCGCGGTAGCGCCTGATCAGCAGGACGCCGATCGTCACCGCGAGCGCGATCCCGCTGGCCGCGAACAGGAGCCCGAAGACGTCGCCGAGCGTCTGGTTCTCCCAGAGGAGGAACGCGTTGTCCGGGCAGTCGTCGCAGGAGGGCGAGACGTCCGGCGTGACCAGGACGATCAACAGCGGGAAGGTCACGACCACGGCCCAGACGGCCGCCACCAGCCGTCGCTCGGAGCGCCGCTCGAGCACGCCCGAGGGGAAGCTCAAGAGCAGCTGGCTGAGCGGCGCGAACGCAAGCTGGCCGAGCAGGATCCCGAGCGTGAACGTCACCCCGTTGCTCGACTCGGTCAGCGCGCCGAGCGACCAGAGGTAGCCGACGGCGAGCATCAGCGGCCCCGTGCGGTTCTCGGGACGCCGGGCGGTCGCGAGGATCCCGGTGACCACGAAGGTCACCCCGGCGAAGATGGCCGCGGTGGCGATCACCGGCAGGTCGTCCGTGTCGCTCGACGCCACCAGGACGATCGCGGCGGCGTACAGGAACGCTCCGACGCCGGCGAGGACGAAGAGGAGCGCCCGGCTCACGGAAGCAGCGCGGTGACGGCCTCGCCCGACAGCTCTGCCTTCGGGACGAATCCGCAGGCGCCGCAGCCGCCGATCAGCTCGCCGTAGTCGTCGGCATCCCGGCTCGAGACCAGCACGACCGCCGGCGCGCCGCCGTTCAGGCGGCAAAGCGCGTCGCAGACGTCGAATCCGGTCATGTCGGGAAGCTGCACGTCGAGCAGGAGCACCTCCGGGTGCAGCTCGCGCACGGCGGCGATGGCCGCGGCCCCGTCCTCCGCCTCGCCGACGATCTGAAACCCGTCTGCCTCGAGGATCGCACGGGCGGACGCTCGAAAGCTCGGGTGGTCGTCGACGATGAGGACCGTGGGCGCCATGGAGGAATGCTGGCAGACGCGCGAGGGGCCCGGAGTACGGATTTCCGCACACTTTTCCTGGCGCAGGGCCGGGGGTCTGCACACCTGTGCAGACCCCCGGCCGCGCGAAGATCCCTGAAGGCGTCGGCCTTCGGCCGCCGCAACTGCGTTCTCGGTCGCAGGCACGGATCCGCATGCCGGTGCAGACCCGCGGCCGCGCGAAGATCGCTGAAGGCGTCGGCCTTCGGCCGCCGCAACTGCGTTCTTGGTCGCAGGCACGGATCGGCATGCCCGTGCGGTTCGGCCGCGCGAAGATCCCTGAAGTCAACACATGCGATTCGCCGGCCGCACAGGCGACGGCGTGCGGCAGGCGTGCCTGCTTGTGTTGATTCAACACAAGCGCTTCGCCGCCGCTCGCGCTCCCGGGCCAAACGGTTGATAATCGCGCGATGAGCCAGACGCAACTTTCGGCGCACGAGCGCATCCTCGCCGATCGCGGGCGCTACGTCTCCTCCGCCGTCGCGACGCCGCGCCTGGTCGTCGCCGAGGCGGACGGGGCGCGGATCGTCGACGTCGACGGCCGGACGTTCGTCGACTTCGCCGGCGGCATCGGCTGCCAGAACACCGGGCACCGGTTCGGGCCGGTCGTCGAGGCGATCCACGAGCAGGCCGACCGCTACCTCCACCAGTGCTTCATGGTCGGGATCTACGAGCCCTACGTCGAGGTGTGCCGCCGGCTCGGCGAGCTCTCGCCGTGCGTGGGGGCCGAGCAGAAGTCGGTGCTCGTCAACTCGGGCGCCGAAGCGGTCGAGAACGCGGTGAAGATCGCGCGCGCTGCCACCGGCCGGCCGGCCGTGGTCGTCTTCGACAACGCGTTCCACGGCCGGACGCTGCTGACGATGACGATGACGAGCAAAGTGAAGCCGTACAAGGCGGGCTTCGGGCCGTTCGCGCCCGAGGTGTACCGCGCACCCGCGCCGTACCCCTACCGGGGCGTCTCGTCCGACGACGCGATCGCCGGGCTCGAGCACCTGTTCAAGGGCGACGTCGACCCGCAGACGGTGGCGTGCGTCGTGCTCGAGCCGGTTCAGGGCGAGGGCGGCTTCGTCCCGATGCCGCCCGACTTCCCGGCCCGCCTGCGCGAGCTCTGCGACCGGCACGGGATCGTCTGGGTCGACGACGAGGTGCAGTCGGGCGTCGGCCGGACGGCCCGGATGTGGGCGGTCGAGCACTACGAGAACGCCGCGCCCGACCTGCTCGTCTCGGGCAAGTCCCTCGGCGGCGGCCTCCCGCTCGCCGGCGTCACCGGACGCGCAGAGCTGCTCGACGCCGTCCCGGCGGGCGGCCTCGGCGGCACCTTCGGCGGCAACCCCCTCGCGTGCGCCGCGGCCGCGGCGGTGCTGGACGCGGTCGCCGACCCCGACTTCCTGGCCGCCGCCGCGCGCCTCGGCGAGACGATGCGCGGCCGCCTGACCGAGCTCGCCGGCCGGCACGCATGGATCGGCGAGGTGCGCGGGCTCGGGCCGATGCTGGCGGTCGAGCTCGAGGAGCGCACGCCCGACCGGGCGCAGGCGGTCGTCTCGGCGGCGTTCGAGCGCGGCCTGCTGCTTCTCTCGTGCGGGCTGTACGGCAACGTGATCCGGCTGCTGGCGCCGCTGTCGATCGCCGACGACGAGCTAGACGAAGGCCTGGCGATCCTGGTCGAGGCGTTTGACGTCGCTCACTGAGTCGTCCCCGGCGGATCGCGGCGCCGCCCCGGAACCGGCGCACGTCCGGCTCGCCGGTCTGCGCAAGACCTACGGCACCGTCGTCGCCGTCGACGACGTCGACCTCGAGGTGGCGCGGGGCGAGTTCTTCACCATGCTCGGCCCGTCGGGGTCGGGAAAGACGACGACGCTGCGCCTGATCGCAGGGTTCGAGCGCCCCGACGCCGGCACGGTCGAGTTGGCCGGACGGGACATGTCCGGCAGCCCGCCGTTCGACCGGCCGGTGAACACGGTCTTCCAGGACTACGCGCTCTTCCCGCACATGACGGTCGGCGAGAACGTCGAATACGGCCTGCGCGTGAAGAAGGTGCCCAAGGCCGAGCGGCGCCGGCGGGCGGACGAAGCGCTCGCGCTCGTGCGCCTCTCCGGGTACGGGGCGCGCAAGCCGAGCCAGCTGTCCGGCGGCCAGCGGCAGCGCGTCGCGCTCGCGCGGGCGATCGTCAACCACCCGGAAGCACTGCTGCTCGACGAGCCGCTCGGCGCCCTCGACCTGAAGCTCCGGCAAGAGCTCCAGCTCGAGCTCAAGGAGATCCAACAGGAGCTCGGGATGACGTTCGTCTACGTCACGCACGACCAGGAAGAGGCGCTGACGATGAGCGACCGCATCGCCGTCTTCAACCAGGGGCGGATCGAGCAGCTCGGGCCGCCCGCGGAGCTCTACGAACATCCCGCGACGGAGTTCGTCGCCGGCTTCATCGGCACCTCGAACGTGATCGAGCGGGACGGCCGCCGGTTCACGGTCCGGCCGGAGAAGATCCGGCTGCTGCCGGAGGACGCGGCCGGGGGCGAGCCCGGCGTCGTCCGGGCCGCGGTCTACCTCGGCGCGCTGACGCGGTTCGTCGTCGAGCTGGACAAGGGCGGAAACCTCGTCGCGCTACAGCAAAACCTCACCGTTTCGTCGTCTGATGTGCATGCGCTGGAAGGAGAGCGCGTCCGGCTCGACTGGAGCCCGGACGTGGAGTTCGAGATCAAGGAGGGAAGGTGAAGCGGATCCGCTTCGTTCACGTGGCGGCACTGGCGCTCTTCGCGGCGCTTGCCGTCCCCGCGGCAGGTGTCTCGAAGGGCGGAGCATTGCCCTCGGCGGTCGGCCCCGGCGAGGGCAAGTTGACACTCGTCGCGTGGGAGGGCTACACCGAGAAGCAGTGGGTGGCCCCGTTCGAGAAGCTGACGGGCTGCAAGGTGTCCGCCAAGTACGCGGGCAGCTCGAACGACATGTTCAACCTGATGACGTCTGGCGGCGGCGGCCAGTACGACATGGTCTCCGCCTCCGGTGACGCCAGCCTGCGGCTCATCTACGCGGGCGCCGTCGCCGAGACGAACGTGGCACTGGTCCCGAACTGGAAGGACTTCTTCAACGCCTTCAAGTCGCCGGCGAACAACACCGTCGACGGCAAGCACTACGGGGTCTCGCTCCAGTTCGGCCCGAACGTGCTGATGTACAACACCAAGGCGTTTTCGAAGAAGCCGACGAGCTGGGCGGCGATCTACGACCCGAAGAACAAGGGCAAGATCACGATCCCGGACAACCCGATCCAGATCGCGGACGCGGCCCTGTACCTGTCGAAGACGAAGCCGTCGCTCGGGATCACCGATCCGTACGAGCTGACGAAGCCGCAGCTGGATGCGGCCGTCGACCTGCTCAAGCAGCAGCGGCCGCTGATCAAGAAGTACTGGGCGCTGGCCTCCGACCAGATCGACCTCTTCAAGAACGGCGGGTCGACGATCGGCGCCTCCTGGCCCTACCAGGTGAACACGCTCAAGGCGGCGAAGGTGCCCGTGGCGGCCGTGTCGCCGAAGGAGGGCGTCACCGGCTGGCTCGACACCTGGATGCTCTCGTCGAAGGCGAAGCACCCGAACTGCGCCTACAAGTGGATGCAGTGGATCACCGGGCCGAAGGTGCAGGCCCAGCAGGCGATCTACTTCGGCGAGACGCCGGTCAACAGGAAGGCCTGCGCGTGGATGGAGCGGCTCTCCAAGGGCTCCTGCGGGCAGTACTCGGCGAACGCGACCGAGTCGTACTACCGGTCGATCCGGTTCTGGAAGACGCCGATCGCCGACTGCGGCAACGGCCAGAAGAACTGCATGGATCTCCGGGCCTGGACGACGGCCTGGACGCAGATCAAGGGCTGAATGGCCGCGAACGCCGGCCGAACCGCGGAGGGCTCCCCCGGGGGAGCCCTCCGCTCGGTCTCCCGCTTCTCCTGGCGGCACCCATGGCTGAAGGGCTTCGGCCAGGTCTCGGCGCCGGTGGTCGCGTTTCTGTTCGTCTACGTCGCCGCGCTCGTGGCGCTCCTCGTGCAGGGCCTGTGGACGACGGACGCCTTCACGGGCAAGGTCGTCCACACCTGGAACCTGGACAACTTCCGGCTGCTCTTCGACCAGCCGTACCCGCGCGTGATCTTCCGCACGGTCGGCATCGCGGCCGCCGTGACCCTGGCCTGCATGGTGATCGCCTTCCCGTACGCGTACTTCCTCGTCCGGGTCGCGTCGCGCCGACTGCGCCTGGCCCTGCTCGTCGCGACCGTGCTGCCGCTGTGGGTGAGCTACCTCGTCCGCGTGTACTCGTGGCGGCTGATCCTGAACGAGGACGGGGCGCTCAACTGGAGCCTGGCGAAGCTCCGGCTGCCCGAGCTGGACATCGCGTTCACGAACTGGGCGATGTGGCTCGTGTTCACGTACATCTGGCTCCCGTTCATGGTGCTGCCCGTCTACGCGGGCCTGGAGCGGATCCCCTACTCCTACGTGGAGGCGAGCGCCGATCTCGGCGCGAGCGGCTTCACGACGCTGCGGCGGGTGATCCTGCCGCTGGCGGTGCCCGGGCTGGCGGCCGGGTCGATCTTCACGTTCTCGCTCACCCTCGGCGACTACATCGCGCCCGCGCTCGTCGGCGGCCCCGGCTCGCAGCTGATCGGCAACGTCGTCTTCGACAACATCGGCCTCGCGAACAACGCGCCGTTCGCGGCGGCCCTCGCCGCCGTGCCGCTCGCGATCATGGCCGTCTACCTGCTGGTCATGCGCCGGCTCGGGGCGTTCGAGAGCCTCTGATGGAGACGCGGACGACCAGGATCGGGCTCTGGGCGTGGGCGGTGCTCGTCGTGGCGTTCCTGTGGATCCCGATCCTGATCATGGCCGTCTACGCCTTCAACTCGTCCAACGTCCAGAGCTGGCCGATCCCCGGCTTCACGACGAAGTGGTTTTCGGAGGCGTGGCACGACGAGGAGGTGCGCGACGCGCTCTGGCTCTCGACCCGGGCGGCGCTCCTCGCGACGGCGGTCGCGCTCGTGCTCGGCGGGCTCGCGGCGTTCGGGCTCGCCCGGACGCGCTTCTTCGGTCGCGACGTGATCTCGCTCCTCTTCGTCCTGCCGATCGCGCTGCCGGGGATCGTCACCGGACTCGCGCTCAACTCGTTCTTCGTCTTCTGGGGGATCGACTTCACGCTGTGGACGGTCGTGATCGGCCACGCCACGTTCTGCGTCGTAATCGTGTTCAACAACGTCGTCGCGCGCCTGCGCCGGACCTCCGGCTCCTTTTTCGAGGCCTCTGCCGACCTCGGCGCGAGCGGGTTCCAGACGTTCCGCTACGTGACGCTGCCGCTGGTCGGGACGTCGCTGGTCGCCGGCGCCCTCCTCGCGTTCGCGCTCTCGTGGGACGAGATCGTCGTCACGACGTTCACCGCCGGCGCGCAGAACACGCTGCCCCTGCTGCTGTTCGGGTTCATCCGCCTGGGGCAGCAGTTGCCGATCGTCAACGCGATCGCGCTCGTCGTGATCGTCGTCAGCCTGATCCCGGTCGCGCTCGCCCAGCGGCTGACGAGCGACCCCGGCGCCGGGCGGCACTGAGGCCGCGACGGGGCTCAGCCGGTGACGACGGTGGCGGCGGGGCAGCTCACGCCGGTTGCGCCGAGGCCGCAGTAGCCGTTCGGGTTCCGGGCGAGGTACTGCTGGTGGTAGTCCTCGGCGTAGTAGAACGGGCCGGCCGCGGCGATCTCGGTAGTGATCGCGCCGTGCCCGGCGGCGCGGACGGCCCGCTGGAAGCGCTCCCGCGAGGCGAGGGTGGCGTCCCGCTGCGCCTCATCCTGCCAGTAGACCGCCGAGCGGTACTGGGTGCCGACGTCGTTCCCCTGCCGCATCCCCTGAGTCGGGTCGTGGCCTTCCCAGAAGATCCGGAGCAGCTCGTCGACCGACGTCCGCCGGGGGTCGAAGACGGCCAGGACGACCTCGGCGTGCCCGGTGCGGCCCGAGCAGACTTCCTCGTAGGTCGGGTTGGGCGTGAAGCCGCCGGCGTACCCCACCGCGGTCGTGTGGATCCCGGGTGCCTGCCAGAAGAGCCGCTCGGCTCCCCAGAAGCAGCCCATCCCGACCACGAGGCGCTCGAGCCCCTCCGGGAACGGCGGCTGGATCGGCGTGCCGAGGACGAGGTGTGTGCTCGAGGTCGGGATCGGCGCCTCGCGGCCGGGGAGGGCGGTCGCGGCAGTGACCGGCTCGGTGGGCTTGCGGGCGAGGAACATGCTCCTACGGTAGCGAGAGCGGTCGGCGACGTTACAAGCGTGCGAGCGCCGCCTCGAGGTCCGCCCAGAGCTCGTCGGCAGGCTCGAGGCCGACCGAGAGACGGATCAGCCCCGGCGGGATGCGGTCGCCCTCCCAGCGGTGGCGCGCCTCGAGCTTCGAACGGGTGCCGCCGAGGCTCGTCGCGTTGACGATCAGCCGCGTGCCGGTCTCGACGCGGCCGGCCGCCTCCGCGTCCGCGACGTCGAAGGAGATCAGGCCGCCGAAGCCCGGGTGTCGTACCGCGACGACCGCGGGATGCGCGCGCAGGCGCTCGGCGAGCGTGCGCGCCGTCGACGTCTGGCGCTCGACCCGGACGTCGAGCGTCTTCAGGCCGCGGAGCAGAAGCCACGCGGTGTCGGCAGGGGCGACCATCCCCGTCAGCCGTCGGGTCGTGTGGAGCCGCTCGAAGAGCGCGTCGTCGCGGACGACGAGTACGCCCGCGAGGACGTCGTCGTGGCCGGCGAGCACCTTCGTCGCGCTGTGCAGCGCGACGTCGCAGCCGTGCTCGAGCGGGCGCAGCACGAGCGGCGAGGCGACGGTCGAGTCGCAGACGACCGGAGCCGGGTGCGCTACCGCCGCCGCCAGGTCGGGCATCGACAGCAGCGGGTTCGCCGGCGCCTCGACGAGCATCAGGTCGGCGCCGGCCGGCGGCGGCTCCGTCTGGTCGTACTCCACGCAGCGGAGGCCCCACGGGGCGAGGTGGTCGAACAGCACCTTGTGCCCGTAGTAGGCGCCCGCGGCGAGGGCGATCGTCGCGGGAGGCCGGACCAGGGTGAGCACGGCGGTCGTGACGGCGGCCATCCCGGAGGGGAAGAGCAACGCCCGCCCGCCGTCGAGCCGGCCAAGCGCCTGCTCGGCGGCGACGCCGGTCGGGTGGTCGGCGCGAGCGTAGGAGAAGCGGCCCGGCTCTCCGTCCTCGTACGGCCAGGTGGTCGAGCGGTCGAGCGGCGCGGTCACGGCCCTACGCTACTCCGCGGCGCCTCGCGAGCTGTTGGCCGATCGGCACGGATTCGGTTCGGAGCCGTTTCCCACCAGTACGTGTTTGCCGAATAGGCTCAAGCTGAGGGGAGGAGGTCGGTGGCCCGAGGGACCCGGCCATTTCGGACATGTCCAGGTGAAGGTCTGCGCGGGGTGAGGATAGGCTCACGCGCGATGGCCGATCCGCACGAGACGACCGCGTCCAAGCTCGCGTGGCTGCAGGAGCTGCGCGACGAGGCGCTCGCGGGCAACGAGCGCGCCCGTGCGCGCCAGCGCGAGCGAGGGAAGCTGCTCGCCCGCGAGCGGCTGGAGCTGCTGCTCGACCCGGGGACGTTCGTCGAGCTCGACCGGTACGTCCGCCATCGCGAGGCGGAGTTCGGGATGCGCGACAACAGGCCGCTCGGGGACGCCGTCGTGACCGGCTACGGCTCGATTCTCGGGCGACGCGTTTTCGTGTTCTCCCAGGACTTCACCGTCTTCGGCGGCTCGCTCTCGGAGGTCTTCGCCGAGAAGGTCTGCAAGGTGATGGACATGGCCGTCCAGTACGGCTGCCCGGTCGTCGGCATCAACGACTCCGGTGGCGCCCGGATCCAGGAGGGCGTCGTGTCGCTTGCCGGCTACGCGGAGATCTTCTGGCGGAACGTGCAGGCGTCGGGCGTCGTCCCCCAGCTGAGCCTGATCATGGGGCCCTGCGCGGGCGGCGCCGTCTACTCGCCGGCGATCACCGACTTCACCCTGATGGTCGAGGGGACGTCGTACATGTTCATCACCGGCCCCGACGTCGTGCGGACGGTGACCGGCGAGGAAGTCTCGTTCGAGGAGCTCGGCGGCGCCGCCACGCATGCCACCAAGTCGGGCGTGGCGCATCTGACTGCCCCCGACGAGCAGGCCTGCCTCGAGGACGCGCGCTACCTGCTCTCGTTCCTGCCCCAGAACAACCTCGAGTCGCCGCCGTACGCAGCGCCGACCGACCCGGTCGACCGCGAGGACGCGTCGCTCGACGCGATCGTCCCGGACAATCCGCACAAGCCGTACGACATCAAGGACGTGGTCAACCGGGTCGTGGACGAGGGCGACTTCCTCGAGATCCAGCCGCTCCAGGCCCGCAACATCGTCTGCGGCTTCGCGCGGCTCGGCGGGCATGCCGTCGGCGTGGTCGGCAACCAGCCGGCTGCTCTCGCGGGAGTCCTCGACATCGATGCCTCCGTGAAGGCGGCGCGGTTCGTGCGCACGTGCGACGCCTTCAACGTGCCGCTGGTGACGTTCGTCGACGTGCCCGGCTTCCTTCCAGGGACGGAGCAGGAGTGGGGCGGCATCATCCGGCACGGCGCGAAGCTGCTCTATGCCTACGCCGAGGCGACGGTCCCCAAGCTGACGGTGATCACCCGCAAGGCGTACGGCGGGGCGTACGACGTGATGAGCTCGAAGCACATCCGGGCCGACCTGAACGTCGCCTGGCCGACGGCCGAGGTGGCCGTGATGGGCCCCGAGGGGGCGGTCAACATCGTCTTCCGCAACGAGCTCCAGGAGGCCGCCGATCCGGACGCGCGGCGCGAAGAGCTGATCGCCGACTACAAGGAGCGCTTCGCCAACCCGCTCACGGCGGCCGAGCGCGGCTACGTCGACGACGTGATCGAGCCGCGCCGCACCCGTCCGGTGCTCTGCGAGGCGCTCGAGCTGACACTGACGAAGCGCGTCGCCGGCCCGAAGCGGAAGCACGGCAACATCCCGCTCTGATCTGATATGTATAGGCAATGCCTAGGCAGACCTATACGGCCGCCGAAGCCGCGCGCGCGCTCGGGATCAGCCTGGACACGCTGCGCCGCTGGGACCGGGCCGGGAAGATCGAGGTCCTGCGCGACGAGGCCAACCGGCGTGTCGTCGCCGCCGGGGAGGTCGAGCGGCTGAAGGGCGGCTCGGGCTCGCACGTCTTCTCGGCCCGCAACCGCTTCCGCGGCATCGTGCGCTCCGTCGAGGTGGAGGGACTGCTCGCCCGCATCGAGCTGGACGTCACCGAACCGGCGCGGGTCGTGGCGATCGTCACCCGCGAGTCCGCCGAGGAGCTGGCGCTCAGGCCGGGCGCGGGAGCCACCGCGGTGGTCAAGTCGACGAGCGTGATGGTGGAGCGATGAGACGGCCCCTGGGGGCGGTGCTCGCGCTTGGCCTTGCGATCGCCGTCGCGATCGGCGCCGCCGCCGGCCTGCGGCCGGTGGACTCGCAGGCGAAGGGGGCCGCCGGCCGCCCGGTGGTGCTGGCCGCTGCGTCGCTGAGCCAGGTGCTGCCGCGCATCTCCGCAGACGCGCGCGCCTCCTTCGGAGGGTCGAACCAGCTCGCGCAGCAGATCCGGCAGGGCGCGCCCTTCGACGTCTTCCTCTCGGCCAGCCCTCGCTACACGCAGGAGCTCTACGCCGACGGGCTCGTGCGCAAGCCGGTCGCGTTCGCGACCAATTCGCTCGTGCTGATCGTCCCGCGGCGAAATCCGGCCGGGATCCGGTCGGTTGCCGATCTCGCGCGGCGCGGGAAGCTGCGGCTCGTCGTCGCCGGCCCGGCCGTGCCGATCGGCCTCTACACGCGCGAGGTTCTCAAGCGGATGGGCTTGCTGCGCGTCCTGCGCAAGGCGGTCAGCCTCGAGCCGGACGTGAAGGGGATCGTCGGCAAGGTCGCCCTCGGCGAGGCCGATGCGGGCTTCGTCTACGCCACCGACGTCGCGCCCGTGCGGGACAAGGTACGGGCGATCTCGATTCCCGCCCGGGCGCAGCCGACCGCGCGCTACGAGCTGGCCGTCGCCGCGGAGCCGCTCGACCTCGAGGCGGCGCAGGAGCTCGTGATCGCGATCCTCGGGCCGGACGGGCGGCGGGCCCTCAGGGCAGCCGGCTTCGGGCAGACGTGAGCCGGCTCTTCCCGGCCCTGCTCTGGCTGGCGACGGGCATCGCGCTCGCATTCCTCCTGCTCCCGGTGGCCGCCCTGTTTCTGCGGGTCGCCCCGGCCGACATCATGGGTGCTCTCGGCTCGGACGTCGCGCGCGACGCCCTTGTCGTCACCCTCGAGACGACGCTGGTCGCGCAGGCGCTGATCCTCCTCGTCGGGACCCCGGCCGCGTACCTGATCGCCACGCGCCGATTTCGAGGCAGGGCCGTCGTCATCACCCTAATCGAGCTGCCGCTCGTGCTGCCGCCGGCCGTCGCCGGCATCGGGCTGCTTGCCGCGTTCGGTCGGCTCGGCCTGCTCGGCTCGACGCTCGACGCGATCGGCGTCTCGATCGCGTTCACCCAGCTGGCCGTCGTCCTCGCCGTCGCGTTCGTCGCCGGCCCGTTCTACCTCCGTCCGGCGATCGCCGCCTTCGAGGGGGTGAGCACCGACCTCCGCGACGCGGCTCGCACGCTCGGGGCGGGGCAGTGGCGCACCTTCTCGCGCGTCGCCCTGCCGCTCGCCGGCGGCGGCCTCGCGGCCGGGGCGGCCCTCTCTTTCGCCAGGGGGATCGGCGAGTTCGGCGCCACGATCATGTTCGCCGGCAGCCTCCAGGGCGTCACGCAGACGCTCTCGCTCGCGATCTACGAGCAGTTCGACGTCGACTTCGATACCGCGATCGCGATCGGCGTCGAGCTCGTCGCGGTGAGCGCGCTGCTGCTCCTGACCGTCAAGCTCGTGCCCGGATGGCGTCGCTCGACGTCGCTCTTTCCCATCGGCTCCGCGCCTTCCGGCTCGAGCTGAGGGTCGAGGTCGCGGCCGAGACGGTCGCGCTCGTCGGGCCCTCGGGAGCCGGGAAGTCGAGCGTGCTGCGGGCCGTCGCCGGTCTGCTCACTCCCGACGCGGGGCATGTCCGGCTGGGGAACGAGACCTGGCTCGATCGGGCGAGCGGGGTGGACGTGCCGGCGGAGCGGCGACGCGTCGGGCTCGTGTTCCAGGACTACGCGCTGTTCCCGCACCTGAGCGTGCGTGGCAACGTCGCCTTCGGCTCGCGCGAACCTGCCCGCGTCGACGACCTGCTCGAGCGCTTCGGGATCGGAGGGCTTGCCGGGGTGCGGCCGGTTGCGCTCTCGGGCGGTGAGCGCCAGCGGGTCGCACTCGCCCGCGCGCTCGCACGCGAGCCGGGTGTGCTGCTGCTCGACGAGCCGCTCTCGGCGCTCGACGCGCACACGAAGGCCACCGTCCGGGCCGAGCTGCACGAGCTGCTCGGCGGCCTCGGGCTGCCGACGGTGCTCGTCACCCACGACTTCGAGGACGCCGCCGCGCTGGCCACCCGCATAGGCGTGCTCGTGGAAGGGCGGCTGCTCCAGGTCGGCACGCCCGAAGAGCTCGTCGCCACCCCGGCCGATCCCTTCGTCGCCAGCTTCACGGGTGCGAACCTGCTTCCTGGCAGCGCCGCACCGGGGCCGGACGGGCTCACCGAGGTGACGCTCGACGCCGGCGGCGTCGCTCTCTCGACGGACGTCGCCCGCGGGCGCGTCGCCCTCGCCGTGCACCCGTGGGAAGTGTCGCTCGCCCGAGCGGCCACTGACGACTCGGCCGTCAACCACGTGCACGCCACCGTCCTCTCGATCGCCCGCCTGGGCAATCGGGCCCGCGTGCGTGTCGGCGCCCTGAGCGCCGAGGTGACGACGGCCTCCGTCGAGCGGCTGGGGCTCGCGGTCGGAGACCCGGTCGTGGCGTCGTTCAAGGCGACCGCTGCCCGGCTGTTGCCGATGTAGCCTCCGCGTCGTGGAGATCGAGGTCGTTCCGGCCGTCGGCGAGCGTGAACGCGCCGTTCTCGTCGCCGCGCTCACTCGAGCCGGGGTCGAGCCGGACGGCCGCCCGCCGGCATACGCGAGCCGCTGGCGCCGAGCCGGGCTCGCCGAGGCGCTCGAACGCGAGCCTGCGCGTCGTGCTTATGCGCTCTCGCCGCGCAGCAGCCGCGGCGCGACGCGCGCGTAGTCGAGCCCCGAGACCCACGTCAGGACCGCGGCGGCGAGCAGTGCCCAGTAGGCGATCGCGTTGTCCCAGGCCCCTGCGGCGGCGAACCCGCCCAGCGCAGCGGCGACCGCTTGCAGCCAGGTCTTGAGCTTGCCGAGGTCGCGCGCCGAGATCACGACGCCCCGCTCGAGCGCGGCCAGGCGGAGCCCGGAGACGAGGAACTCGCGGGCGGCGATCGCGGCCACGATCCAGCCCGGCCAGACGTCCTTCTCGATCAGGACGATCAGGACCGAGATCACCAGCACCTTGTCCGCAATCGGGTCGAGCAGGGAGCCCAGCGGCGAGGTGACGCCACGGGCCCGTGCGATCCGGCCGTCGAGCCAGTCCGTCGCCATCGCAGCCATGAACAGGGCCGTAGCCCAGTACTCGTTGTTCGGGAAGTCCCACTCGAAGAGGAGGACCACGAGCGGCACCGAGAGCGCGCGCGCGACGGTCAGCTGGTCGGGGAGCGTCACGCTTCGGGAGAATACGCGGCCGATGCCGGTGTTCTCGAAGGTGCTGGTGGCGAACCGCGGCGAGATCGCCGTGCGGATCTTCCGCACCCTGCGCGAGCTCGGGATCGGAACCGTCGCCGTGTACTCCGATGCCGACCGCGGCCGCCTGCACACGGCGGTTGCAGACGAGGCTTACCGGATCGGGCCCGGTCCTGCAGCCGAGAGCTACCTCCGCGCCGACGTCGTCGTCGAGACGGCGCTGCGGGCCGGAGCCGAGGCGGTGCACCCGGGGTACGGCTTCCTCGCCGAGAACGCCGCGTTCGCCGCCGCGGTCGAGGCCGCCGGCCTGACCTGGATCGGCCCGCCCCCGGCGGCGATCGAGCTGATGGGCAACAAGACCGCCGCGCGGACCGCGATGCGGAGGGCAGGCGTCCCGATCGTGCCCGGCACCACGGAGCCAATCGCGGCGGCCGAGGAGATCGTCGCGCTCGGAGCCGAGGTGGGCTACCCGCTGATCGTCAAGGCGGCCGCGGGCGGGGGCGGGAAGGGCATGAAGCTGGTCGAGGCCGCCGACGAGGCCGAGCGGGCGCTCGATGCGGCCCGGCGCGAGGGGGAGAAGTACTTCGCCGACGCAGCGGTGTACGTCGAGCGCTACCTCGTCGACCCGCGGCACGTGGAGGTGCAAGTGCTCGCCGACGCGCACGGCAACGTCGTGCACCTCGGCGAGCGCGACTGCACGATTCAGCGACGGCACCAAAAGCTGGTCGAGGAGACGCCGTCGCCGGCCGTGGACGACGAGCTGCGGGCGCGTATCGGCGCGATCGCCGTCGACGCCGCCCGGGCAGCCGGCTACCGCTCGGCCGGCACGGTCGAGGGGCTGCTCACTCCGTCGGGCGAATACTTCTTCATGGAGATGAACACGCGGATCCAGGTCGAGCACACGGTCACCGAGCTCGTCACCGGCCTCGACCTCGTGCGCGAGCAGATCTTCGTCGCCGCCGGCAAGCCGCTCTCGGTACGCCAGGAGGAGGTCGCCCTCCGCGGCCATGCACTCGAATGCCGCATCAACGCGGAGGACGTGGCCAACGGCTTCCTGCCGGCGCCCGGAGTCGTGACCGCATACCGCGAGCCCGGCGGCCCGGGCGTACGGGTCGACTCCGGCGTCCGCGCCGGAGACGAGATCAGCGGCCTCTACGACCCGATGATCGCCAAGCTGATCGTCCACGACGTCGACCGCGAGTCGGCCCGGCGGAGGATGCTGCGCGCGCTCGACGAGTTCGTGATCGAAGGGCCGCCGACGCTCCTCGGCTTCCACCGGGCGCTGCTGCGGGAACCCTGTTTCGTCGCGGGGGCGACGTGCTTCGGCGTCGTCGAATCCGAGGCACTGGCGCAGAAGGCGCAGGAGCTGTCGCAGCCGTTGTCGCATCTGCAAACAAGCGTAGCGTTCTCGCCGGACGGCCGAAGCCGCGAGCGGACGCTCGCGGTCGAGCTCGACGGCCGCAGCTACGACATCCGCCTGCACCTCGCCGAGCCGCCGTGGGCCGAGCTCGCCCGCAGGCGGCGACAGCGGGCAGCGGGCCACGGTGCGGGAGCGGGCGGCGCGGTGGCGAGCCCGATGCAGGGGACGGTGCTCGCGGTCGAGGTCGCCGAGGGCGACGACGTGGCCGTCGGCCAGGTGATCTGCGTGGTCGAGGCGATGAAGATGGAGAACGAGATCACCGCCCACCGGGACGGCGTCGTGCGCGACCTGGCGGTCGTTCCCGGACAGGCGATCGGCAGCGGCGACGTGATCTGCGTCCTCGACGGAGGGTGACGTGCCGGAGGAGCACGTGGGGCCGCATGAGCTGGAGGCGCTCGTGGCCGACCTGCTCGCGCGCGACGCGCTGACCGGGGCGACGCTCTCGAAGCCCCGACGCAGCGATCCCGCCCGCTACTCCAAGGCGACGATCGCGCCGGTCGAGGCTCCGGGCGGTCTTCGCTACCACTGGCGCTACCACTTCCGCGACCGGACGACCGACGAGCACCTCGGTGCGGAGGAGACGGAACGCCGCCTCGTCCACCTGCTCGGCGGCGAGTTCCGCCAGGGCCTGCTGCACGCGCCGGACGCCGACCACCAGGTGCTCGCCGGCGGCCGCGGGCCGAAGCTGCTCCGTCGTGCGCCGACCCGGGCGACCGCGCCGCTCCGGCACGACCGGGTCAAGCGGCGCGTGCTCCCCGAGGGGACGCCGGTGCCGTTCCTGGTCGAGCTCGGCGTGATGACCCGCGAGGGCGCCGTCGTGCCGCGCCGCTACGCGAAGTACCGGCAGGTGAACCGCTT
>DASTPC010000268.1:0-4421 GCA_035720085.1 Gaiellaceae bacterium
CGACCGCGCGGGCCTGGCGCTCCACCTGTTGCGGGGACGCGAGCTCGCCCGGGATCCCGTGCTGCTCCAGCTTGCGTGCCTGCACGAGGACGCGCGACTCGAACGAGCCAACTGCCTCGTTGTACGAGCCGACCGCGCTCTCGAGCGCGCGCCCCGTCCTGGCCAGGTGGCCGGCGAAGGTGCCGAGCCGCTTGTGCAGCTCCGTCCCGAGCGAGTGGACCGCGCGGGCGCTCTCCGCGACCGTCTCCTGCTGCCAGATCGCGGCCACGGTGGTGATGATCGCCATCAGCGTCGTGGGCGAAGCGAGCATGACGCGGCTTGCCCGCGCGTCCTCGGAGAGGCGCGTGTCGTGCTCGTGCGCCACCCGCAGCAGCGTCTCGTCCGGCACGAACATGACCACGAAGTCGGGCGCCGGCGCGAACTGCCGTTGGTACGCCTTGCCTGCGAGCTTGGTCACGTGGTCGCGCACCTGCCGGGCATGCCTGCGGAGCAGCTCGTGCCGCGCGCTCTCGTCCTGGGTCTCGAACGCGTCCAGGTAGGCCGCGAGCGGCACCTTCGCGTCGACGACGACCGACTTGCCGCCGGGGATCCTCACCACGAGGTCGGGCCGCAGCAGGTCGCCCTCGCCGTCGCGTGCGGATGCCTGGGCGACGAAGTCGCAGTGCTCCAGCAGCCCGGCCTGCTCGACGACGTTGCGCAGCTGCGCCTCCCCCCAGCGCCCGCGGACGTTCGAGGAGCGGAGAGCGTTGGCGAGGCTGCCCGCGCGCTCGCTCAGGGCCTCGACCTGCTGGCGCAGCGCGCCGTAGGACTGCGCCCGGGCGCGGTCGAGCGCCTCGACCTGGTCGTTCACCTTCGTCAGCGACTCGCGCAACGGCGCCACCGTGCCCTCGAGCTTCGTCCCGGCGAGCTCGAGGAAGTCGGTGTTGGCCTGCCGGTAGGCGTCCGCGGAGGCGTCGCGGACGGCCTCGCGGACGCGGTCGCCGAGCGACGCCTCGCTCGCCTGCAGGCGCGCCTCGGCCGCGGCGAGCTCCCGCTCGAGCACGACGGCGTCGGCGGCGCGGCGGTCACGCGCCGCGAGCGCGGGACGCACGAGCGCGAGGAACGCGACCAGCGCGCCGGTGGCGAGTCCGACGAGGAGTGCGAGTGCGACGGCCATCGGGCGTGGAAGGGTAGAGGCCGGGTCGGACGGAGGTCACCGCGGCAGCCCCTGCTACCGTTTCCCGGCCGTGCCTCCCAAGCCTCGCGTCCAGGCGCCGAAGACGCGCGCGCCGATCGAGCCCGACAACGCGCAGCGCACCCGCCGCGTGCTCTACGGCATCGCGGGCGCGGGCATCCTCGGGGTGCTCGTCGTCCTGGCGCTGTTCGCCTTCGGCGGCAGCTCGTCGGCCGACGCGGGCACCGTTCGCACCGCCATGGAGGCGGCCGGCTGCACCCTGACGAGCGCGAAGGCCGTGCCGAACACAGCCGACCACTCCGACGTGCCCTCCCCGGGCATGGTCGTGAAGGCCTGGAACACCAATCCGCCCACGACGGGCCCGCACTACGGGCAGCCGGCGATCTGGGGCGCCTACGATGAGCCGCTCGAGCAGGCCCGGGTCGTGCACAACCTCGAGCACGGCGGCGTCTACATCCAGTACGGGGACGAGGTGCCGGAGGAGACGGTCGCCGAGCTCAGGAGCTTCTACGACGGCCATCGCAACGGCACGCTGCTCGCGCCGCTGCCGTCGCTCGGCAAGGAGATCGCCCTCGGCGTCTGGGTCACGCCGGAGCGCGCCGGCGAGGGCTCCGACCGCGGCGTCGGCTACCTGGCGAAGTGCACCGCCTTCGATGACGCCGCTTATTCCGCGTTCTTCGACCAGTTCCAGTTCAAGGGCCCGGAGCGCTTCCCGCCCGACGTCCTCGCGCCGGGGATGTAGCCCCTACACTCGCCGGCAGCCTGCCGGGGTGGCGGAACTGGTCAGACGCGCCCGCCTTAAAAGCGGGTGTCCCCTCGTGGGGCATCTGGGTTCGACTCCCAGCCCCGGCACTCCGCGCCAGCGGGCCGGCGGCCCCTACCCGAACGCGGGTGGAGGCGGCTGGACGGTGCAGGCGTTCAACGCGACCGACACCGCCGACACGATCAACGCGCGCGTCACCTTCGCCGCCCAGGGCCGTAGACCGGCGGGACGAGGCGTGGGGCGGCCGCCGCTGCCCCACGCCTCTACCCCTGGGGCGCAGTCCGGTCGGTTCGACGGGCCTGCTTGCGCGCGCGCATGTGCAGCGCCGCACGGCGGAGGAGCGCGTCGGTGGCCTCGCCGGGGCCGGCCGTCACGGCCCCGACGCTGCCTCCGCGGAAGCGCGCGCGAATCTCGACGGGCAAGGGGAGGTCGTCGAGAGCGGCCGTCACGCGCGCTCCGCGTTCGAGGGCGTCCGCCTCGCCGCAGCACAGCAGCGCCACGAACTCGTCGCCGCCGAGCCGGGCGGCGAGCTCGTCGCCCTCGAGCTCCGCGCGCAGCGCGTCGGCGGCCGCCTGGATCACGAGATCGCCGGCCTCGTAGCCGACCTCGTCGTTGACCTCCTTGAGACCGTCGAGGTCGAGCAGGAGGAGGGAGCGGTCGCCCGCGGGCGAGACGGCGAGCGCCCGGGTCAAGCCGCGGCGGTTCGCCAGGCCGGTGAGAGCGTCGGTGTTCGCGAGCCGCAACAACTCGGCCCGGACGTGTGCGTTGTGCAGCGTCAGCGACGCGAGCTCGGCGAACGAGACGAGCACCTCGACCTCGCGCTCGTCGAACGGCTCGCCGGTCGCCCGGGTGACCTCGAGCTCCCCCACCAGGGTGCCGTGGGCGACGAGCGGGATCTGCAGCGACCGCCGTCGATACGCGTCGGGGCGCGCCGAATCGGGGCGCGGCGCACGCTCGCCGAGGGCCAGCGTGCGCCGCAGCTCCTCGGGGTCGACGTCGTCGAGCCGCAGCGTGTCGTGGGGGACGAGCAGCTGCAGCGCGGCGGCGATGCGCCGGCGCACGTCGTCCGGTGACTCCTCGCGGAGCAGCTGGAAGACGAGGCTTGGCAACCGGCGGTACGGATCAGGCCGAGGCGGCCGCTCGGCCTGCCTCAGGTGGCGCAGCACGACGCCGTTGTGTCCACCGTTCCCCACCGACGATCCCGGCCGCATCGTCCCTCGAACGCGGGATGGCGGCATCCCTCGATCGAGGGATCCGCGCGGGTGGGCCGACGCCGCGGCCTCTGTAGACTCCCGCTCCCATGAGTGCCCCGGACGGGCAGGAGCGCCCGCGCTGACCGGCGAGCGGGTGCGCGACGCGATGGTCGCCGCGCCGCGGGTGATCGACGCGGACGCGCGCGCCACCGAGGCGGGCGAGGCGCTCGCGCGCGCGGAGGTGCGTGCGGTGATCGTCTGCGACGACGCGGGGCGGCTGGTCGGCATCGTCACGCGCAAGACGCTCGTCCGCGAGGTGGTCGCGGCGGGGCTCGACCCGGGCGAGGTGCGCCTGCGCGAGATCGCGGAGGAGCCCCACCTGACCCTCGACGCCGACCTGCCGCTCGAGCAGGGCTTCCGGCTGCTCGAGGAGCGGGACCTCGAGCGCGTGCCGGTGCTCGAGGACGACCGCTTCGTCGGCGTGCTCTCCCGCGGCGTCGTGCAGCGGCGGCTGGCCGAGGACGAGGACGAGGACGAGGGAGACGACGGGGCGGCCGCGGAGGCTCAGCAGCAGGTGTAGGCGCCAGGAGGCGCGGGGCCTTCCTCGGGCTCCGGCAGCTCGGCGGCGGCGAGCGCAGCGCCGTCCAGGAGGTCGCGCTCGCTGACGGCGATCTCCTCGAGCCCCGAGGCGTCGAGGGTCGCGTCCAGCACGACGATCCCGCCGAGGATCACGGGTGCGCGCTCGGGCTCCAGCCCGGGTACGGCGCGGCGCTCGGCGAGCGGCAGCGCGCCGAGCCGTTCGAGCTGCTCCCCGATCGCCGCCCGCGTGAGCACGTGGCCGTGCGTGCGCGCGGGGTCGTGCTCGGCGAGCCCGAGGTCGAGCGTCGCGAGCGTGGTCACCGTGCCGGCGACGCCGATCGCCCTGTGCGGGCGGAGTGCGGGCAGCGCCGAGCGCACGTGGCGCGCGCAAGCGTCCAGCTCTGCGGCGGTAGGCGGGTCGTCGTGGAGGAACCGCTCGGACAGCCGCACCGAGCCGACCTGCAGGCTTGTCGCCCAGTCCACGCCGTCCGGCCCGCCGAGGACGAGCTCGGTCGAGCCGCCGCCGATGTCGACGACCAGCGTGTCCGGCTCGACGGCGCTGCCGGACGCGACGCCGCGGAACGTGATCGCCGCCTCCTCCAGCCCGTCGAGCAGCCGCGTCACGAAGCCGTATGCCCACTCGACCTCGCCGAGGAACGCCTCGCCGTTCTCCGCGTCGCGGACCGCGCTCGTCGCGACGGCGAGCGTCCGC
>DASTPC010000269.1:0-11871 GCA_035720085.1 Gaiellaceae bacterium
CGAGACGAGCAAGACGACGCGCGCGCGTCCCCTGTCCGCCGCGAACGCCGCCTTCAGCGGCTCGAGGCTCCGCAGCTCGGTCACCTCGTCCGAGCCCTGGACGGGCGCCGCGTCTGCTGCGTTCTCCGAGCCGCCGCCACAAGCGGCGACCACGAGCGCCGCGAAGACGGCGGCGGAGCACACTGCGCTGAGGCGCACGGGATCTCCGCGAGGAGGTGCGTGCCGCAGCCGTGCGGGCTCTCGACCGCCAGGCGCCCGTGCAGGGCCTCGACGCGGTCGGCGAGCCCCCGCAGGCCGGAGCCGTTGCGGGCGTCGGCGCCGCCGACGCCGTCGTCGCTGATCTCGATCACCGCGGTTCCGTCCAGACGTGCGACCCGCACCTGCACGGCGGTCGCCTGGGCGTACTTGGCCACGTTCGTGAGCGCCTCGGAGACGACGTAGTACGCCGCGGCCTCGACCGGCGCCGGCAGGCGGCTCCCAAGGTCGGAGACGACGTCGACCGGGAGCGGCGCACGGTGCGCCAGCACCTCGAGCGCCGGGCCGAGGCCGCGCTCGCTGAGCACGGCCGGATGGATGCCGCGCGCGAGCTCGCGCAGCTCCGCCAGCGCCTCGGCGAGCTGGACGGCCGCCGCGTCCAGCAGCCGGCAGGCGTCGTCCGGGTCGGGCCCGACCCGGCCGCGGGCCAGCCTGAGATCGAGCGAGAGCGTGACGAGGCGCTGCTGGGCGCCGTCGTGGAGGTTCCGCTCCAGCCGCCGCCGCTCCGCGTCGGCCGCCTCGACGATCCGCGCGCGCGAGGCCCGCAGCTCGTCGAGGCCGGCCCAAAGCTCGGCGTTCAGCCGCTGCAACTCCGCGTCCTGGCGCTTTCGCTCGGTCACGTCTACGAACGCGACCATGTGACCGCTCACCGTGCCGTCGCGGTCGCGAATCGGGGCGGCGGAGATCTCGACGTCGATCCGCGTGCCGTCCTTGCGCAGCCGGACCGCCTCGAAGCCGGTGTAGGTCGTCCCCGAGCGGACGCGCGCCACCAGCTCCACGAACTCCGCGCGCGCGTCGGGCGGGACGAACGGGACCACCTCACCGACGACCTCCTCGGCCGACCAGCCGAACACCCGCTCCGCAGCCGGGTTCCAGAGCCGCACGCGGTCGTCGAGACCGACCTCGAGGATCGGGATCGGCGAGGCCGCGATCACCGCGTGGAGCCGATCCTCTCGTGTGCCCGGAGACGCGCTCATGCCCTGCCGCCCAGGATGACAGAGCGGTTGGCGGGGTACGAGCGCCGGGCTCAGCGCCGCCGCCGGAGCGCGCGCTCGACCTGCCGCTGCGCGTCGCGCTCCGCGATCACACGCCGCTTGTCGGCGCGCTCGCGCCCGCGCGCGAGCGCGATCTCGAGCTTGACGCGCCCGTCGCGGAAGTAGAGCCGGGTGGGCACGAGCGTCAGTCCTTTCTCGCGCACCTTGCCGTAGAGCGAGTCGAGCTCCCGCCGGTGGAGCAGCAGCTTGCGGTCGCGGTCGGGGGCGTGGTTGCGGATGTTCCCCTGCGCGTACTCGGCGATCGAGGCGCCGACGAGCCACGCCTCTCCGTCGCGGACGTCCACGTAGGCCTGCCCCAGCTGGACATGCCCGTCCCGGAGCGACTTGACCTCGGTGCCGGTCAGGACGAGGCCCGCTTCCAGGCGTTCGAGCAGCTCGTAGTCGTGCCGCGCGCGGCGGTTCTCGGCGATCTGCTTGGTTCCGGCGTTCCTCGGCATCGGTGGATGGTAGAGGCAGGCACCGCGCCGCCGGCTCGGAGGGGCGAGCTCGATCTCGCCCTCGCCGCGCGAGGGTCTAGCCGGTGGTGACGTTGACCAGGCGCCGGGCGAGCTCGCGCAGCATCGGCAGCGCGAGTCCGGGCTCGGAGTCGAGCAACGCGAGGAAGTCGTCGCGTGGCAGCGAGAGCGCACGCACCTTCGTCTTCGCGCGCACGCGGCCGACGCGGGCCGCGTCGGGGACGAGCAGCGACAGCTCGCCGAAGAAGTCGCCCGCGCCCAGCTCGACCCGCAGGTCGCGCAACTCGACGACGACCTCCCCCTCCTGGATCACGAACATCCCGGTACCGGGGTCGTCGGCGAGCGCGAGCACCTGCCCCGGTTCGGCCTCGACGTGGCCCGCGCACATGGCGATCCGGTCGAGGCCGGCGTCGCTGACGCCGGCGAGGAGCGGGATCTCGCGGAGCTCGTCGGTCACCCGGCCTTCTTATCACGGACGCGGCGGGCCGGGTCGGTACCCTGTCTCCATGCCGACGCTCGCAGACGTGCGTCTCCCGCTCTACGGCGAGTATCGCGAGCGCGGCGACCTGCGCGACTGACGGCGAGCCGACCACTGGCCCGTCCCGTCGTCCGAAGGAGGCACGCCCGTGAGCACGATCACTCTGCTCGCGCTCGCCGCGTCGACGTGGGGAATCGCGATGGCGCTCTCCCCCGTCCTGCAGATCCGTACCATGATCGCCCGCCGCTCGTCGGGCGGCATCTCGCTCGCCTACCTGGCCGTGCTGAACGTCGGCTTCGCGCTCTGGCTCGTCTACGCCGTCGCGCTCGGCAACGTCGCCCTCGCGGTGCCGAACGCGATCGCGTTCCTGGTCGGGACGGTCACGCTCGCCGTCGCGGTGCGTCTGCGCCGTTACGCGCGGGCGTAGCAGCGCTCGCAGAGCGGGAACCAAGGCGCGCAGCTGCGGCCGCAGGAACGGCACCGCCCCACCGTCGGGTCGCTCACCTCGGCGCGCAGGCGCGCGACGACCCGCTTCGCCGCCGCCAGCTCCAGCGCCGCCGCGCGCTCGATCGTGACACCGCCGACGCCCGGATACTGGAGCGCGAACCAGCGGAGGATGCTCGCCGTGCGGCCCGCTTCCTCGGCCTCCTCGAGCCGAGCATCCCGCAGCCGGCCCGCGTCGAGCAGGAACGCCAGCAGCGGTCGCTGCGAGGTGTCGCCGGCGAGCGAGACGGCGAGGGCGGCCAGGAGCTCCAGGTGCTCCTCGTCGACGGGCGCGTTCACGAGCGTCCACACATCGGCGAGCGAGAGCCGGCGACGCCGCTCGGCGAGCCGCTGCTGTACCGCCGCCAGCCGCGCGCGGATCGGCTGCAGCGACTCCACCGCCAGCCAGCTCTCGTGCGCCCACGCGCGGGTCGCGACGCGGTGCCAGGCGGCGAGCGCCGCGTCCAGCTCGCGCGGGTCCTCGACGCCGAGGTCGGCCAGGCGCGGCCGGATCCGCGCCTCGTCGACGACCCGGTAGCCGCGGTGGCCGCCGGGGAGCGGCACGTGCGGCTCGAGCGCCGACTCGACCAGCCCGGGTTCCGCGCGCGCCCACGGAACGCCCGTCAGTACGCCGACATGGCCGCGCTCGACCAGCCCGAAACGGCCTGCGCGGCCGGCGATCTGGGCGAGCTCCCAGGCGAGCAGGTCGCGGCGCTCCTGGCCGTCGAACTTCGTCGTCTCGGCGAAGAGCAGCGTCTCGCAGGGGAGGTTGACGCCGTGCCCGAGCACGTCGGTGGCGCAGCAGACCTCGGCCTCGCCGGAGAGGAAGCGGTCGATCTCCTCCCGCCTGGAGGCGAGCGGCATGGCGCCGTAGAGGACGGCCACACGACCCGGCCGCAGGCGGTTGACCTCGCCGGCGAGGGCGAGCACCGCCTTGCGGGAGAAGGCGACCACCACCGTCCCCGGGGTCAGCGACCGGAGCGAGCGCTCGCCGACGAACTCGAGCGGGAGTTTGCGCTCGAAGACCTTCACCTCGGCCTGCGGGAAGGCCCGCTCCACCAGCGGCAGGGCGTCGAGCGCGCCGAGGACGAGGATATGCCGGTACTCGCCTGCGAGCAGCAGCCGCGTCCAGGCCGAGCCGCGCTCGTCGTCGTCGGCCCACTGCACCTCGTCGAGGACGAGCACCTCGCCGGCCGACGGCGCCATCTCGACGGTGCAGCAGATGATCGGCGCGTGCTCGTCCACCCGCTCCTCGCCGGTCACGAGCCCGACCTTCCCCTCGCCGAGCTGCGCGCCGAGGCGGCGGTGGGCCTCCTGGGCCAGCATGCGCAGCGGTCCCGCGTAGACACCGCGTCCCTGCTCGGCGAGGAACTGCAGCGCGTGGTACGTCTTGCCGGAGTTGGTCGGGCCGAGGTGCGCGACGACGCTCTCCGGCTGCTCGCGACGCTCCGGCAGGCGGATCTCGATCCCGGTCTCGGCTAGGCGGACAGAGCGGCGGACGTCGTCCGCGCGCCGCGCGTGGCGCGTCGAGCGGCTGGGCCGCTTGGTGCGGGCGCGGCGGTCTCGGCGTCCGGGCATCGACGAACGGTAGCCGCGGCGCTGCGGCTGGCAACGATGGAGCGCGCGAGCCGTCGGCCCGAGGCGCCCCGTCGTGGCGCCGCGCCGCTCGCCGGGGCAGGTCCTGCCGAAACGTGTGCCGAAAGCGTGCCGTTCCTTCCACATCCGTCCCGTCAGGCCATGTCGGGGGTCTGACCCCGGACGTGGCGAAAGCGGACACGGCTCAACCGTGTCAACTGTGTGACGATCGTTCCACAGGGGGAGGACGGGGCCGGGCGCCCGGGCGCCGGCGCACGCGAGGCCCCAGCTCGCGAGCGCCCTCCAGCCGGGTCAGACGCGCAGGAAGCGCCTGAGCGTCAGGCCCGACCCGAGCGCGCCGACCAGCAGGCCGACGCCGACGAGGATCAGCGCCGTGAACGAGAACGCGAGCGCCCGCACCTGCGAGCTCGTCTCGATGTGGCCGAGGATCGCCGGCAGCGCGACCTCCTTGCCGATCAGGAGGAGCAGCACCGCGAGCAGCGACCCGAGCGCGCCGCAGATCAGCCCCTCGAGCATGAACGGCCCGCGCACGAACCAGTTCGTCGCCCCCACCAGCTTCATCACCTCGATCTCGCGGCGGCGCGAGAAGATCGAGAGCCGGATCGTGTTGGCGATCAGCAGCGTCGAGGCGACGAGCAACACGAGCACGGCGACCAGGAAGACGGCCTCGATCACGCGCGCCACCTGGAGGATCCGCTTCGAGGTCTGCTGGCCGTCCTTGACGCGCTCGACGCCGGCGAACTTCTGCGTCCGCAGGTCCGCGGCGATCGACTTCACCTGCTCGGCCTTCGCCGGCGTGATCTCGGTCGACGCCGGAAACGGGTTCGAGGGCAAGATCTTGGTCAGCTCGGGGTAGCGCTTCTGCATGCGCGTCAACGCCTCGCGCTTGGAGACGAACTGGTACTCCTTCACGCGCTCGTCCGCGCCCAGGTACTGCTGCACCGCGTTCACCTGCTTGGGCGTGACCACGTCCGTGTAGAACACCTTCACCTCGAGCTGGTTCTTGACGTGGTCGGACCACGACACGACCCACGTTCCGAGCGCGATGAACAGCCCGAGCAGGAACATCCCGATCAGGACGGTCATCGTCGCCGCGATCGAGGTCGAGAGGTTCGACCCGATCGAGCGCACCGCCTCGGAGCCGAGCAGGCGGAAGCGGTTCACTCGGACTCGTACCCTCCGCGCCGCTCGTCGCGGGCCAGGCGGCCCGAGTCGAGGGCGATCACGCGCCGGCGCATCTTGTCGACCATCTCGCGGTCGTGCGTGACCATCAGAATGGTCGTCCCGGCACGGTTGATCTTGTAGAGCAGCTGCATGATCCCCACCGACGTGTCGGGATCGAGGTTGCCGGTCGGCTCGTCGCAGATCAGGAGCGGCGGATGGTTGACGACCGCGCGCGCGATCGACACGCGCTGCTGCTCGCCGCCGGACAGCTCGTCAGGGCGGGAGTTCATCTTGTGCGCGAGCCCCACGAGCGCCAGCACCTCGGGCACCTTGGTGCGGATCTCGGAGTTCGACTGGCCCTGCACCCGCAGCGCGTAGGCGACATTGTCGAAGGCGGTCCGGTCGCGGAGCAGCTTGAAGTCCTGGAACACGCAGCCGACGTTCCGGCGCAGGAGCGACACCTTCGACCGCTTCAGCCGCGTCAGGTCCCGCCCGCCGACGATGATCTTGCCCGCGGTCGGCTCGAGCTCCTTCAGGAGCAGCCGGATGATCGTCGACTTCCCGGAGCCGGAGGGGCCGACGACGAACACGAACTCGCCCTTGTCGATCACGAAGGAGACCCGGTCGAGCGCGACCACGTCCGGCTCGTAGACCTTGCGCACGTCCTCGAACACGATCATCGCCGCGCCGTAGGCGGCTGACGACGCCGGGACGGTCAGCGGAGCCGGCTCTGCGAGCGCGGTCGTAGTCGGGGGCTGAAGGAGGTCGACGTCCTGCACCGGATCTGAAGAGGAAGCCGGCCCAGGGGCCGCTCCGGTCTCGCGTGAGTGACCGAGTGTAGCTGACATCGTCTCCGTTCCGACCCCTTCCTGGTCCAGGTTTAGCCTGCTAGACGGCTTTTCCGGCCGCTTTCGCGAGCAGGTAGGCGTGCACGAAGCCGTCCAGCCCGCCGTCCAGGACACCCTGCGCGTTCCCGACCTCGAAGTCGGTGCGGTGGTCCTTCACGAGCTGGTACGGGTGCAGCACATACGAGCGGATTTGACTCCCGAAGCCGATGTCCTGCGCGGCCCCGCGCTCCCGCGCCAGCTCCGCCTCCCGCTGCTCCTCCTGCAGCTCGGCGAGGCGGGCGCGGAGGATCCGGAGCGCCGTCGCCTTGTTCGAGGTCTGGGAGCGCTCGTTCTGGCACTGGACGACGATCCCGGTCGGCAGGTGGGTGATCCGGACGGCCGAGTCGGTCTTGTTCACGTGCTGGCCGCCCGCCCCGCTCGCCCTGTAAGTGTCGATGCGCAGGTCGTTCTCGTCGATCTCGACCGCGTCGTCCTCGGGCAGCAGCGGCGCGACGACGACCTGGGCGAACGCCGTGTGCCGCCGGTGCGCGGCGTCGAACGGCGACAGACGCACCAGCCGGTGGACGCCCCGCTCGGCCTTCAGGACGCCGTAGGCGTTCTCGCCGCGGACCGTGAACGTCGCCGACTTGAGCCCGGCTTCCTCGCCCGGGCTCGCCTCCACGAGCTCGGCCTTGAAGCCGCGGTCGTCGCACCAGCGCAGGTACATGCGGAGCAGCATTTCGGCCCAGTCCTGCGCGTCTGTCCCGCCGGTGCCCGCGTTGATCGAGACGACCGCGTCGCCGCCGTCGTACCGGCCGTTGAAGAGCGCGTCCTCCTGGAGCCGGTCGAGCTCTGCCCGCACGGGTGCCAGCTGGGCGGCCAGCTCGCCCTCCAGCGACGGGTCGAGCTCGTACAGCTCGCGTGCGTCCCCGACCTCGCGCTCGAGCCGCTCGTAGCGGTCGAGCCTCCGGGTCGTCCGGGCATGCTCCTGCGAGATCCTCGCGGCCCCGGCCTGGTCGTCCCAGAACCCGGGGGCCCCCATCGCGGCCTCCAGCTCCGCCGCGCGCGCTGTCAGCGTGGCGGGGTCAAAGGTAGTCACGGACCCAGGCGAGCTGGGCCCCGAGCTCTTCGAGCTGCTCTCCGAGCGTGCGCTGGACGGTCTCGGCCACGCGTCGATGCTAGCCCACGCGGCGGCTGAGACAGTGCGGTACGCGCCGTCGGCAGGGACCGGGCAGGCCCCGTCGGGGGGCGCGCGAGGCCCCCTACCGGAACGGTCGCAGAGATTCGCTTACGGATGGGTAACGCGTTCGTGCCTGGTCCGTGACGGCGCGGCCCGCGCCCGCAGCGCCGTCGCCGCGAGCAGGCACACGGCCAGCCAGGCGCACCCGAGGGCGAGGCCGGCGACGACGTCGCTGCCGAAGTGGACGTTGAGCACGACCCTGCTCGCCGCGATCGCGAGGATCGTCGTCACCCCTAACGCACCGACGAGGAGCCTCGGCCGGCCCGGCGGGACGGACGCGAGGGCCAGGAGCACGAGCAAGCCGAAGAATGCCGACGCGGTCACGGCGTGCCCGCTCGGAAAGGACGGAGAGGGTGGCAGCGGCACCGCGCTCCCCGCCTGCGGGCGCTCCCGGTCGAACGCGTGCTTCAACCCGAAGGTGAGCAGCTGCGCCCCGGCGAGGCACGCCAGGGCGAGCGCGGCCGTGCCGCGACGGCCGCGCCGCACGAGCTCGCCGCCGAGGATCGCGGCGGTCAGCGTCAGGCCGATCCACCCCCCGAGCCACGAGAACGGGCGTGCGAGCCACTCCGCCCAGGTGGGCATGCTCGCCGCGACCCACTCGGACACCTCGGTGTCGACCCGGACGACGAGGCCGCCCCGCGTGTACCCCCAGGCGACCAGGACGAATGCCGCCAGCGAGGCGGCGAGGACGCCGACCAGCCGTCGCTCCGTCACGCAGCCGCTGTGGCGGGCGTCAGCCGCCTAGGCGCCGTGGCACTTCTTGTACTTCTTGCCCGAGCCGCACCAGCACGGATCGTTGCGGCCGATGTCCGGGTGCTCGTTGACGACCTGCTGCGGACGCGGCGGGGCGGCCACGGCGGTCGCCGAGCCCCCGCCGGCGGCCGCGATCGCGTCGGCGCCGCTCGAGGTCTCGTGCTCGTACTGCAGCGCGCCCTGCTGCTCGGCCGGCTGCAGCTGCTCGACGTCCTGGGGCGCGAGCTCGACGTGGAAGAGCGTCAGCACGACCTCCTCCCGGATCGAGCGGCCGAGCTCCTCGAACATCGCGTGGCCCTCGCCGCGGTATTCGACCAGCGGATCCTTTTGCGCCATCGCGCGCAGGTGGATCCCCTCGCGCAGGTAGTCCATGTTCTCGAGGTGCTCGCGCCAGCGCGTGTCGACGACGCTGAGGACGACGTACCGCTCGATCTCGCGCATCACCTCGGGCGTGAACTCCTGCTCCCGCTCCTGGTAGGTGTCGAGCGCGTCCTCGGCGAACTCGTCGATCAGCGCCTCCCGCGCGAGCTCGACCTCCTCGCGCACCTCTTCGAGCGTGATGTCGCTGCCGTAGAGCGCGTTCATCTGGGCGAGGAGGCCGGCGAGATCCCACTCCTCCGCGTACTCGGCGTCCGTGAACTGCTCGACGTTGGCAGCCACCACGTCGCCGATCCAGCCCTTGATCTCCTCCGACATGTCCTCGCCCTCGAGGACGCGCCGCCGCTGCTCGTAGATCACCTGCCGCTGTGTGTTCATCACGTCGTCGTACTTGAGGACGTTCTTGCGCGCGACGAAGTTCTGCTCCTCGACCTTCTTCTGGGCGCCCTCGATCTGGCGCGAGAGGATCGACGCCTCCATCGGCTGGTCGTCGGGGAGCTTGAAACGCTCCATGATCCCGTGGATCCGGTCGCCGGCGAAGAGCCGGACGAGGTCGTCCTGGGCCGAGAGGTAGAAGCGCGACTCGCCGGGATCGCCCTGGCGGCCCGAGCGGCCGCGGAGCTGGTTGTCGATCCGGCGCGCCTCGTGGCGCTCGGTCGCGAGCACGTACAGCCCGCCGGCCTCGCGGACGCCGTCGCCGAGCTTGATGTCGACGCCGCGGCCCGCCATGTTGGTCGCGATCGTGACCGCGCCGGACTGGCCGGCGTCCTTGATGATCTCGCCCTCGCGCTCGTGCTCCTTCGCATTCAGGACGTTGTGCGGGATGCCCTGACGCGTGAGGAGCTGCGAGAGGTACTCGGACGTCTCGACCGCGATCGTGCCGACGAGCACCGGCTGCCCGGCCTCGTGGCGCTCGACGATGTCGTCGAGAACGGCCTGCCACTTGGCATCCTTCGTCTTGAAGATGAAGTCGTTGCGATCGGCGCGCGCGACCGGCACGTTGGTCGGGATCTCGACCACGTGCAGGTTGTAGATCTCGACGAACTCCTTCTCCTCGGTCTTCGCCGTCCCCGTCATGCCGCCGAGCTTCTCGTAGAGGCGGAAGTAGTTCTGGAGGGTGATGGTCGCCAGGGTGACGTTCTCCTCGCGGATCGAGACGCCCTCCTTCGCCTCGATCGCCTGGTGGAGGCCCTCGCTCCAGCGGCGCCCCTCCATGATCCGGCCGGTGAACTCGTCGACGATCTTGACCTCGCCGTCCTGCACGACGTAGTCGACGTCCCGCTGGTACAGCGACTGGGCCTTGAGCGCCTGCGTGAGGTGGTTGACGAGCTGCACGTTGCGCGGGTCGTAGAGGTTCTCGACGCCGAGCGCGCGCTCGACCTTCTCGATCGCGACCTGCGCCGGCGAGACGGTCTTGTGCTTCTCGTCGTAGAGGAAGTCGGCCCCGGAGAGCTCCGTCTCGTCCTCGCCCTTCGCGCTCTTCCGGGTCGCGGGCTGGCCCTCCAGGTCGCGCACGACGCGTGCGAAGTCGTAGTACGTCTTCGCGGCCGTCTCGGGCTCGCCCGAGATGATCAGCGGCGTGCGCGCCTCGTCGATCAGGATCGAGTCGACCTCGTCCACGATCGCGAACGCGTGCCCGCGCTGGACGACGCCCTCGAGCGAGACGGCCATGTTGTCGCGCAGGTAGTCGAAGCCGAACTCGGAGTTCGTCCCGTAGGTGACGTCCGCCTGGTAGGCCTCGCGGCGCGGCCGGAAGGGCATCATGTTCTGGATGAAGCCGACCGTCATGCCGAGGCGGTCGAAGACGCCGCTGTTCCACTCGGCGTCGCGCTTCGCGAGGTAGTCGTTGACGGTCACGAGGTGGGCCCCCCGGCCGGTGAGGGCGTTCAGGTAGAGCGCGAGGCTGGCGACGAACGTCTTCCCCTCGCCGGTCTTCATCTCGGCGATGTCGCCCTCGTGAAGGACGATCCCGCCCATCATCTGCACGTCGAACATGCGCTGCTGGGACTCCCGCCAGCGCGCCTCGCGGACGGCGGCGAACGCCTCGAAGAGCAGCTCCTCCAGGGTCTCCCCGTTCTCGTAGCGCTGCTTGAGCTCGGCCGACTTCGCGCGCAGCCCCTCGTCGGAAAGCTGCTGGAAGTCGGGCTCGAGCGTCGTGATGTAGGCGGCCTGCTGCTTGAGGCGCTTCAGGCGCCGGCCCTCGCCGACGCGGAGGACCTTCTCGAAGCGGCCGAAATCGGTCGTGGGCATGGACACAGAGGGTACCGGTTTGCGTGGCCGGCGACCGCCCCGCGGCCTTCCCCGGATGCACACCGCCCGACCACCCGACGGTCACCGCAGGGAGGCATAGGCTTGCGCGCATGGACTCCTCGCGGATCGCGGCGATCCCGCTCTTCTCGGCGCTCGCCCCGGAGCAGCAGGCGCAGCTCGCGGAGGTCGCCGGAGAAGTCACGCTCCCGGCCGGCTCCGTGGTCGCCGCCGAGGTCGACTTCGGCTACGCCCTCTTCGCGATCGAGGAAGGGACTGCCGAAGTGCGACGCGACGACGAGCTGGTCGGGCGGCTCGGGCCGGGCGACGTCGTGGGCGAGATCGCCGTCCTGTCGTCAGGGCGGCGGATCGCGACCGTCACGGCCACGTCGCCGGTGCGGCTGATCACGCTGCTCAACCGGGACGTCTGGCGGCTGGAGCGCGAGTCGCCGACGGCTCTCGAGGCACTGCGCGAGACCGTGCGACGGCGGACCGCCGAGACGGTCGGCGGCTGGCCGAGCGCGCCGGCCTGATCCGGCGCAGCCTCAGAGCGGCAGGACGTTCAGCTCCCAGAGGTCACCCGCGAGCCGCTCGGCCCTCGCGACGTACGTGGCGAACCGGTCGACCCCGAGCGCCTCGAGCTCCGGGAATCGCTGGAACGTCGGCTCTCCGTCGAGCCGCGTGGTGCGCTCGACGCCGTCCCAGACGACCTCGACGACGGTACCGCCGTCGGGCGCGTGCAGGTCGACGACCTCGATGCGTGAGCCGGCGACGGCCCAGGCGCCGTCGGCCCGGTGGACGGCCCGGGCGCGAAACGGCCGGTCGAGGCGGAGCGCACCTGCGAGCGCCGCGAGGTCGGCGTCGGCACCGTGCTCGCGCAGGACGCGACCGTCCGCGAGCGCGACCAGCACCACCTCGGCTCCGGGCTCGCCGTCCGCCG
>DASTPC010000270.1:0-10273 GCA_035720085.1 Gaiellaceae bacterium
GCCTGGAAGATCCCCGCGAGCACGCCGGGGCGGTCGGGGATGTGGACGCGCAGGCGCTGCAGCGCGCCCGGATCGTCGTACGCGGTGGCGAGGAGGCGGCGGCGGTTGCCGCTCGCCTCGCCGATCCACCGCGCCAGGAAACCCGCGTCTCCCTCCGCGAGCGCCGCCTCCAGCTGCTCGACGCGGCGGCGGTGCTCGGCCAGCGCGGCCGCGAGCGCCTCCCGGTTGTCGAGGAAGATGTCCACCCAGATGCGCGGGTTGGCGCCGGCGATCCGCGTCATGTCGCGCAGGGAGCCGCCGGCGGCCTGCAGTGGGTCGTGGCCGTCGACCCGCGTCGAGCCCGCCTGGTTCAAGAGCGCGTTCGCGAGCACGTGCGGCAGGTGGCTCGTCAGCGCCACGAGCCGGTCGTGCGAGCCCGGGTCGATCGCGACCGGACGGGCGCCGAGCGAGGAGACGAACGAGTGCACGAGCCGGAACCGGTCGGGCTCGGTCGCGGCGCCCGGGGTCAGGAACCACGTCGCGCCCTCGAACAGCTCCGCCGTCGCGCGCTCCGGGCCGCGCGTCTCCGCGCCCGAGATCGGGTGGCCGCCGACGAACCGCGCGTCGCCGCCGGCCGCGGCGCACACCGCGCCCTTCGTCGAGCCGACGTCGGTGACCGTGCAGGCCTCGGGAGCACCGCCGAGCGCCGCGCCCACCACGCGCGGCAGGTCCGCCACCGGCACGGCGACGAGCGCCAGGTCGGCGCCCGCGAGCGCCTCCTCCAGCGAGCCCGCCGGCTCGACGGCGCCGCGCTCCGCCGCCACGCCCAGCGCGCCGGCGTCCTCGTCCCAGCCGAGCACGCGCTCGACGCCTGCCCGCCTCGCGCCCAGCGCCGCGGACGCGCCGATCAGACCCGTGCCGACGACGGCCAGGGAGGTCAGCGGTGCCAAGGCTGCTGTTCCACGACCCCAGGATCGCCGCAGGCGATCATGCGGCCCGCATCAGCTCGGCGACGCGGAAGGCGAGGTCGAGCGACTGCCGGCCGTTCAGGCGGGGGTCGCAGAGCGTCTCGTAGCGGTGGTCGAGCTGCGCCTCGCTGACCGCCTCGGAGCCGCCGAGGCACTCGGTCACGTCCTCGCCGGTGATCTCGAGGTGGACGCCACCCGGCCACGTGCCGACCTCGCGGTGGGCGGCGAAGAAGCCCTCGATCTCGGCCAGCACGTCGTCGAAGTGCCGCGTCTTCTGCCCCCCTGCCGTGCGCAGGAGGTTGGCGTGCATCGGGTCGCAGACCCAGACGACCGGATGGCTCTCCTCGCGCGCGGCGCGCAGGAGCGGCGGCAGGAGCCGGCCGACCTCGCGGGCGCCGAGCCGGGTGATCAGCGTCAACCGGCCGGGCACGCGGTGCGGGTTGAGCCGCTCGCAGAGCGCGACCACGTCGTCGGCGCCCGCGGCCGGGCCGAGCTTCGCGCCGACCGGGTTGTTGACCCCGGAGAAGTACTCGACGTGAGCGCCGCCCAGCTCGCGCGTGCGCTCCCCGATCCAGAGCATGTGCGCCGAGCAGTCGTACCAGAGGCCGGTGAGCGAGTCGCGCCGCGTCAGCCCCTCCTCGTACTCGAGCAGCAGGCCCTCGTGGCTCGTGTAGACGTCCACCTCGTGCAGCGCGCGCTCCTGGGCGAGGTCGATGCCGCAGGCCTGCATGAACCGCAGCGCGCGGCCGATCTCCGCCGCGAGCGCCTCGTAACGGCGCCCCTGGGGGGAGCTGGCGACGAACTCCTGGTTCCAGGTGTGCACCTGCGTCAGGTCGGCGAAGCCGCCCTTCGTGAACGCCCGGAGCAGGTTCAGGGTCGAGGCCGCCTGGTAGTAGCCGTGGATCATCCGCTCGGGATCGGGCACACGAGCCTCGAGCGTCGGCTCGTCGGAATGGACGGTGTGCCCGCGGAACGAGGGCAGCTCGACGCCGCCGACGACCTCCGTCGCCGACGAGCGCGGCTTCGTGAACTGGCCCGCGATCCGGCCGACCTTGATCGCCGGCAGCGTCGCCCCGAAGGTCAGCACCGCCGCCATCTGCAGGATCACCTTCAGCTTCTCGCGGATCTGGATCGCGGAGACGTCCCGGAAGGACTCGACGCAGTCGCCAGCCTGGAGCAGGAACGCCCGTCCCTCCGCCACCTCGCCGAGTGCGGTCAGCAGCGCCCGCGCCTCGCCGGCGAAGACGAGCGGCGGCAGCGACTTGAGACGCTCGCGCGCGAGGTCCACTGCGGCCTGGTCGGGCCACGCCGGCTGCTGCCCGGCCGGCCGCGCGCGCCACGAGGACGGCGCCCACTCGCGCTCGGTCACTGCCATGGTCGGAGTGTAGTGAGGCCGTTTTGACGCTTCGCGCCATAACGGTTACAACGAAGGCATGACCCGTCTCGCTCGTCGGCACCGGTGGTGGCGCGGTTGGCGAGGCGGGAGCCTGGTCCACTGACGGCCAGTCCTCCGCGATACGTTCTCCTCCTCGCGGCCGGGCGGGCGTCTATCCCTTTCGGTCGCGAAGCGACCGAAAGGGACACATGCGCATCTTCTCCGGCATCCAACCGACGGGCGACAAGCACCTCGGCAACCTGATCGGCGGCTTCCGCCAGTACGCGGCCACGCAGGAGCTCGGCGAGGCCTTCTTCTGCATCGTCGACCTGCACTCGATCACGGTCGACTACGACCCGGCCGACCTGCGCGAGCGGACGCTCGACCTGTACGCGATGCTGCTCGCCACCGGCCTCGACCCGGACCGCTCGACCGTGTTCGCGCAGAGCCACGTGACCGCGCACGCCGAGGCGAACTGGCTGCTCTCGGCCGTCACCAGCTTCGGCCAGCTCGGCCGGATGACCCAGTTCAAGGACAAGTCGGAGCAGCGGGAGTTCGTCTCCGCCGGCCTCTTCACCTACCCGGTGCTGATGGCCGGCGACATCCTGCTCTACCAGGCCGACCTCGTCCCGATCGGCGACGACCAGCGCCAGCACCTGGAGCTCGCCCGCGACGTGGCGGAGCGCTTCAACGCGCGCTTCGGGGAGACGTTCGTCGTGCCCCGCGGGCAGTACCCCGAGGTCGGGGCGCGGATCATGGACCTGCAGGAGCCGACGAAGAAGATGTCGACCACGGGCGGCACCGAGGCGGGTACGGTCCGGGTGCTCGACGAGCCCGACGTGATCCGCAAGAAGTTCAAGAGCGCGGTCACCGACTCCGGCCGGGAGATCCGCCGCGGCGACGACAAGCCCGGCGTCACCAACCTGGTCGACATCTTGAGCGTCGCCTGCGGGAAGAGCCCGGGCGAGATCGAGGTCGACTACGAACACGCCGGCTACGGGCAGCTGAAGGAGGACGTCGGCGAGGCCGTCGTCGCCCTGGTCGCGCCGGTGCGCGAGCGTTACCTGGAGCTGCGCGCCGACCCGGCCGAGTTGCGGCGGCTGCTCGCTCAGGGCGCCGAGCAGGCGCGCGAGGCCGCCGCGCCGACCCTCGAGTCGATGTACGAGCGGATGGGGTTCGTGCGTCTCTCGGAGTGACGGCGGCAGACCGACGAGTCCCAGACATGTCGCTACAAGACAGCTTGACGAAAGCGCTACATTTACTCCATGGAAGTGGGGATCAGGGAGCTGCGCGCCGAACTGTCCCGCTGGCTGAAGCGGGTCGAAGCGGGCGAGGAGCTGACGGTCACGGACCGTGGGCGACCGGTGGCGAGGATCACCCCGACGGACCGGCGGTCCAAGCTCGACGAGTTGATCGCGGCCGGCATCGTCGAGCCCGCGCCGCAGCCCTGGCGAGGCCCGCTACCGGCGCCGATCAAGACGAAGGGAACGGTCAGCGACCTCGTCAGAGAGCAGCGGCGCTGATCGCTTACTTCGAGACGTCGGCGTTCATCAAGCTCCTGATCGACGAGCCAGGCTCAGTGACTGTGCGGCGGCTCTGGGAGGCGTCCGGACGCGCTGTTTCGTCCTGGCTGCTCTACCCCGAGGCGCGCGCCGCGCTCGCCGCGGCCAGCCGAGCAGGGCGCATGACCGGCCCCGAGCATCTGCGCGCGCGCGAGCTGCTGGAGGAGCTCTGGCGGGCGGCGGGCCGCCTCGGCATCGGAACCGATATCGCCCGCCGAGCCGGCGACCTGGCCGACGAGCATGCGCTCAGGGGCTACGACGCAGTGCACCTCGCCTCGTATGAGGCGATCGCGAGCGAGCAAACGATCCTCGTGACGCTCGACGAGGATCTCAGGCGGGCGGCGCGCCAGATCGGCTTCACGATCGCCCCTCGCACGGCGTAGTGCGCCGACGCAAGGCAGCGACCTCTGCATCCGTCAGCTCGCGCCACCCGCCGGGGGCGAGGCCGGCGAGCGTGAGGCCCGCGTAGGCGCTGCGGTGGAGGCGGCGGACGGGGTGCCCGACCGCCTCCAGCATCCTGCGCACCTGGCGGTTGCGGCCCTCGTGGAGCACCAGCTCGACGCGCGAGTGGCCCAGGCGGCGGATGCGGGCGGGCGCTGTCCGGCCGTCCTCGAGCTCGACGCCGGCCGCGAGGGCGTCGAGGGCCGCGTCCGAGGGACGTCCCTCGACGTCGGCCACGTAGGTCTTCTCCACCCCGTAGCGCGGGTGGGCCAGCCGGTGCGCGAGCGGTCCGTCGTTCGTGAGCAGCAGCGCGCCCGTCGTGGCCACGTCGAGCCTCCCCACGGGGACGATCCGCAGGGGGTGCCCGACGAGGCCGACCACGGTCGGCCGGCCCTGCGGGTCGCGCGCGGTCGTGACCACCCCGCGCGGCTTGTGCAGGAGCACGTGCGCGAGCTCCTGGCCGGCGACGCGCCGGCCGTCCACCTCGACCACGTCCCGCGCCTCGACGTAGGTGTCGAGCCTCCCGGGCTCGCCGTTGACGCGCACGCGCCCGGCCTTGATCAGCTCGTCGGCGCCGCGCCGCGAGGCGACCCCGGCCCGCGCGAGGAAGGCGTTCAGGCGCACGCGCGCATTGTCGCCGGGTAGGGTGCCGCGCATGCTCGACCGGGCGGCCGCGACCGACAAGCTCGCCGAGCTGGCGATCTACGGCACCAACCTGCAGCCGGGCCAGATCCTCGCCATCTCGACCTACCCGGACAAGGAGGAGCTGACCCGCGCGATCGCCCGCAAGGCGTACCAGCGCGGCGCGCGCTGGGTGGACGTCGTCACCTTCGACCACCTGGTCAAGCGGGAGCGCGTCGCGCTCGCGCCGGAGGACTCGCTCGACTTCATCCCGCCCTGGCTGCGCAACCGCCTGCTCTGGCTGTCCGAGGAGAAGGCGGCCCGCGTCTCGCTGAGCGGCCCGCAGGCGCCTGGCGCGCTCGCCGGGCTCGACCCGGCGCGCGCCGGCCGAGACCTGCTCCCGTTCCTGCCGGAGGTCGGCGAGGTCGTCAACGCGCGGACCACGAACTGGACGATCATGCCCGCCCCGACCGCACCGTGGGCGCAGAAGGTCTATCCGGACGCGGAGCCCGAGGAGGCGCTCGACCGGCTCTGGGAGGCGATCGTGCACGTCTGCCGGCTCGAGGACGACCCGGCTGCGGCCTGGGACGCACGCGACGCCGAGCTGAAGGCTGGCGCGCAACGGTTGACCGAGCGCCGTTTCGACGCGATCCGGCTGCACGGCCCCGGCACCGACCTGACCGTCGGGCTCTACCCGTCGTCCGTCTGGGCTGCGGGCGGCGCGGAGACGGTGGACGGGCTCCACCACCATCCCAACCTGCCGACCGAGGAGACGTTCACGACTCCGGACCACGCTCGGGTCGACGGCCACGTGACGGCGACGATGCCGCTGGAGCTGTACGGCTCGGCGATCAGCGGCCTGCGCGTCGAGTTCGCCGGCGGGCGCGTCGTGCGGATCGACGCCGACGAGGGCGCAGAGGCGCTCCGGGCGGCGGCCGCGCGCGACGACGGCGCGTCGCGGCTCGGCGAGCTCGCGCTCGTGGACGGCGCCGGCCGGATCGGCCCGCTCGGCACCGTGTTCTACGACACCCTGATCGACGAGAACGCCGCCAGCCACATCGCGCTCGGCCACGCGTACGCGCGGGGCGTCGACGACGAGGGCGACCGCGCGCGGATCAACCACAGCACCGTGCACATCGACTTCATGATCGGCAGCCCGGAGCTCGAGGTGGACGGGCTGACGCGGGACGGCGGCGTCGTGCCGGTGCTGCGCGCGGGGCGGTGGCAGCTGGCGTGACCGGCGACCTGCTCGAGAAGCTCGCCGATCTCGTCGTCGGCTTCGGCGCGAACGTCCAGCCGGGTCAGCTCGTCGGCGTCACGAGCTTCGTCGGCCGCGAGGAGGCGACTCGGGCGGTCGCGCGCGCGGCCTACCGGCGCGGCGCCCGCTACGTCGACGTCGTCACGTTCGACGACCGGCTGAAGCGGGAGCGGCTGCTGCACGCGCCGCTCGACAGCCTCGAGTACGTGCCGCCGTGGCTGCCCGAGCGGCTCCGCTGGCTCTCCGACGAGCGGGCGGCGCGGATCTCGTTCTCCGGGCCGCAGGACCCGCACGCGCTCGACGACGTCCCGGCCGAGCGCGCCGGCCGCGACCTGCTGCCGTGGCTGGCCGAAGTGGGAGAGGTCGTGAATGCGCAGACGACCAACTGGTCGGCGATCGCCGTCCCGACGGGCCCGTGGGCGGAGCTCGTCCACCCGGGGCTCGACCCCGCGGAAGCCCTTGTGCGCCTCTCCGAGCAGGTCACGCACGTCTGCCGCCTCGACGAGGACGACCCGGTCGCCGCCTGGCGGGAGCGGATGGACGCCCTCACGGGCGCCGCGGCGCGCCTGAACGAGCGCCGCTTCGACGCGATCCGGCTGCACGGCCCCGGCACCGACCTGACGGTCGGCCTCCTGCCCTCGTCGACGTGGGGCGCGGCCAGGTTCCAGACCGTCGACGGGCTCGTCCACCACCCGAACCTGCCGTCCGAGGAGGTCTTCACGACCCCGGACCCGCAGCGTGCGGACGGCGTCGTGACGATGACGATGCCGAAGGAGCTGTACGGCCAGCTGATCGACGGGATCCGGATCGAGTTCGAAAGCGGCCGTGCGGTCCGGATCGACGCCGAGCGTAACGCCGAGGCGCTGCGCGCGGCGGCGGCGAAGGACGACGGCGGCTCGCGGCTCGGCGAGCTGGCGCTCGTCGACGGGCACGGCCGCATCGGGCCGCTCGGCACCGTCTTCTACGACACGCTGCTGGACGAGAACGCCGCCAGCCACTTGGCGCTGGGCAGCGGGCTCTCGATGGGCCTCGCCGACGAGGACGACCGCCGGCGCATGAACTCGAGCGCCATCCACGTCGACCTGATGGTCGGCAGCCCGCAGCTCGACGTGGACGGCGTCACGGCCGCCGGCGAGCACGTGCCCGTGCTGCGCGGCGGCGACTGGCAGGTCTAGGCCGCCGGGCTGCGCTCGAAGAGGGCCGCCTGGCCCTGCCCGACCCCGACGCACATCGTCGCGAGCCCGTAGCGGCCGCCGCGGCGGCGAAGCTCGTGCAGCAGCGTCACGACCAGGCGGGCGCCGCTCATCCCGAGCGGGTGGCCGATCGCGATCGCGCCGCCGCTGACGTTCACCTTCTCCTCGTCGAGCCGGAGCTCGCGCACGACCGCGAGGCTCTGCGAGGCGAACGCCTCGTTCAGCTCGACGAGGTCGAGCTCGTCCACGGACACGCCCGTTCGCTCCAGCAGTCTGCGCACCGCCGGCACCGGCCCGATCCCCATCACCGCCGGGTCGACGCCGGCGACGGCCGATCCCGCGAACGCGCCGAGCGGCTCGATGCCGAGCTCGCGGGCCCGCTCCTCGCTCGCGACCACGAGCGCGGCGGCGCCGTCGTTGATCCCGCTCGCGTTGCCGGCCGTCACCGTCCCGCCCGCGCGGAACGCCGGCTGCAGCGCGGCGAGCTTCTCAGCCGAGGTGTCCGGGCGTGGGTGCTCGTCGCGCTCCAGCTCTCCGGCGGGCACGAGCTCGTCCGCGAAGCGGCCGGCCGCCACCGCGGCCGCCCAGCGCTGCTGCGAGCGGAGGGCGAAGGCGTCCTGGTCCTCGCGGCTCACGCCCCAGCGCTCGGCCACGTTCTCGCCCGTCTCCCCCATCGTCTCCCGCGAGTACCGCTCCTCGTAGCGCGGGTTGACGAAACGCCAGCCGAGCGTCGTGTCGTGCATGACGCGGTCGCCGCGCGGGAAGGCGGCATCGGGCTTCGCGGTGACGAGCGGCGCGCGGCTCATCGACTCGACGCCTCCGGCGACGAAGAGGTCGCCGTCGCCGGCGACGACGGCGTGACAGGCGCCGACCACCGCGGAGAGCCCGGAGGCGCAGAGCCGGTTCACGGTCACGCCCGCCACCGAGTCGGGCAGGCCGGCGAGCAGCGCGGCAAAGCGGGCCACGTTGCGGTTGTCCTCGCCCGCCTGGTTCGCACAACCGAGCCAGACGTCCTCGATCTCGACGGGAGGCACACCGGCGCGCTCCACCGCGGCGGCGACGGCGAGCGCCGCCAGGTCGTCGGGGCGGACACCGGCGAGGCCGCCGCCGTAGCGGCCCACCGGCGTGCGGACCGCGGAGAGGATCACCGCCCGCGTCACTCCGTCTCCTCCGCGAGGACTTCCTGCGCGACGCGGAAGGCGGCGTTGGCGGCCGGCACGCCGCAGTAGATCGCGCTGTGGAGGATCACCTCCTTGATCTCGTTGTCGGTGAGGCCGTTGCGGCGTGCCCCGCGCAGGTGCAGCGCCAGCTCCTCGGGGTGGCCGAGCGCGACCAGTGCCGCGAGCGTGACGCAGCTGCGGGTGCGGCGGTCGAGCCCCGGCCGCGTCCAGACCTCGCCCCAGCAGTAGCGCGTGAGCAGGTCCTGGAAGTCGGCGGTCAGCGCGGTCGTGCGCGCGAGGGCCCGGTCGACGTGGGCGTCGCCCAGCACCGCCCGCCGTGTCTCGAGGCCGCGGTCGTACGTGTCGGTCATCGAACCTCCTCGGTGTCCAGGTCGAGCGAGAACGGCGCCGTCGTCACTGCCGCGACGTCGTCCACGGTGGCGCCGTCCAGGAGCTCGGTCAGGCGGAGCTCGCCGTCGCGGAGCCGGAACACGCAGAGCTCCGTGACGATCACGTCGGCGGCGCCGCGCGCGGTCAGCGGGTAGGTGCATTCGGGGACGACCTTCTTCTCGCCGCCCGACGAGGTCGCGACCATCGTCACGATCACGCGGCGCGCGCCGACGACGAGGTCCATCGCGCCGCCGACACCGAGCACGTCCTTCCCGGGCACGGCCCAGTTGGCGATGTCGCCGGCGGCGCTCACCTGCAGCGCCCCCAGCACGGCGACGTCGACGTGGCCGCCGCGGATCATCGCGAAGCTGGCGGCGCTGTCGAAGTACGCAGCGCCTGGGAGCACGGTCACCGGCCGCTTCGCCGCGTCGATCAGGTCGGGGTCGAGCTCGTCCTCGGTGGGGCGCGGCCCCACTCCCAGGACGCCGTTCTCGCTGTGCAGGAACACCCCGGCGTCGGCCGGCAGGAACGCGGGGATCAGGTTCGGGATCCCGACGCCCAGGTTGACGACCTCGCCCGGCCGCAGCTCCCGCGCCGCGCGCGCCGCGATCGCGGCCTTCGCGTCGCCCGTCACGCCGAGCGCACCAGGTGGTCGACGTAGAGGTGCGGCGTGTGGATCGACTCCGGCTCGAGCCCGCCGAGCGGCACGAGCTCGCCCGCCTCGGCGACCGTGACGCGCGCCGCCGTCGCCATCGCGGGATTGAAGTTCTGCGCCGTGCGGCGGTACCAGAGGTTGCCGAGCTCGTCCGCCCGGGCCGCGTAGACGAGCGCGACGTCGGCCCGGATCGGCTCCTCGAGCACGTGCGCGACCCCGCCGATCACGCGCTCCTCCTTCCCCTCCGCGAGCAGCGTCCCCGCGCCGACGGGCGTGAAGAAGCCGGCGATTCCGGCCCCGGCCGCCCTGATCGCCTCCGCGAACGTCCCCTGCGGGACGAGCGTCGCCTCGAGCTCGCCCGCGTTCACGGCGGCGACCGCCTCGGGGTTGGACGTGAAGTACGAGGAGATCCCACGCCGGATCCGGCCCTGGCGGAGCAGCCTGCCGAGCCCGCGCCCCGGCTCGCCGATGTTGTTCGAGACGATCGTCAGGTCGGTCGCGTCGGACTCGTCGACGAGCGCGTCGATCAGCGTCAGCGGCGCGCCGACGAGGCCGAACCCGCCGACCATCACGGTGTCGCCGCTGTGTACTCGAGCCACGGCCTCGGCGGCCGAGACGAGCCGACTAGCGGTCATCGCGCCCGGCACCGTTCTGTTACCCCCCACGGCAGA
>DASTPC010000271.1:0-2131 GCA_035720085.1 Gaiellaceae bacterium
TAGTCGGTGCGCAGGCGCTCGAGCGATCCGACGATCGCCCTGCGCGCCGCCTCGCCCGAGCCGGTGCCGGACTCCTGCCCCCAGCCGAACTTGGTCGCGAGCACGACGCGCTCGCGGCTGCCCTCGAGCAGCTCGCCGAGAAACCTCTCGCTCCCGCCGCCGCCACCGTAGACCTCAGCGGTGTCGAAGAGGGTCACGCCCGCGTCGAGCGCCGCCTCGACGACCTCGCGGGTCGCCTGGAAGTCGATCCGGCCGCCGAAGTTGTTGCAGCCCAGCCCGACCCGCGAGACGGCCAAGCCGCTGTCGCCGAGCTGAACCTGCTCCACGGGCCGAACGCTATCCGGCCGCGGGTACCGTGCCCGCGCGATGCCTCGACAGAACCGGGTCACTCCGCTCGGCGAGCTCATCGCGGATCCGGCCCGCGGCCTCGTCTACGGCAACCGTGGCTGCCTCCACGATCCGGACGGCCGCATCCGGCGGCGCTTCGCGGTCAGGCGCTGGATCGCCTGCAGGCTCGAGTTCCGAGGCTGGCGGCGCGCGCCGCTCATGCAGCCCGGCCGCTTCACGGAGCTCTTCTTCCTCGACGAGGCGACCGCCTTCGCCGCGGGCCACCGGCCCTGTGCGCTCTGCCGCCGTCCCGACTACGAGCGCTTCCTCGAGATCTGGAGCCGGCTTCATCCCGAGCAGCGCGGCGCCGACGCGATCGACGCGCAGCTCCACCACGAGCGGGTCGACCCTTCGACCCGCGGCCAGCGCCGCCACCGTGCCCGCCTCGAGGAGCTTCCCGACGGCGCCTTCGTCCTCGAAGGCGGTGACCCGTGCCTCGTGCGCGGAACGCGCCTCCTCAGCTGGACGCCGGCGGGCTACACGATCTCTCGCCCTCGTTCCGCCGACGCCGAGACCGTGGTGCTCACGCCTCCGTCGCTCGTCGAGGTGCTGCGTGCGGGGTGGGAGCCGCTCGTCCCGCTGTTCCACCCGAGCGCACCTTGACAACCCCGGGTACGCGGTCCGTACCATGGAGGCCGAGGAGAGAGACTGGTGTCGCAGGCGCTGGATCGCATCGAGCGGCATCGCGGACGACGGATCTCGGCGTCCTCTCTGGGCCTGCTCGCGCTCGTCGCGCTCGGCCCGGTGACCGCCGTCCTCGCCCTCTTCGCCGTCCCGAACGCCTTCGACATCGAGTGGAACTGCGTCGCGACCAGCGGTGCGACTCCGGGCGACACGTACGCCGGCGCCGCCGCGGTCGTGGGCGTCTTCGGCTGGCTGCTCGTCTTCGTCGGCGTGCTGTTCGCGCACATCGGCGAACGGACGCGGCTCGCCGCGGTGCTGCCCGTCGCCTGGAGCGTGCTCTACATGGGCGGGTGCGTGCTCGGCGCGGCGGCAGCGGGGCCCGCGCCCTGCCCCGTCTAGACGATCCCGAGCTCGAGCCGGGCCGGGAGCACGCCCTCGAGCTCGAGCAGACGGCGCTTGAGCTCGAGACCTCCTCCAAAGCCGCCCAGCCCGTCGGCTGCGACGACGCGGTGACACGGCACGACGAGCGGGACCGGGTTCCGCGCCATCAGCACGCCGACCTCGCGCGGATCGGCGATGCCCACCCGCCGGCCGAGCTCCCCGTACGTGACCGTGGCGCCGAACGGGGCGATCTCGCGAAGCGTCTCGAGCACGCGCCGGTGCGTCTCGTCGACCCCGCTCCAGTCCACCTCGACGTCGAAGATCTCGCGCTGCCCGCTCGCGTACTCCGCGAGTTGCTCGAGCGCCGCTTCCGCGCGTGCGGCTGCCGGCTCATCGCCTCCGGGCCGGGCCCCGGCGCCGCCCGCGCCCGGCAGGCGTACCCGCGTGAGCCCGGCCGCCGACGCCTCGACGCCGATCGTCCCGAGCGGAGTCTCCTCGGCTCTCGCAGCCACAGCCATACTCGAGCCAGCGTACCGGGCAAGGCGGCGGGCTAGATTCCAGCGATGTTCGTCGTCGCCGCCGACGCCTACGACCGCTTCATGGGCCGCTACTCGACGCCGCTCGCCCGGCCGTTCCTCGACTTCACGCGAGTCCACGCCGGCATGGAGGCGCTCGACGTCGGCTGCGGGCCGGGCGCGCTGACCGCCGAGCTCGTCGAGCGGCTGGGCGCGGCCGCGGT
>DASTPC010000272.1:0-4801 GCA_035720085.1 Gaiellaceae bacterium
GATGGCCTCGGCGACGGCGCTCTTGCCCGAGGCGGTCGGCCCGAAGATCGCGAGGACGAGGCCTCCACGCGCACGACTGGAAAGGTCAGCGTCCATCCCACCGGAGGGGCCGGCCGCGGGCCTCCCTCCGCTGCGAGCATAGCCACGAAAAGCGCACTCGTGGCGCGCGCAACGTCACGAATGTGTGCCGGCGAGCTGCGCCGCGGCGGTGCCCGCGAGGGTCGTCGACGTGGCCGCCTCGATCCGCACCCTGACGAGCTCACCCGGCGCGGCGCTGCCGCGGAAGTTCACCGTCGTGTTGCGGCGCGTGCGGCCGCGGAGCAGGGTCGGGTCGGTTCGGCTCGGCCCCTCGACGAGCACCTCCTCGACGTTCCCGACGCGCTGGGCGTTGCGCTCGGCCGCGACCCGCTGCACGACCTCGACGAGCCGCTCCAGGCGCTCGTGCTTGACCTCGTCGGGCACCTGGTCGGGCAGGTCCGCGGCCTCGGTGCCGCGCCGGGGCGAGTAGATGAACGTGAACGCGCTGTCGTAGCGCACCTGCTCGACGATCTCGAGCGTCTCGCGGAAGTCGTCCTCCGTCTCGCCCGGGAAGCCGACGATCACGTCCGTCCCGAGCGCGAGATCGGGAACGGCCTCGCGGAGCCGGTCGGCGAGCGCGAGGTAGCGCTCGCGCGAATAGGTGCGCCGCATCGCCTTCAGGACCCGGCTCGAGCCGGACTGCAGCGGCAAGTGGACGTGCTCGCACACGGACGCGCAGTCGGCGAGCGCGGCGATCACCGGCGCCCTGAAGTCCTTCGGGTGCGGGCTCGTGAAGCGGATCCGCGCGATCCCGTCGACCGCGTCGCAGGCGCGCAGGAGCTCGCCGAACTCGGTGCGCAGCCCGGGTGCGAGGTCGCGGCCCCACGAGTTGACGTTCTGGCCGAGCAGCGTGATCTCGCGCACGCCCTCCCCGGCGAGCCGCGTCACTTCCGCGACGATCTCACCCGGGCGCCGACTCTGCTCGCGGCCGCGGACGGCGGGGACGATGCAGTACGCGCACGCGGAGTTGCAGCCCATCGAGACCTGCACCCAGGCGTGGAAGCGCCGTTCGCGGTGCATCGGCAGGTCGGCGGCGAAGTGCTCGTGCGTGCCGAAGCGGCCGCGCTGCACCCCCTCCCCGCCCGCACCGACCCACTCGGCCAGGTGTGGGATCGAGCCCGGCCCGAAGGCGACGTCGACGAACGGGTAGCGCTCGAAGATGCGCTCCCGCTGTGCCTCCGCGTAGCAGCCGCCAACGGCCACCACCAGCTCCGGATTCGCCCGCTTCCGCGCAGCCGCGTCGCCGAGGTACGCCGCCAGCTTCTGGTCCGGCTTCTCCCGGATCGTGCAGGTATTGAAGACGACGACGTCGGCCTCCTCAGGCCGGGTCGCCTCCCCCAGGCCGAGCGACTCGAGCATGCCCTTGATCCGCTCCGAGTCGTGGGCGTTCATCTGGCAGCCGAAGGTGGTCACGTGGTAGCGGCGCACGCCGCGGATGGTAGCCCCCGTCGGGTGCACTCCCGCCTGCGTTCGGCCTAACGGGCCCAGCGCGGCAGCTCGACCCGGCCGTCGTGCGCGGCCCAGGCGTCGCGCTGCTCGATCACCTTCCCGTTCCGGTCGAAGCGCAGGAGCGACGTCCCCGCGAGCGTCTGCACGCTGCCGTCCCGTGCGGTGACGACCGCCCACCAGTCGACGGCGGCGCGGTCGGCGTCGACGACCGGCTCGCCGAACCGGCACTCCGCGGCGGCCTGGTCCGCGAACGCCCAGGCGACATAGGCAGCGGGTGCCTGTTCGGCACGAAACGGATGGGAGAGGAAGAGCGCGTCGTCCGCGTATACGCCCTGGAGCGCGTCCGGGTCGGCCGCCGGCCAGGCCGCCTGCCACGCCTCGACCCAGCGGCGGGCCGCGGCGGCAGCGTCCATCACGCGTGCCGTAGCGCCGCCCAGACCGCCCAGACGGCGATCAGGGAGAACCAGACGACACCGACGAGGATCCCGAGCAGCGCGTAGTCCGAGCCGTCCACGTTACTTCGCCACCTCCACCGCCCGCGACTCGCGGATCACGATCACCTTCACCTGCCCGGGGTACTCGAGCTGATCCTCGATCTCCCGGGCGATCTCGTGCGAGAGGAGCACCGCCGTGTCGTCGTCCACCTCGCTCGGCTCGACGATCACGCGGATCTCGCGGCCCGCCTGCAGCGCGTAGGCCTTCGCCACGCCGGGCTTCGCGGACGCGATCTCCTCCAGCGCCTCGAGGCGCTTGATGTAGTGCTCGAGGCTCTCGCCACGTGCGCCGGGACGGGAGGCCGAGATCGCGTCGGCCGCGATCAGCAGCACTGCCTCGACCGTCTGCGGCTGCACCTCGTAGTGGTGCGCCTCGATCGCGTGCACCACCCCTTGCGACTCGCCGTAGCGGCGGGCGAGCTGCGCCGAGATGAGGGCGTGCGAGCCCTCCACCTCGTGGGTCATCGCCTTGCCGAGGTCGTGCAGGACGGCGGCCCGTTTCGCCGTGCGGACGCTCGCGCCGAGCTCCGCCGCCATGATCCCGGCCAGGTGCACGACCTCGAGCGTGTGCTTGAGCACGTTCTGGCCGTAGCTCGTCCGGTACTTGAGCCGCCCGAGCACCTTGACGAGCTCCTCGTGGAACTCGCCGCAGTTCGCCTCGAAGACCGCCTGCTCGCCGGCCTGGCGGACGTACTCCTCGATCTCCGCCTTCGACTGGTAGTACGTCTCCTCGATCCGGGCGGGATGGATGCGGCCGTCCTCGATCAGCTTCTCGAGCGTCATCCTCGCCACTTCGCGGCGGATGCCGTCGAACGACGACAGCACGACCGCGTGCGGCGTGTCGTCGATGATGAAGTCGACGCCAGTCAGGTGCTCGAGCGCGCGGATGTTGCGGCCCTCGCGGCCGATGATACGACCCTTCATGTCGTCTGAGGCCAGCTCGACCACCGTCACGGTCGTCTCGGCGGTATGGCTCGCGGCAACGCGCTGCAGCGCGTCCGCGACGAGCGCCCGCGCCCGCCTGCGCGCGTCGGCCCGCGCCTCCTCCTCCAGCTGGCGGACATTCCGTGCGAGCTCGTGCCGGATCAGTTCCTCGGCGCGCTCGAGCAGGTGCTGCTTCGCCTCGCCGACAGTCAGCCCGGAGGTGCGCTGGAGCTCCTTGAACGCCTCGTCGCGCGTCGCCTTGAGCTCCTCCTGCAGCTGTTTCAGGTGGGTCTCGCGGTCGGCGATCCCCTGCTCGCGGCGCCCGAGCTCGGTCAGCTTCTCGTTGACGTCCGCCTCGGCCTGGCTGATCCGCTCCTCGATCTTCGCGATCTGCACGCGCCGGTCGCCGACCTCCTCCTCGATCTCGGCGCGCACCTTGATCGCCTGCTCCCTCGCCTCGACCTGCGCCTCCCGGCGGAGCGTCTCGGCCTCGCGCCCGGCGTCGGCAAGCAGCCGGTTGCGCTTCTGCTCGGCGGCCCGCAGCCGGGAGCCGCTCGCAGCATGCAGCCAGAAGGCGGTCGCAACGCCGCCGACGACGGCTCCGACCAGCACCGCGATCACCGTGAGCATGCCGCACTCCTCGTGACGAGGGATCCGATTGGCCGCGGCCTCGGCCGCGGATGCTCACACCCGGCGCACCGCCTCCAACGGGCGGAGTTCCGGAACCGGCGGTGCTAGATCAGGCCTGGTGTCGGAACAGGCTCCTCCGGGGCGGCCGCACGGGTCGTCCGGGTTGCGAGGGAAGAAAGTCGGAGATCGAGGGGCACCGGTTCAGAAATGCGCTCTGTGCAGGAGAAACGTCGAGTGAAGCTCACCTATGGTATCGCGCCGTCCTCCAGCTCTGCAACGAAGGGCTCGAGGGTCTCCGGGCGGAACCCCTTCGCCGCCAGCCGGCGGAGCGTCTTCGGCGTCAGCCCCAGTCGCCCGACGGCGTGGCGGGCGCGCTCGTCCTCCGGCTCGAGCGCGGCAACGGCGGCGTCGACGAGCGCCTCGGGGACGCCGCGACCGGTGAGGTCGTCGGCGATCAGCAGGTCGCCCGCACCGCGTGCCGCCAGCAGCGCGGCGCGGTCGTGCGCGAGCCGCTGGTCGTCGACGACGCCGGCGCGGTCGAGCACGTCGAGCGCTTCCGCGCGCACAGCAGGTGCGACGCCTCGACCGGCGAGCCGCTCCTCGAGGGACGCGCGCGTATGGTCGCGGTGGCGCAGCGTGCCGACGGCGACAGCGAGCGCCTCGCCGCGTCGGAGCTCCCGCCTGAGCGACCGCAGCACGGGGCGCTCCAGCTCGAGTCCGGGCGCCAGCCCGGCCGCTGCGGCTGCCTCGCTCGGCACGACCCGCCACGGCCGACCGTCGACTTCGACCGCCACACCGCGCGAGCCGGCGGGCGTCAGCGCCGTCACCCGCGGAGCCACGACCGGCACGGGCGGCGGAGGCTAGACCGCCTCGGCTGCCAGGGCCTCCTCCACCTCCTCCTCGACCGGCGTCACCTCCTGGGGCGCTACGTCGTCCGCCTGAGGTAGCAGCCGCGCCGAGACGACCTGATCGTCGGGCGCCTCCGCCTGGATCCGGGCGAGAATCGACTGGACGACATCGGGGTGCTCGCCCAGGAACGCCGCCGCGTTCTGCCGCCCCTGGCCGAGGCGCTCGTCGCCGAAGCTGAAGTAGGAGCCGGACTTCTGCACGATCTTCCGCTCGAGGCCGACGTCGAGCACGCTGCCCTCCCAGGAGATCCCCGAGCCGTAGATGATGTCGAACTCGGCTTGCTTGAACGGCGGCGCCACCTTGTTCTTCACGACCTT
>DASTPC010000273.1:0-3978 GCA_035720085.1 Gaiellaceae bacterium
AGACGCTCTCGACGCGCCAGCTCGTCGAGGCGGATTCGAGGAACCCCTGCGCGTGCACCCGCCCGGGATCGGCGACGAGCGCCTCTCCCTCCACGGCGACGAGCTGTGGCAGGAGCGCCAGGAGCTCGTCGGCGTTGCGGCGCTCGTAGAGCACGTCCGCGGCCAGCACCAGCTCCGCGGCCTCGAGCGGGCCGGGCGCCGACCAGCGCAGGTGCGCGGTCCGGAGGGTGACGCCGTTGCGGTGGGCGTTCTCCTCTGCGACACGGAGCGCGTCCGCAGACCAGTCGGTCGCGAGCACGTCCCCGCCGGCGAGCGCGGCCGCGATCGACGGGAGCGCGAGGCCGCAGCCGAGCTCGAGCACGCGGCTCCCGCGGAGATCCAGTGCGGCGACGTGGCGGGCGAGCGCGACGCCGCTCGGCCAGAGCTCGGCCCAGTAGGGCAGGAACTCGTCCCGCGCGAACGCGTCCTCGTCGATCAGCGCCTCGGCGTCCGGCGGCCGCAGGACGACGAGGTCGTGCGGCCCCACCTGGACGCGCTCCTCGACCAGCCCTTCCACGGGTCGATGGTGGCACCTCGCTAGCCTTGGCCGGGTGAAGAAGCGCCTCGACGTGCTGCTCGTCGAGCGGGGGCTCGCCGAGAGCCGCAACCAGGCACAGGCCCTCGTCCTCGCCGGGCTCGTCCCGGGCTTCGAGAAGCCCGGCACGCAGGTCGAGGAGACCGCCGAGCTCGCGGTCGAGCAGCCGGCGCAGTTCGTCTCGCGCGGGGGCGAGAAGCTCGCCAACGCGATCGACGCGCTCGGCGTCGACCCGGCCGGGCGGGACTGCGCGGACGTCGGCGCCTCGACCGGCGGCTTCACGGACTGCCTGCTCCAGCGCGGCGCACGCCGCGTGGTCGCGCTCGACGTCGGCTACGGCCAGCTCCACCCGCGGCTGCGCTCCGACCCGCGCGTCGTCGTCCTCGAGCGCACCAACGCGCGCGAGCTGCGCGAGCTGCCGTTCGCCCCCCGTCTCGTCACCTGCGACGTCTCGTTCATCTCCGTGCGCCTCGCGCTGCCGCCGGTGCTCGCCCTCGCCGCGCCGGGCTGGGAGGCGCTCGTCCTCGTCAAGCCGCAGTTCGAGGCCGGCCGTCCCGACGTCCCGCGCGGCGTCGTCCGCGACCCGGAGGTGCAACGGAACGTCCTCGAGACCGTGTCGGCTGCCGCGCAGGGCTGGGGTGCGGCGGTCGTGGGCGTCGTAGACTCGGGGCTTCCCGGCCCGAAGGGCAACCGCGAGTTCTTCCTCCACCTCGTCAACCGGCCAACCGCGACCTCGCCCGATGACCTCGCCCGCTGGATCGACGACGCCCTCCGCTAGCACGGTCGTCCGCGCGGCCGTGTTCACGCACGGCAACCCGGCGCGCATCGGCGCCGCGCTCGCGCGGCTGCAGTCGGTCGCCAGGGAGACGGGCGTCGAGCTCCTGCTCGGCGCGGACGAGGCGGCGAAGCACGGGCTGGAGGCGGCCGAGACGGCCGATCTCGCGCGGGCCGACATCGCGGTCGTGCTCGGTGGGGACGGGACGATCCTGCGCGCTCTCGCCCGGCTGCTCGGCACGGGCGTGCCGGTGATCGGCGTCAACTACGGCCGGGTCGGGTTCCTCAGCTCGATCGCCCGTACCGAGCTCGAGGCCGGGCTCGCCCGCGTGTTCGCCGGCGAGTACGAAGTCGTCGAGCTGGCGACGCTCGAGCTCGAGACGCAAGGCGCGCGCCACGTCGCCGTCAACGACGTGGTCGTCTCGAGCGGAGTGCTCGGGCGGATGGTGGAGCTGGAGTGGTCGGTAGGCGGGGAGGCGCTCGGCAGCGTCCCCTGCGACGGGATCATCTGCTCGACGCCGTCGGGCTCGACGGCGTACAACCTCTCGAACGGCGGCCCGGTGCTGATGTGGGGGATCGACGCGATGGCGGTCACGTTCGTCGCGCCGCATGCCCTCGACGCGCGCCCGTTCGTCGTGCCGCGCGGGCTCGACCTGGTGGTGCGTAACCGCACCCGCGCGGTCGCGGCCGCCGTCCTGGTCGACGGCCACCGGGTCGGCGACGCGCCGGCCGGAGGGCCGGTCGTCGTCCGTCTCGGCCCCGAGCGCTCCCTGCTCGCGACGCTCCCCGAGGCCACCTTCGTGCGGAGGTATCGCTCGAGCTTTGCTCCGTAGGCTGCGGATCGAGAACCTCGTGCTGATCCGCGAGGCGGAGCTCGAGCTGGCGCCCGGGCTGAACGCCGTCACGGGCGAGACCGGCGCCGGCAAGACGATCTTCGCGCAGGCGATCGGTCTCCTGCTGGGCTCGCGCGGCGACGCGGCCGCGGTCGGCCCCGGCGCCTCCGAGGCCTACGTCGAGGCCGAGCTCGAGGTTCCCGACGGCTTCTTCGAGGACGACGACGTCGCGGGGCTCGCCGAGCTCCGGCCGGCGGACGAGCCCGGCCTCGTGCTGGCGCGTCGCGTCTTCGCCGACGGGCGGACGCGCGCATACGCGTGGGGGCGCTCGGTCGCGCGCGAGGACCTCGCCGCCGCGGGCGAGCGCCTCGTCGCGATGTCCGGGCAGTTCGAGCAGCGCCGGCTCGCGCGGCCCCTGTTCCAGCTGGACGTCCTCGACGCCGCCTGCGGGCCGGAGCAGCTCGCGCGCCGGCGCGAGGCCCGCGAGGCGTGGCGGGCGCTCGTCGCCGCGAGGCGCCGCCACGAGGAGCTGGCGCGAGACGCCGACGCGGCCGCGGCGCGCATCCGCGAGCTGGAGGCGCTCGTCGAGGACACGGAAGGCATCGAGCCCGGCGAGGAGGACGACCTCCGCGCCGAGCGCGAGCGACTCCGGCACGTCGCCGAGCTGGGACAGGGCGCCGGGGCCGCGACAGCGGCGATCGCGCCGGAGGACGGGGACGGCGCGGCGGCGCTGGCGTCGGCCGCGGAGCGCGCGCTCGCGCCGCTCGGCGGCATCGCTCCGGAGCTGGCGCGCTCGGCGGAGGAGCTTCGCGACCTGGCGCTGCGCCTGCACGAGGTCGGCAGCGACCTCCAGCGCTTCATCTCGACGCTCGAGGCGGAGCCGGAGCGGCTCGAGGCGGTCGAGGCCCGCCTCGACGCGCTCGCCGACGTCCGCCGGCGGCACCGCTGTGAGACGGTGGGGGAGCTGCTCGCGCACCGGGAGGAGGCGGTCGTGGAGCTCCAGGGGCTCGGTGGGCACGATCCGGTCGCCGCCGCGGCCGCGCAGGCCGAGGCCGCGCAGGAGCGCTCGGACGCGCTCGCAACGGCGCTCCGGGAGGCGCGGCACGGCGCCGCGGCTGGCTTCGCGGCGGCCGTCGCGGACCAGCTGCGTGACGTCGGCATGGGGGAGGGCGAGTTCCGCGTCGAGCTGCGCGAGCGCGCCGCCGGCCCGACCGGCTGCGACGAGGCCGTGTTCCTGATCCGGCCGAACGCCGGCCTGCCGTTCGGCCCCGTCGCGGAGACGGCCTCCGGCGGGGAGCTGTCGCGCGTCGCCCTCGCCCTCGCCGCCGTGGCCGGCGGGGAGACGCTCGTCTTCGACGAGATCGACGCGGGGATCGGCGGGACGACCGCCCATCGCGTCGCCGAGACCCTGAGCGCGCTGGCCGGGCGCGCACAGGTGGTCACGATCACGCACCTGCCGCAGATCGCCGCCGCGGCCGACGCGCACTTCCGCGTCGAGAAGGTGCCCGGCGAGCCGACGCACACGCGGATCGAGCGGCTCTCGGACGACCTCCGCCGCGAGGAGCTCGAGCGGATGGCCGGCGGGCGAGAGTTCCTGTCGGCGCTTGCGGGCGGTGAGAGGCCCTAATGCTCGACGGGTCGCGCAGCTCGGTCCGGCGGGCGGAGGGGGTTGAGCACTCCGGCCCAGCGCGGCTGGGCCGCCGCACGAAGGAGCTCGTCAAGCGGCTCCAGCCGGGCGACATCGCGATCGTCGACCACACCGACCTCGACCGGGTCTCGGCCGAGGAGCTCGCCGAC
>DASTPC010000274.1:0-6901 GCA_035720085.1 Gaiellaceae bacterium
ATGGCGTCCGAGCTGCTCGAGTCACGCGGCGTGCACGCGGACGGCGTGCTCGACGAGCTGAAGCGGCGGCTCGAGCTCGTCGGCCTCGCCCCGACCGTCCTGGACATGTACCCGATCGAGCTCTCCGGCGGCATGAAGCAGCGCGTCGTGATGGTGCTGTCGACGATGCTCGACCCCTCGCTGCTGATCGCGGACGAGATCACGTCGGCGCTCGACGTGTCCACGCAGCGGGCCGTGGCGGAGCTGCTGGTGGAGCTGCGCGACCGGGGGATCGTGACGAGCATGATCGTCGTCACCCACGACCTCTCGATCCTGCACCAGATCGCGGACACGATCGCGGTCATGTACGCGGGGAAGCTCGTCGAGAAGGCGCCCGCCGACGAGATCGTGGACGCCCCGCGGCACCCGTACACGCAGGCGCTGATCGCATCGCTGCCGGCGGTCGGGATCCGCTACGAGACGGCGCGGCTGACCGGGATCGCCGGGCGGCCGCCCTCCCTGCTCGACCCGCCCGTGGGCTGCCGGTTTCGCGACCGGTGCCCGCTCGCATCCGACGAGTGCGCGGTGGAGCCGCCGTTCCAGGAGATCGCCCCCGGGCACTCGGTCGCCTGCTGGAAGGCGGCGTGACGGGATGCTGACGCTCGACCGGGTCTCGAAGACGTACCGGGTCGGCACGTTCGGCGGCGCCCAGCTCGCGGCCGTCACCGACGTCAGCTTCCGGATCGACGCCGGCGAGATCGTCTCCCTGATCGGCGAGAGCGGCAGCGGCAAGAGCACGATCGGGAAGCTGATCCTGCGCCTGGCGACGGTGACGAGCGGCACGGTCACCTTCGACGGCGCGGACGTCTCGAGCCTGAGCCGTGGAGCGCTCCGGTCCTATTACGGGAGCGTCCAGGGGGTCTTCCAGGACCCGTTCAGCTCGTACAACCCGATCTTCAAGGTGGGCCGGGTCTTCGACATGGTCCGCGACGGCCTCGTCCAGGACGCCGGCGCCGACTGGCCGCGAAGGGTCGACCGGGCGCTTGCCGAGGTGGGCCTCGACGCCGCGGAGGTCCTTCACAAGTACCCGCACCAGCTCAGCGGCGGGCAGCTGCAGCGCCTGCTCGTCGCGCGCGCTCTCGTGCTGGACATCCGCCTGCTCGTCGCCGACGAGGTGATCAGCATGCTCGACGCGTCGACGCGGATCGACGTGCTCAACCTGCTCGCCGGGCTGAGGGCGGGTGGGCTCGGGATCCTGTTCATCACGCACGATCTCTCGCTCGGCCACTACATCAGCGACCGCACCGTGATCCTGCGGCGGGGCCGGATCGTCGAGACGGCGGCGACGGAGAAGCTGTTCCGCGATCCGCGTCACGCCTATACCCGGATGCTGCTGGCCTCGGTGCCGAAGCTCGGCGAGAAGTGGGGCCACGGAGGATTCCGCGTCGACGCGGCCGCGGCCGAGCGCCCGGACGCCGACGAGGTCCTGACCGAGGTCGACGACGGCCACTTCGTCGCGATCGCGGGCACGAACGGCCGGAAGAAGGCGTGATGGCGGCAAACGGTCGTGAGCCGCTCGGGATCGGCCTCGTCGGCTGCGGCCGGATCAGCGAGACCTACGTCAGGACGCTCGCGGCCCACGACGAGGTGCGGATCCTGCGCTGCGCCGACCTCGACCCCGAGCGTGCGCGCCTGATCGCCGACGCCGCGGGCGCCGTGGCGTCGACGGTCGAGGAGCTGCTCGCCGACGACCTCGTCGAGCTCGTCCTCAACCTGACGCCGCCGGCGACGCACGCCGAGGTGGCGCTCGCGGCGATCGCGGGCGGCAAGCACGTCTACGGCGAGAAGCCGCTCGCCGCCGATCGCGGCCGGGCTCGGGAGGTGCTCGACGCGGCGGCGCGTAGCGGCCTCTCGGTCGGCTGCGCCCCGGACACGTTCCTGGGCCGCGCGTGGCAGCGGGCGCGCGAGCTCGTGGACGCGGGCGCCGTCGGCGAGCCCGTGGCCGCGCGCGCGACGATGCTCGGCCCGGGACCCGAGAGCTGGCACCCGGACCCCGCGTTCCTGTATCGGCCGGGCGGCGGGCCGCTGCTCGACATGGGTCCGTACTACGTCTCCGCGCTCGTCGCGCTGCTCGGTCCCGTCGCCCGCGTGAGCGCGAGCGCCCGGATCACGCACGAGGTCCGCCCGGTCACGGGTGGGCCGCGCGCGGGCGACCTGCTGCACGTCGAGGTGCCGACGCACGTGGCCGCGCTGCTCGAGCTCGATTCCGGGGCGATCGCCACCCTCGTGACGAGCTTCGACTGCTGGGACGACGTCGGCTCGATCGAGCTGTGGGGCACCGAAGGCACGCTGCTGCTTCCCGATCCGAACGAGTACGACGGCGTGCTCCGGCGGCGCGGCCGGGACGCGCGGGGAACCTGGGAAGCCGTCGGCGAGCCGCCCGGGGCGTACAGCCGCGGGCTCGGCGTCGTCGAGATGGCCCAGGCGCTCCGCCGCGGCGCTCCGCCGCGGGCGGGCGGCGAGCTCGCGTTCCACGTCCTCGACACGCTCCTCGCCGTCCTCGAGTCGGCGGAGGCGGCGGCGGTCGCCGACGTGACCAGCCGCTGCCGGCGCCCCGACCCGCTCGTTGTCCCCGTCTGGGCCGGCTGAGCGCGTGCGCTGCGCCCTCCAGCTCTACAGCGTTCGTGGCGCGGCCGAGCGCGACCTCGCCGCCGTCGTCGAGCACGTGGGCGGGCTCGGCCTGGACGGCGTCGAGGTGGCCGGCCTCCACGGGCACGAGCCGCGGCGGGTGCGCGCCTGGCTCGACGACGCCGGCCTGGCGGTGGCGGCGGCGCACGTCGGCCTGGACGAGCTCGAGGCCGATCCGCTCCCGGTCTACCGCGTCGTGGAGACGCTCGGCGCCGACCTCGCCGTCGTCGGCTGGTTGCCGCCGTCGCTCTCGTCGGCCGTGACGCGAGGCTACGTCGAGCGGCTCGACCGGGCGTCGCGGGCGGCGCGCGCGGCCGGCCTGAGACTCGGCTTCCACACCCACGACGCCGAGCTCCGGCCCGCCGACGACGGCTCGGTCCTGCTCGACCTGCTGCTCGCCGGCGCGTCCCTGCTCGAGCTCGAGCTCGATCTCGGCTGGGCCTGGATCGCCGGCCGCGATCCCGCCGAGGTGCTGGAGCGACTCGGCGAGCGCTGCCGCGTCGTCCACGTGAAGGACTTCGCCGACCGGACCGACCCGTCGAGCTTCACGAGCGTGGGGGAGGGCGCGGTGCCTTTCCTCGAGGTTTTGCGCCGCGCGCAGGCGCTCGACTGGCTCGTCGCCGAGCAGGACGACGGCTTCCGCCCGGACGAGCTCGCCGCCGCGGCCCGCTCGGCGGCGGCCGTCGTCCGTCTGCGAGGCCTGCTCGAGCCGGAGCCGACGCCCGCCTGAGGTCACCCGCACGGGGGGTCGTAACGACGCGCGAGCTGGACTAGCATGGCCGGTCGAGGCGAAAGGAGGTCCGCAATGGACCGCACCGAGTACCTCTTCCTCCTCCGCCGGCCCTCCGTGGCGGCGCGACGGGAGGCGGCGAACCGGCTGAGGGAGAGCGGCGCCCAGGTACTGGCCCAGTACGGCACGGTCGCGCTGGAGGCGAGGGTCACCCCGCAGCAGGCAGCGGCGCTCGCGGAGAGCGGCCTCTTCCTCGCGCAGCTCAAGGGGCCGATGAGCAAGGAGCACCTCGACCGGCTGAGCGAGGAGCAGCGTCGCGTCGTCTCGCTCTGGAACGCCCGCACGGCCGCCGGCTTCCGCCGTCTCGAGAAGGACCGCGCGCTCCGGGAGCGCTCGTGGGGCGAAGAGGGGCGCGACGCGCCGCGCCCGTACGGCGCGCTCGACCCGGAGGACTTCTTCGAGCTGGTGAAGCGCCACCAGGACGCGACCGGCGAGCGCGTGCTGCCGGACCCGCCGGACCGTGCCTACCGGCAGCGGTCGAGGAAGAAGGAACTGTCGGCGGACGAGTTCGTCGCCTTCGAGCAGTCGCTCGTGAAGCGCTACGGCGACGAGCGGCTCGCCTACGAGCTCGCGCGGCTCGCCGTCCGGCTCGGGCCGAGCTACTACTCGCTGATCGCCGACCTGCCGGACTGGCTCCTCGAGCTGATCCGGGCCTGGTGCTTTCCGGAAGCCGCCTGCTGGCGGATGACCGGGGAGATGTCGGTCGGGCTCGTGTTCGTCGAGTCCAGCCTCTCGGGCGGGCCGAAGTTCTCGACGACCGAGCGCAACGAGATCTGCAACGAGATCGTCACCGGGCTCAACTGGCTCGCCTCGGAGCACCCGGAGGGCAACCTCTCGTGGGTCTACGACTTCCAGTTCCTCACGATCGGCGTCGCCGACGGCGACAACGACTCGGAGGAGTCGTACTGGCGGAACCCTGCCATGGCCGAGGTCGCCTACGACGGGAACACCTACGCGGGGACGTGGGCGGCGATCGCGGAGTACCGGGAAGACATGCGCCTGAACAACCTCTCGGCGCACGCCTTCGTGATCTTCGTCACCCCCTACGGCAACGAGTGGCATGCGTACGCCGGTGGGGGCCGCATCACGCTCGCCCGCCGCAACGACTGGGGCGGCTGGGGGCGCGGCACGATCGACATGATCACCGCGCACGAGACGAGCCACCTCTTCGGCGCCGCCGACGAGTACACGGGCAGCGGGACGCCGTGCTCGTCGTGCTCGACGACCCACGGCTGCGACAACATCCCGAACGGGAACTGCGGCGCATGCGCGGACCCGTTCCAGAGCTGCGTCATGGACGGCAACGCCAAGCGCCTGTGCGGCTACACGCGCGGCCAGATCGGCTGGGCCGACTTGTTCGTCGAGCTCCGCACGGCGGACGAGCAGTGGGCGGGCACCGACGACGACGTCTGGATCGACATCGGCGACCACGTCTTCACGCTCGACACCGCCGACCACGACGACCGCGAGCGGAGCAACCGCGAGGGCTACCCGATCTGGGCGCCCTGGCTGCGCCGGGAGGACGTGCGGCGCGTGCTGATCCGCAAGAGCCCGGACGGCGTCGCCGGCGGCTGGAAGCTCGCCCAGGTGCGCGTCTGGTTCCGCGGCGAGCTGGTCTGCGACGCAAGCCCCAACCGCTGGCTCGAGGACGACCGGCGCTGGTGGCTGGGCTGCATCGGCGACCGCGCGCTCGTCAACACGCTGCGCGTCAAGGTGACGACCGCCGACGTCGGCTGGGCCGGCACCGACGACGACGTCACGCTCACGCTCGCGGGCCGCAGCTGGGATCTCGACAACGAGGGCCACGACGACTTCGAGCGCGGCCACACGGACACGTTCGACCTCGACCCGCAGACCGGGTTCCGGCAGTCCGACATCCACTCCGTCCGGGTGCACAAGTCGCCCGACGGGATCGCCGGCGGCTGGAAGCTGAAGGGGATCGAGGTGGTCGTGAACGGCTCGACGCTCTACTCGAACCAGTCGATCAACCGCTGGCTCGAGGACGACGACCGCACCTGGTCGGCCAGCATCTGAGCCCGCGCCGCGGACGGCGCGGGCGAGGCTCAGAACGAGGCGCGGACGACGCACCGCTCGCCCGACGGGCTCGTCGCGGCCGCGGTGATGCGGTCGGCGCCGGGGCCGTTGCCGAGCACGCGCCGCACCTCGAACGAGCCGCTCGGCGCACGCGTCGTGGCGGCCGTCCTGGCGGCGACCGACCCGTTCCGCAGCAGCCGGACCTGCCAGCGGACGCCGTTGCGGTTCTGGTCGACCTCGAGCTCGACCTCGAGCCGGCCGTCCTCGTCGCTCAGCTTCAGCTTCGCGGTGGAGCTCTGCGTGCAGACCCCGCGGACGAGCTTGTCGCCGTCCTTCGCGGACGCGGCAGGAACGGCGGCAAGGGCGAGGGCGGCGGCGGTCGCGGTTGCGAGCGCGGTGAGGGTGAAGCGCAGGGTTGACATGGGGTCTCCTCTCGTTCTGTGGACGGCCCCAGGCTGCCGCCGGTCCGGTCCGGCCGGCAATGGGACTTTGGTCCAGGCGGCGTCCACGAGCCCGGCGCAGTGGCGATGATGCGTCCCGATGGACGCTCGACGGGCTTCGGGCTCGCGTCGCGGCGGCTCGCGCCCGCCGACGGTGCGCGCCGTGCTGCTGCCGTTCGCGCTGGGCAGCGCCGTCGCGCTCGCGGTCGCGCTCGTGGGCGGCTACCTCGCCCTGCGCTCGGTCGCGATCGACGAGGCCAAGCGGGACACGCGGACGAAGGTGCAGGAGGCGGGCCAGCTCGTCGAGTCGGCCCTGCGCGACGGGATCCTGCGCGGCGACCCCGCGGCCGTGAACGAAGTCGACGACGTCGTGCTCGCACGGGTCCTGAGCGGGTCGGTCGCTCGGGTCAAGATCTGGTCGGCCGACGGCCGCGTCCTCTACTCCGACGAGGCTGCGCAGATCGGCGGCCGCTACGCCCTCGACGAGGGGCAGCTCCGGCTGCTGCGCGAGGGCGGCGCCGAGGTCGAGGTGAGCGATCTCGACCAGCCGGAGAACGCGCTCGACCGGCAGGCCGGCGAGCTGATCGAGGCATACACGCGGATCCGCACCCCGTCGGGCACGCCGGTCCTGTTCGAGCTCTACGAGCGCTTCGACTCCGTCACCGCCAGCGCGCGCCGGCTGCTGCGGGCGCTGGCGCCCCCGATCCTGGGAGCGATCGCGCTGATCCTGCTCGTCCAGGTGCCGCTCGTCTGGTCGCTCGCGCGCCGCCTGCAGCGGGGGCACGAGGAGCGCGAGGCGCTGCTCGCGAGCGCGATCGCCTCCTCCAACCGCGAGCGCCGGCGGATCGCGTCGTACCTGCACGACGGCCCGGTGCAGGATCTTGCCGGCGTGGCGTACGCGCTCGCGCCGCTCGCCGACGAGGCCGCCCGGCGCGGCGCGACGCGCGAGGAGCAGGAGCTGCGAGCGTCG
>DASTPC010000275.1:0-3428 GCA_035720085.1 Gaiellaceae bacterium
CGGTCAGGCCGACGACCGCGCCGAGCGCCGGGCGGAGCCAGTGGACGCGGGGACGGAGAGCGTCGGCCGCGCGCCGGCCGAAGAGGGCGATTGCCAGCATCGGGAGCGCCGCGCCGAGCGCGTAGGCGAGCGTCAGCAGCACGACCTCGCCGTCGACCTCCCGCCCGGCGGCCAGCACGGCCACCGCCGCCAGCACCGGCCCAGCACAGGGGACGAAGACGAGCCCGAGGCTCGCGCCGAGCAGGAGCCCGCCGCCGACGTCCCCCGGCCGCAGCCGCGTCAGTGGGTAGAACGGCCGCTCGACCCAGTGCGCGACCGACGGGAAGATCAGGGTTGCGGCGACCAGGAAGAGCAGCGCGATCGCGAGGTTGCGCAGCACGTCCTGCGGCAGGCCGAGGGCGTCCAGCAGCCAGGCGGCGGCGAGCGTGAAGAAGGTGAAGCTCGCGACCAGCCCGGCCACGATCGCGTACGGCCGCCGCTCGCCGCCGCTCGCCCCGCCGGCGAGCAGGATCGGCAACACGGGGAGCACGCAGGGCGAGATGGCAGTGATCGCACCGGCGACGAAGCCGATGCCGAGGAGCAGGAGCATCGCGCGCACAGCGTACGTGCGCCGAAGCCCGCTCGAAGCCCGCGGCCGAGGGCGTTACCATCGTCCGGAGGAGGTCTGTGACCCGAAGTTCCGTCCGTGTTCGCCGGGCACTTGCGGTCGGCGCCGTAGCGGCGGTCTGCCTGGCCGTCGCCGCGCCGACCGGAGCGATACCGCTGCCGCTCGACCGCGTCCTGCCGGGGCACTGGGAGGTCGCCGACTGCACCGAGGGGCCGAGCCGCGTGCGCTGCTTCCTCGTCGAGTTCGGCGGGCTCGTCCCCGGCCTCGGCAACGTCGTCTTCCACGAGCGCGTGCTCCAGAGCGGCGACCTCGACGACGCGCTCTGCGAACCGCAAGTCCGGTACGGCACGATCGTCGCGCCGCGCGGGACGGTCGACTACGTCGCGCACGGCATCGACTGCCCCGGGACGCGCGAGCTGCTCGGCGGCTACCGCGGGGTCGTCGTGACTTGGGACGTGGTCGGCGGCACAGGGGCGTACGCCGGTGCGACGGGGAGCGGCACAGGCACGGTTCGGCCCGACGAGGAAGAGGTGTTCGTGCACATGCTCGGCACGGTCGACGTCGCCGGCGTCGAGTTCGACACGGCTCCGCCCGTCCTGACCGGGGTTCCCCGCGCGATCAAGGTGCGCGGCGCCCGGCGGACGACCGTCCGCTTCGCGATGCCGGTCGCGCGGGACGCCGTCGACGGCGACGTCGCCGTCACCTGCGCGCCGGCGAGCGGGTCGAGGTTCGCCCGCGGGCCGACGACCGTGGAGTGCTCGGCCGCCGACTCGAGCGGCAACGTCGCGGAGGCGAGGTTCCGCGTGCTCGTGAGGAAGCCGTGACGCGCCGGCTCGTGGTGCTCGCAGCCGTGGCGCTCCTGGCGCTCGGCCTCGGCGTAGCCGTGTGGGCCTCCTCCCGCGAGGGCTCGGCGCCGTCCGCCTGCCCGGACGCGACCGTCACGCTCGAGGACACGCAGCGGCCCAACCTGATGACCTACCACGGCCGCTACTGCGGCGACGACCGCTGAGCGGCCCTGAGCCGGCCCGTCAAGCCAGGCGGACCTCGAAGACGATCGTCCGGGTGAAGCCCGTGCCGTCGACCTGCACGCCGTAGCAGCCGGAGGCGCGCACGCGCACGCCCGACGGGCGGCCGCGGCTGCCTGCGGGCTGGCCGTCCCAGGAGACGGTCTCGCCCGGCTCGATCCGGAGCTCCGGCGCGGGCAGCCGGCCCCCGTCGAAGCGCATCCACTCCGGCCCGTCGAGCCGGCGCCCGCGGATCAGCACGGGGCCGTCGTAGGACGGGAGGACGTACCAGAACACCTTCTGACCGTGCCACGGGCCGCCGTACTGCGTGTCCCTCGGCGCGCTCAGGAACGGCTCTCCGCCTAGCCCCGGGTAGACGGGGCCGGGGCCGATGCCCGAGCCGCCGAAGATCCTTGCCGCCTCCCAGTCCACGCTCGCGTCGATGCCGCTGGCGGGACACCGCGCTCCCGAAGCCAGCCGGGGCAGGTCGAGACCCCTGCGCAGCGGCGCCCAGGGGTCAGGCGCCGCGGCGAGCCGCGTCGGGACGCCGAGCCGTGCAAGGATCCCGAGCGCCCTCGCCGGTACGGCACGAGGCCAGCGCCCCGCCCAGGGGAGGTCGATCGCGGCCGCCCGTCCGCTCCAGGCCGGGTAGAAGCTGCCGTGTTGGTCTGCCTGCCGCGGCCGCAGCGCGGCCGCCGACTTGCCGGACTGCAGATACTCGATCCAGCGCGGCCCCCAGAACAGGGAGAGCCGAAGACGGGGTCGGGCGGCGAGCTCCGTCCGTGGCAGCGCCCGGGCAGCGCCCACCGCGGAGACGACCGCGAAGATGCGCTCCCAGTCGGAGATCACGAGGGGTCGGGCGAGCGGCCCGCCGCTCACGAGTACGATCCGGGGCGCAGCCGCCTGGGCGACGCCCGCGCCCGCGGCCGCGACACCGGCGGCGAGCAGGATCGCGAGCACCACACGTCCCATCGCCAACGCCTACACCGTACGCGGCCGGCAGGTTCCCGCGCGTGCGGCGAGACCGGCTCGGCCGGACGGCGCCCTCAGAGGCGGTAGACGATCCTGCCGCGGTCGAGGTCGTACGGGGAGAGCTCGATCCGCACGCGGTCGCCGAGCATGATCCTGATGCGGTACCGCTTCATCCGTCCAGCCGTGTAGCCGATCATCTCGTGGCCGTTCTCGAGGCGGATCCGGTACATCCGGTTCCGCAGCGACTCGATGATCTCGCCCTCCATCTCGACCTTCTCTTCCTTCTGGGCGATGATCCCTCCTTCGATCGGTCGGGCGACGTGTGGCGCCCGCGGCCGCCGAGGCGGCCACGGGCGCCGCGGTCCGGTCTAGGCGACCGGGGCGACGTTCGTCGCCTCGGGCCCCTTGGAGCCCTCGCGCTGCTCGAACTGCACGCGCGCACCCTCGGTCAGCGACTTGTAGCCGTCGCCGGCGATGCTGCTGTGGTGGACGAACAGGTCCTTCGAACCCTCGTCGGGGGTGATGAACCCGTACCCCTTCGCGTCGTTGAACCACTTGACGATTCCGCTAGCCATGGAAAACACCTCCCTTACCACTCACGAACGCGTAAGGAAGGCGCAGAGGCGCGAACCGGACTCGCTCTAAAGGTCGGAACCAGAGTAGCAGCAGGCTGAGGCGGGACGGCCTGCGCCGATCCGGTCTAGGCTCCAGCGCATGGCTCCGGGGACGGTTCGCGAGGCGACGAGCGACGTCCGGCGCCGGGCGGTGCGGCCGCGATGACCGTGAGCGGGCTGGTCGCGCCCGCGGAGGCGGTGGCCCGGGTGCGGACGGGCGACACCGTGATG
>DASTPC010000276.1:0-2612 GCA_035720085.1 Gaiellaceae bacterium
GGTGGAGCGCGCCCGGCTGGTGGTTCGTGACGAACGAGAACGCCGTCCGCCAGGGGCCGTCGCGCCGGTCGAGCCGCGTGTACGGCGCCACCGAGACGAAGCGCGTGTACGCCTCGGGATGGTCACCGACGTCCTCCGCGATCACGGCGAGCGCGTGCAGCCGGGCCGCGCGATGGCTGGCGATCGCGACGACGGCCGGGTCGGCGACGGCGGCGACGTGGGCGGCCGCGTCGCCGGTCGTGGGCGAGGCGGTGGCGGTCACGTACGGCAGCGAGGCCAGGAGCCGGCGGCACTGGTCGAGCGCGACCGGGTGGGAGTGGATCTCGCGCACCTCGGCGAGCTCGACCGGAGCCGGCCCGACGAGGCAGTGGCGGATCGGCAGGATCGCCTCGGCGACGATCGAGAGCGCCGAGTCGTAGAGGAGGTCGTGCGTCTCGGCGACGGGGCCGGCGAGCGAGCTCTCGATCGGCAGCACGCCGTAGGGGACGTCGGCGGCGGTGACGGCGGCGACGACGTCGGCGAAGGTCGGCTGCGGGACGAGGCGGGCGGCGGGGAAGAGCCGGTCGCAGGCGGCGGCGCTGTGCGCGCCTTCGCGGCCGGGGTAGGCGACGGTGAGCTCGGGTGTCATCTGCATGCGGTCGGGTGCCTCTCTGGACGTGGACGACTTCCGCCGGGGATCTCAGCTAGCCGGCGCGTGGCGGAACGTCGAGGCGCCGGCTAGCGGCTAAAGGCGAAGCCGAACGAGCCGGGCCGGCAGGAAGAGGTGGGCCTCGCGCTCGTCATCGTCGCGTCACAACGTAGGCGATCGGTCGAGCGCACGCAAGACGGCGTCGCCGAAGGCGGCGGTGGTCGCGGTTCCGCCGAGGTCGGGCGTGGGTGCCTCGGCGAGCGTGGCGTCGACCGCCCGCTCCAGCGCGGCGGCGTCGTCCCCGCGGTCGAACGCGTGCGCGAGGAGCAGCGCGGCCGACCGGAGCATCCCCGCCGGGTTGGCGATTCCCTGTCCGGCGATCTGCGGCGCGGAGCCGTGCACGGGCTCGAACAGGCCCGGGCCGCCGTCCCCCAGCGAGGCCGAGGCGGCGAGGCCGAGGCCACCGGTCACGGCCGCGGCGACGTCGGAGAGGATGTCCCCGAAGGTGTTCTCGGTGACGACGACGTCGATCGTCTCCGGCGCCTGCACGATCGTCATCGCGAACGAGTCGACGAGCGCGTGGTCGAGCGGCACGTCCGGGTACTCGGCGCCGAGCGCGACGACGACGTCCCGCCACAGGCGCGAGGTGTGCATGACGTTGACCTTGTCCACCGACGTCAGGCGCCCGCCGCGGGCGCGGGCGAGCTCGAATGCGCGGCGCGCGATCCGCTCGACCTCGACGCTCGTGTACTCGCACGTGTCGAACCACGTGCCGTCGTCGCGTGTGCCCTTGACACCGAAGTAGAGACCGCCGGTCAGCTCGCGCACGATCACGAGGTCGATGCCCGGCGCCCGCGCCGGGCGCAGGTTCGCGTAGACGCCGAGCTCCTTGCGGAGCGCGAGCAGGCCCTGCTCCGGGCGCACCGGCCGGCCTTCCAGCTCCGGCAGGCCGACGGCGCCGAGCAGCACCGCCTCGGCCTCGCGGCACGCCGCGAGCGTCTCCTCCGGCAGCGGCGTCCCCTGCGCGAGGATCGCGTTGCCGCCGAACGCGTGCGACGAGTGCTCGATGCCGAACGCGTCGAGCACCCGCAGCGCCTGCGCCGTGACCTCGGGCCCGATCCCGTCGCCCGGGAGGACGGCGACGGTCACGAGGTGCTTGGCGGGGAAGCCGCGAAGTGCCCGGCCTCGTAGGCGGCGATCGCGTCCTCGTGGGCGAGCGTCAGGCTGATCTCGTCGAGCCCCAGGAGGAGGCGGTGGCGGGTCCCCTCGTCGAACTCGAAGCGGATCGTGCGGCCGTCGGGAGCCGTCACCGCCTGGGCCTCGAGGTCGACCGTCAGCTCGCTGCCCCGGTCGAGGTCGACCGACTCCATCAGCGCCTTCACGTCGGCGTCGGGCAGCTCGACGCAGAGCAGGCCGTTCTTGGACGCATTCGTGCGGAAGATGTCGCCGAACGACGACGCGATCACCGCGTCGAACCCGTAGTCCTGGAGTGCCCAGGCGGCGTGCTCGCGCGACGAGCCGCACCCGAAGTTGCGGCCGGCGAGGAGCACGCGCGCGCCCGCGTATTCGGGCCGGTTGAGCTCGAAGCCCGGCTCCTGTCGCCAGTCGAAGAACAGGAACTCGCCGTAGCCCGTGCGCTCGATGCGCTTCAGGAACTGCTTCGGGACGATCTGGTCGGTGTCGACGTCGGGCCGGTCGAGCACGGCGACCCCTCCGGTCACCCGCGTCACCGGCTTCATGCGGGCGCTCCGGCCAGGTCGAGCGTGCGCACGTCCACGAAATGGCCGTGCAGCGCGGCGGCGGCGGCCATCTGCGGGCTGACGAGGTGCGTTCGGCCGCCCCGTCCCTGCCGGCCCTCGAAGTTGCGGTTCGACGTCGACGCGCACCGCTCGCCCGGCCCGAGGACGTCCGGGTTCATGCCGAGGCACATCGAGCAGCCGGCGAGCCGCCACTCGAACCCGGCGTCCAGGAAGACGCGGTCGAG
>DASTPC010000277.1:0-2331 GCA_035720085.1 Gaiellaceae bacterium
CGGAGCGTCCGGAGCAGTTCCCCGTCCGGGAGCGACCAGAGGCGAGCAATCCCGTCCGAGCCGCCAGTGAGGGCGCTCGCGCCGTCGGCGGCGACCGCGAGCGCGGTGATCGGCTTGCCGTGGGCGAGCTCCGCGGTCACCTCGCCGTCCTCGACGCGCGCGACCCGAGCGACCCCGTCCTCTCCTGCCGTCACGAAGAGTGTGCCGTCCGGCGTCGCCTCGACGCTCTCCAGCGGCCCGTCGGCCCGGACGATGGCCCGCACGCGTGAATCGAGCAAGGCCCGGCGCAGAACCTCTTCCGCGCGCCGTGACGGCGCGAGTCTCGCGGCCTCGGTTGCTAGCGCGAGGCTCAGCTCCGGGTCCACGGCCAGAGCCGACACCGCGTCGGCGTCGAGAGCACGCGCGCTCGCCACTCGAGCCTGTGCCCGCGCGTCGTTGCGCTGGTCCAGCGCGTAGACCGTCACGGCTGCCATCAGGCCGAGCGCGACCAGCGCGCCTGCCGCGATCCACGCCAGCCGGCGATGGCGGCGCCGGGCCTCCGCCCGCGCGCGATCGACCGCCTGCTCCTCCTCGAAGCGGGCCCGCCAGGCGAGGACGGCGCCGGCGAGGACGTCGTGGTAGATCTCGTAGCGTCCGCGGTCGTCGCGGCGGAGGATGCGGGACGCGGCGAGTGCGTCCGCCACCGGGCGCACGGAGTCCGCGGGGGCGCCGGCGTAGTCGGCCAGGTCGTCGGCGTCGTAGGCGATCTTCGTGCCCGACGGGGTGACGAGCTGGCGGAACAGCCGCGCGGCGAGCGCCTGCTGCTCGGCACTCAGCACGTCGATCGCGCGCTCGAGGTGGTCGGCGACGATCCGGTGGGCGCCGCCGAGCTCGCCGAGCGTCGACGCGCGCAGCGCCGCCGACCCGGCACCGCGTTCCACGTCCCAGAGGCGCTCCATCACGAGCTGCAGGTACGGCGCCTCGATCCCGGCTGCGCGACCGTTTGCCTCCGTCCCGCCGACGCCGCCGAGCCCGTCCTCGATCCGTCCTGCCTCGACCTGGTCGAGCACGGCCGCGACGAGTGCCGGCTCGGCGGCCGCGGAGGCGCCGCCGAGCTCCGCGAAGCGCCCGAGCGGGCTGACGATCGCCGCCTCCCCGGCGGCCCGGTCGAGGCGGTCGAGCCGGAGGTAGTTGCCGAGGATGTGCGGGATCCGGGCCTTGAAGCGGTCGAGCTTCGCGAGCGCGTCCTCGCGTACCGAGAGCAGGACGTTGACGCGCAGCGGCTCCGTCGCGACCGCCGCCAGCTCGTCGGCGAACCGGTCGCCGCCGCCGTGGTAGAGGAAGTACTCCTCCGCCTGGTCGAGGATCAGGTACACGTCGCCACGCGCTTCGACCGCCCGGCGGGCAGCATCGACGAGAGGGCCGCCCGGCTCGATCCCCGCTGCGGCTGCGAGCGCGTCGGCGAGCGCCCTCGCCGGCTCGCCGCCCCAGGCCGAGAAGACGACGACGAGCGGCTCCTCGGAGAGCTCGCGCAGCGCCCGCGCGACGCCCGCGCGGAGCAGCGACGACTTGCCGACGCCGCTCGGCCCGTAGAGCACCGTCAGCCGCGCGGCGATCAGGTTGGCCACGACGATCTCGCAGTCGCGCTCCCTTCCGAAGAAGAGCAGCGCGTCGAGGTCCGAGTCGCCGAACGGCGCCAGCCCCTTGTACGGCGAGGCCGGCGCCGCGACGCTCATGCCGTCGACACCGTGTCGAGCCTGCCCTCGAGCAGCCGCACGAGGTCGTCCTGCTCGACGTCGAGCACGCGCACGTCGTGGTGGCGCCAGAACGCCTCCTCGAGCGGCGTGGCGTCCGGCTGGACCGCCCAGGAGCCGTACGCGACGGCGCGGTCGCCCCAGACGCGGCTGAGCACGAGCCGCAGGTTCCAGTCCGCCAGCTCGTAGCCGAGGAAGAGGAAGTGGCTGCGCCGCAGGCGCGCGGCGAGCGTGACCGGCACGGCGCTCGCGAGCTCGGCGCGGCCGAGGTAGTCGATGTGGTCGTCCTCGGTGGCGACGAAGCTCTCCCACTCCCGCTCGGGCAGGAGGTCGACGGCACCGCGGAGCTTGAGCACGACGGTGCGGCGGTCGAGCGACAGCTCGGCGTACTCGTTCGGCAGCTCGACCGGCCGCGGTGTCTCACCGGGCGGCCGGTGCCAGAAGCGGCCGCGGTTGGCGCCGGCGGCGACGTAGGCGACTACGTCGAGCTCCTCGCCCGCCTCCTCGAACGCCCGCTCGAGCGCGAGGTCGTAGTTGGTGGTCACGATCAGCTGGTGCGGCGCCCCGCGCTCGCGCAGGAGCGGCTGCAGCGCGGCGA
>DASTPC010000278.1:0-22816 GCA_035720085.1 Gaiellaceae bacterium
GATGCACGTGGCTCCGGTGAACGGCGCGTTCAGCCCGTCGGCCATCGACAGCGGCTCGACCGGCACCGGCGCGCCCGCCTCGAGGCCTGCGCGCAGCGCCTGCGACGTCTCCGGCTCGACCGCGACCACGCGGACACCGGCGTGGCCGCACGCTGCAGCGATTCCGGACACGAGGCCGCCGCCACCGGCCGCGACCACGATCGTGTCGACGCCGGGCACGTCCTCGAGGATCTCGAGGCCGACAGTGCCCTGGCCGGCGAGCACGACCGGATCGTCGAAGGGGTGGACGAAGACGCGTCCCGTCTCGCGCTCGAGCTCGGCGAGCCGCTCGAACGCCTCGGCCGGCCCGGAGGCGGCGAGGTCGACCGCCGCGCCGTAGCCGCGCGTCGCCGCGAGCTTCGTCTCGCTCGCCCCTTGCCACATCACCACCAGCGCGTCGACGTCCTCGGCCGCCGCCGCCCACGCGAGCGCCTGGGCGTGGTTCCCGGCCGAGACGGCGATCACGCCGCGCGCGCGCTCCTCCGCCGTCAGGCCGGCGAGCCGGTTGAGGACGCCGCGCGGCTTGAAGGAGCCGGTGCGCTGGAGGAGCTCCGCCTTCAGCGCGCGGCCCGGGCCGAGGCTCGCGCAGGAGAGGGTCGGCGTGCGGTGCACGCGCCCCCGGATCACCTCCGCGGCGCGCAGGACGTCGTCGTGCGTGAGCAGGCCCGTCGCTGGCATCGCGCGATCCTACTCCGCGGTCAGAATCGTTCAGGCGTGGAGCCGCTGCCGATCCGACTGACCGTCGCCGACGACCTCAGCCGCAACCGCCTCACGGTCGCTTTCCGGCTGCTGCTCGCGCTCCCGCACCTCGTCTGGCTGCTCCTCTGGGGGCTCGCGGCCGGGGTCGCGTCGGTCGTGCTGTGGCTCGCGATCCTCTTCGAGGGGCGGGCGCCGCGCATTCTGCACGGCTTCGTGGCGGGCTACGTCCGCTACTCGACGCACGTGTACGCATACCTCTTCCTGGCCGCGGACCCGTTCCCGGGCTTCGCCGGTTCGTCCGCGTACCCGGTCGACGTCGAGATCGACCCCCCGGCGAGGCAGGGGCGCTGGGGCGCGTTCTTCCGGCTCGTCCTGGCCCTCCCGGCGCTGGTGGTCGCATCGGCGCTCGGCGGCGGGCCGGGAGCCGACTCGAGCTCGGCCTGGTCGACGGGCGGCGTCGTCGCCGTCGTCGCCTTCCTCGGCTGGTTCGCCTCGCTCGCGCGCGCCCGGATGCCGGCCGGCTTGCGTGACCTCGGCACCTACGCGATCGGCTACGGCGCCCAGGCAACGGGGTACCTGCTGCTGCTCACCGACCGGTATCCGGACTCGCGGCCCGTGCACGTCTCGCCGGCGCCGCTCCTACCACACCACGCGGTCCGCCTCACGCTCCGCGACGAGCTGCGGCGTGACCGGGTCGTCATCGCCTTCCGCCTCCTGCTCGCCCTCCCCCACTTCGCCTGGCTGAGCCTCTGGTCGCTTGCGGCGGTGCTCGCCGCAGTCGCCGGCTGGGTGGTGACGCTCGTGCGCGGGACGCTGCCGCGCCCGCTCCACCGCTTCCTCGCGGCGTACGTGCGCTATGCGGCGCACGTGACGGCGTTCGCCTCGCTGGCCGGCGGGCCGTTCCCCGGCTTCGTGGGCCGCCAGGGCTCGTACCCGGTCGACATCGAGGTCGACGGGGCCGAGCGGCAGGGCCGCTGGGGCGTGCTCGGGCGGCTCGTGCTCGGCGTCCCCTCGCTCCTCGTCTCGACCGCGCTCGCAGGCGCCCTCTTCGCGGTCGCGCTGCTCGGTTGGTTCGCCTCGCTCTGGCGCGGCCGGATGCCGCACGGCCTGCGCGACCTCGGCGCGACCATCGTCCGCTACCACGCCCAGACGCATGCGTACCTGCTGCTCGTGACGCCGCGATACCCGTACGCATGCCCGGTCGTCGAGGGCGCGGCACCGAGCACGGAGCCGGCCGCCCTCGGGCCGGCGGCCGCGTGAGACGTCCTGTGTCACCCCTCCGGCCGCGACGGCGGCGGGCCTGGGGGATGTTCGCGCGGCCGGATTCCCGGCCTTGCGCAGCGGAGACCGCATGAGGGCGCTCCGCGCGGCGGCGTGGGCGGCCGGGATCGCCGCCTGGGCGCTCGCCGCCTGGCTGCTGCTGCCGTCCGTCGTGCCGGACGGGCTCGACCTGCCGGCGGTCGACGTCGACGGCGTCTTCGGACGGCAGGTCGTCGACGACGCCGAGGACTTCGAGCGGCTGTTCCTCGTGCTCTGGCCGCTCTCCCAGGCCGCACTGCTCGGGACGCTCTGGCTCTACGCGCGCCGGGGCGCACGCTACGCGCGCGAGTCGGCCGGAGGCCCGATCGCGACCGGGATGCTCCTCGCGATGCTCGGGCTCGCCTTCGCGTGGCTGAGCCAGCTCCCGTTCGACCTCGTCTCGTTCTGGTGGCTGCGCCGGCACGACCTCTACCGGCTGGGGTACTTCGAGTGGGCGTTCGGGAGCTACTTCGCGCTCGGCGCGACATTCCTGACGGCATGCCTCGCGGTGCTGATCGTGATGGGCTTCGCCGGCCGGCTCGGCGACCGCTGGTGGCTGCCCGCCGCCGCGGTGATCGCGGGGATCGCGGCGATCTCCACGTTCGCGAGCCCGTACCTCGTGACCGACGCAAAGCCGTTCGACCCGCGACTCCGCGAGACGGCCGAAAGGTACGAGGAGAGCCAGGGCGTGGACGGGATCCGCTTCGAGGTCGAGCGGGTGAGCGATCAGACGCCGCTCGCGAACGCCTACGCCGTCGGCGTCGGCCCGTCGCGGCGGGTCGTCCTCTGGGACACGCTCCTCGACGGCCGATTCTCGACCGGCGCCGTCGACGTCGTCCTCGCCCACGAGATCGGCCACCACTCCAGCTACCACCTCTGGAAGGGAACCGCGTGGTTCGCCCTCTTCGCGCTGCCCGGCGCGTACGTGCTGATGCGCGTGACGCGGCGGCGCGGCGGGCTCGCGCGCCCGGAGGCGGTGCCGCTCGCGCTCCTTGCGTTCGCCGTTCTCTCGCTCGCGCTCGCCCCCTTCGGCACCTGGCTCTCGCGGCGGATGGAGGCCGAGGCCGACTGGAAGGCGCTGCAGACGACCCACGACCCACGCGGCGCCCGGCAGCTCTTCACCGGGTTCGCAAGGACCTCGCTGGGCGACCCTGACCCGCCCGCCTGGTCGCAGTGGCTGCTCGGCACGCACCCCACGCTCGCCGACCGCGTGGCGATGGCGAGGGCCTGGGCGGCCCGCCAGCAGCGCACGCCGTAGGCCGGGGGCGGGACGTAGCTCCGCCGCTACGTGTTCGTGTATTCCGGGCCGGAGCCGCCCTCGGGCGGGGTGAGCCGGCCGCCCTTGGCGGTGATCGCGCCGCACTGCACGCAGTTCGACGGCGTCAGCTTCACCTCCACGGTGCCGTCGCCGTCGGCCACGCCGACCTCGTACACCTGCGCCGGGCACATCCACGTCCACATCTCGGCGAGCTCGCGCGGGACGCGCCGCCGGATGCGGATGTGGTTCGGCTGGTCGTCGCGCGTGCGGTTCCCCGACGCGAAGACGGAGGAGAGCTTGTCGAACGTGAGCTTCCCGTCCGCCTGCGGGTACGAGGCGGCACGGCCCGTCCGGATCAGCTCCGTGGCGGCGTTCGGCTCCGTGCCGTAGTCCTTGGGCGGCAGGTTCCCCTTGGTGACCGTCATCATGCTCGCCCGCACGCCGCCGCCGACGAAGCCCTTGTCGAACACCTGGCGCATGTTCCGCACCTCGCGCAGGTCCTTCCAGAGGTAACTCGCCGCGAGCGACTCGTCGTAGCTCGAGAGCGCGCCGAGCCTGCCGGGGTGCTCGCCGCGCTGCAGCGCGCGGAACGCCGCCTCGGCTGCGAGCCGGCCCGACTCGATCGCGAAGTGAACTCCCTTCAGGCGCGGCACGTTCACGAGCCCTGCGCCCTCGCCGACGAGGAGCAGCCCCGGCGCGCTCAGGCTGCGCGGCAGCGAGAGGAAGCCGCCCTCGGTGATCGTCTTCGCGCCCCAGGCGACCCGCTCGCCGCCGGCGAGCATCCCGGCGATCAGCGGGTGCAGCTTGAACTCCTGCAGCAGGTCGTGCGCCGAGAGCTCCACGTCGCGATACTCGAGCCCGACCACGAAGCCGAGCGAGAGCAGCTCCGGGCCCATGGGGTACACGAACGAGCCGCCGAACTCGCGGAACTTCCGCCGCTTGCGCAGCGGCCAGCCCATCGTGTGCACGATCCGGTGCAGCGGCTTCGGGACGCGCCACACCTCCTTCACCCCGAGCGCCCAGACCTGCGGGTTGACCCCGTGGAGGCCGAAGCGGTCGATCGCGGCCGTGGTCAGGTGGCCGGCCGTCCCCTCGGCGAGCACCGTCACCCTGGCCGCGATGTCGGAGCCGGGCTCGAAGTTCGGAAGCTGCTCGCCGTCGCGCCCGCGACCCTTGTCGCCTGTGCGGACGCCGACGACCCGCCCGTGGTCGACGAGCAGCTGCTCGGCGGCCGTCTCGGGCAGCAGCGCGACGCCCGCCTCCTCAGCCTGCTCGGCGAGGAAGCGCCCGAGCTGCGAGAGCGAGACGATCCAGTTGCCGTGGTTCCGCATCGTCGGCGGCGGCGGGATCCGCAGCTTCTTCGTCCGGCTCAGCACGTAGACCGCCTCGCCCTCGACCGGCCCGAAGGTCGGCAGGTCCTCCATGTGCAGGCGGTCCCTGAAGAGGGTCCGCAGCGCGCGCGGGTTGACGACGGCGCCCGAGAGCAGGTGCGAGCCGGGCTGCTTGCCCTTGTCGAGCACGGCGACCGGCACGTCTCCGAGCCGCTCGGCGACGTGTGGGTGCTCCTCGAGCAGCTGGCCGAGCCTGATCGCGCACGCGAGCCCGCCGGGGCCGGCACCGACGATCAGGACGCCGACGTCGATCCGCTCGTCCGGCGGGTCGGTCGGCCGGGCGATCACCTCGCCGGCCGCGAACGGCGGCGGGAAGTCGGCCGGCCGGATTCCTGTCATCCCCGCCGGGCGCGCACCAGCTCGGTCAGCTTCGGGACGATCTGGTGGAGGTCGCCGACGACGCCCAGGTCGGCGAAGTCGAAGATGGGCGCGTTCGGGTCCTTGTTGATCGCGACGATCGTCCCCGACCCCTGCATCCCGACCTTGTGCTGGATTGCGCCGGAGATGCCGCAGGCGATGTAGAGCTTCGGCGAGACCGACTTGCCGGTCTGGCCGACCTGGGTGGCGTAGGGGTACCAGCCTGCGTCGACGACCGCACGCGTGGCGCCGACGGCGCCGCCGAGCGCCTGCGCGAGCTCCTCGCAGAGCTTGAACCCCTCGGGCGCGCCGAGCCCGCGGCCGCCCGCGACGATCACGTCGGCCTCCTCGATCGAGGGGCCGGCGGAGGCCTCTTGGTCGTGCCCGACGAGCTCGGCCAGGGTGGAGAAGTCCTCGAACTGCACGGTGAACGGCTCCACGTCGGCCGTGCCACTCGCCTCCGGCGCGTCGAACGTGCCCGAGCGGACGAGCGCGAGCCGCGGCGCGCCCGTCCAGCCGACGTCGACCAGCACGGTGTCGCCGAGGGCCGGGCGCTTGGCGACGAGCTCCCCGTCCTCCACGGCAAGGTCGGTGACGTCCCAGTTGAGCCCCGCATCGAGGCGGGCGGCGAGCCCGGCTGCCACGTCCGCGGCGAGCACCGACGCCGCGAAGAGCACCGTGTCCGCACCCGTCTGCCCGACGAGCGCGGCGAGCGCGTCGACCCGCGGCTGCGGCAACGGGGCGGCCAGGGCGGGGTCGTCGCACGCGTACACCTTCACGTCGCCCGCCTGGGCGGCGGCCTCTGCCGCTCCCCTGCCGAGGACGACACCCGCGACGTCGCCGCCGCCGAGCGAGACGGCCTTGGCGAGCACCCCGAGCGACCCCTTCTGCAGCTCGCCGTCGTGGTGCTCCAGGAAGACGAGCGTCGTCACAGCAGCCGCCTCTCGGCCAGGAAGTCGACGATCTTCTCCGCGGCCGTCCCGTCGTCCTCGAGCTTGACCGTGTCGCCGCGGCTCGGGGGCGGCCCGAGGGCCAGGACGGTCGTGCGCGAGCCCGCCTCGCCGACCCGCCCGGGCTCGACGCCGAGCTCGTCCAGCGAGACCTCGTCGGCCGGCTTCTTCTTCGCGCCCATGATCCCCTTCAGCGACGGGTAGCGCGGCTCGTTGATCGCGTCGGAGACGGCGATCACCGCCGGTAGCGGCGCCACGATCAGGTCGTAGCCGAACTCCGTCTGCCGCTTGCCGGTCACGCGCCCGTCCTCGACGGTCAGCTGCGCGACCTGCGAGACGACCGGCCGGCGCAGCCGGTCCGCGACCGCCGCCCAGAGCACGGCGCCGTCCGAGTCCGACGACTGCTGGCCGAAGAGGACGAGGTCGGCGCCCTCGCGCTCGAGCGCCTTCGCGAGCGCGTAGCTCGTCGCCACCAGGTCGGAGCCCGCGGCACCCTCGTCGGCGACGAGCACCGCCCGGTCGGCGCCCATCGCGAGCGCCTTGCGCAGCGACTCCATCGCCTTCGGCGGGCCAAGCGAGACGACGACCACCTCGCCGTCGCCGCGCGCCTCCTTCAGTCGCAGCGCCTCCTCGACCGCGTTGACGTCGGTGGCGTTCAGCGTGCCCTCGCCGGAGCGGTCGAGCCGCCTCGTGGCCGGGTCGATCCGCTTGTGCGCGGTCGCGTCCGGCACCTGCTTCACGCAGACGGCGATCTTCACGGCGGGGACTCTAGTTCTTCCGCAGCGGTCGGCTCCGCAGGAGCCGATCCGACCGCGCGACAGATCCTCCAGGCGTCCGCCCTCCGGCGGCAGCAAGGACGTCCGCCCCCGGCGCCCGCGAGGACATCATCCGCCCAAGCGGGATCCGCAGGGGCGGCGCGGCCCGTTGCCGCGGCGAGGGCAGAGCTTGTGTTGAATCAACACAAGCCAGCGCAGGGCCGTCGCATCCGTCGCGGCAAGCGCGGGATCCCCAGGGATGGGTCCGCATGCCCGAGCCGACGGCAGGGTTTGTGTTGAATCAACACAACCGGCTCGCGGCTGCCGCAGTCGTCGCGAGGCATCCGGATCGGTGGCGCAGCTCGCAGGGCGAGCGTCGACCTACCGGCACGGTCCCTCGAACAGGGCGGAGGTTCCCTCGAACAGGGCGGAGGTTCCCTCGAACAGGGCGGAGGTTCCCTCGAACGGGCGCGTAGGTTCCCTCGGATGCCGTCGAGCACGGGTGGTAGGGTGCTGCCTTCCGCTGCAGCGCACCGGAGCCCATGCTCAGCCACCGGACGACACGCACGGGCATTCTCGTCGCCCTCCTCGCCGCCCTCCTGACCGCGGGCAGCGCCGCCGCGCACGAGCGGAAGGCCGGAGCCGCGACGGCCGTGGGCGGCGGGCTCGTGGCCGGCAAGCCGATCGTCTTCCCCCTGCTCGGCCGGGCGAAGTACTTCGACGACTTCGGCGACAGCCGACCCAACGGCGGCCACGAGGGCAACGACATCGTCGGCGACTGGCGCGCCCCCGTCGTCGCCGCCGAGGACGGTCGGGTCGAGTACTGGACGACCTCGAGCCGCGCCGGCTGCATGCTCTACCTCTACGGCGCGAGCGGGACGACGTACCTCTACATCCACCTGAACAACGACCTGACCCGCAGACGCGACAACCGCGGCCAGTGCGAGCTCGGCACCGCGTACGCGGTCAAGAACGGCGCCACCGTGCAGGCCGGCGAGCAGATCGCCTTCAACGGCGACTCAGGCGACGCCGAGGGCACCTACCACCTCCACTTCGAGGTGCACCCGGGCGGCGGCGCCGCGGTGAGCCCGTTCGCGTACCTGAACGCGGCCGCACGGAACCTCTTCCCGTCGCGCCTCGGCGCCCGCTTCTCGCTCGGCCTGCGCGGCGTCGGCGTCGCGGCAGGCAACGGCCGGCTGGAGCTGAAGGTCGACGCCGTGCGCTGGTGGCCCGGCGGCCGCTGGACGGCGATCGACCCCCGTGTCGTAGCCGTCTCGGTGCCGCAGGAGGCGGCGATGGACCGCGCGATCCTCGACGCGGTCGAGCTGCCCGAGCGCCGCGAGCTCCAGAGCCGTCAGGCGACCCGGCTGACCGTCGTCACCGTCCCGTCGCGGGCGACCGCCGAGGCGCTACGCGGCGACCCGGGCGCGCTGACCGCTGCGCGGATCTCGCAGAGCTAGCGGCCGCCGGCAACGCTGTTGCGGCCGCGACCAGCGGCCGCCTTCGGGGAGCTTCGCGCTCTCGGGATCTGCACAGGTGTGCAGATCCCGGCCTTGCGCTAGGAACCAGCGAAGCTGCCGGCAAGGAAATCGACGATCGCGCTGGTCGGAGCGCCGGGGGTGAAGATCTCCGCCACGCCGAGCCGCTTCAGCTCCTCGGCGTCGTCGTCCGGGATCGTGCCCCCGACGACCACGAGGACGTCGCCGGCGTCGTTTGCGCGCAGCCCCTCGACGATGCGCGGCACGAGCGTCATGTGCGCCCCCGAAAGGATCGAGATGCCGACAGCGTCGGCGTCTTCCTGGATCGCGGTCTCGACGATCTGCTCCGGGGTCTGGTGCAGCCCGGTGTAGATAACCTCCATCCCCGCGTCGCGAAGCGCCCTGGCGATGATCTTCGCACCGCGGTCGTGGCCGTCGAGACCGGGCTTCGCGATGACCACGCGCATCTTCCGGTCCACGAACGGCAAGTATATGGCGATGAAGCTCAACGTGATCGGCAGCTCACCGGCCTGGCCGAACCCCGGAGGGGCGCACTCCGGCTACCTGCTCGAGTCCGGCGGTGAGCGCCTGCTGCTCGACTGCGGGCCGGGCGTCCTGTCACGGCTGCGCGAGGCCGAGATCTGGCCGGACCTCGACGCGATCGCGATCACGCACTTCCACCTCGACCACTGGGGCGACCTCGTGCCCTGGGTCTGGGGGGCCATGTACCTGTCGACGAACGGGAGTGTGCGGCAGCCGCAGCTCTGGGTACACGAGCGCGGGCGCCAGCTGCTCGAGGACCTGGGCAGCCGGCTCGGCTTCCCCGACATGTTCGAGCGCGTCTTCGAGCTGCGCGCGTACCGCGACCGGGAGCCGTTCACGACCGCCGGCTTCGAGATCGACCCGGTTCGGCTACCGCACTACACGCTCGAGACGTACGGCTTCCGCGTCACGCGGGACGGGGCGACGCTCGCCTACTCCGGCGACTCGGCGCCGTCCGAGCGGCTGGTCGAGCTGGCGCGCGGAGCAGACCTCTTCGTCTGCGAGGCCACGCTCCTCGACGCCGAGCGCGACGGCCCTCCACGCGGGCACCTGACGCTCGACGAGGCGCTCGAGGCACATCGGGCCTCCGGCGCGCACCGGCTCCTGCTCACGCACCGGCCCGCCGAGCTGCCGGTCGACGAGGATCTGGAGCTCGCCTACGACGGGCTCGAGCTGGAGCTCGAGGCCCGGCGCGCGGACTCGGCCGCGTAGGCCCGCTCGGCGCGGCGCACGCGCAGCCGCTCCCGGGTCATCACGACGGCCGGGACGATGAACACGAGCGAGAGAAGCGCGATCGGCACGGCCAGCCAGACGCGCGAGATCTTGCCGCCGTTCTCGACGAGCTGGAGCGGGGGCACGATCCCGCCCGAGGTGGCGGCCGCCGGCGCGGCGCTGTCCGACCCGTCGGAGCCGGGGCGCGGCACCCACGAGTCCACGAGCCAGCTGCCCTGCGGGCCCTTGCGCATGGTCATCAGGAAGACCATCGGCCGGAGCTGGGCGCCCGCCTTCGGCACCACGTAGACCTGCAGCCCGATCTCGTTTGCGTACTGGTAGTCGAGCTTCCAGCGCGCCCCGTCAACCGGATAGGGCTGCACCGGGATGTTCCCGCTCGCCCACTCCTCGCGGGTCAGCCCCTGCCGGAGATCCTCGCTGACGAGCTCGAACGACTCCTGCGTCCGCTCGCGCGTGACCGCGGTCTCGACGAAGCGGCTAGCGGTGCGAATCGCCTCCTTGCGCTCGGCGTCGGGCAGCCGCACCTGCTCGGGCTGCTCGTAGACGACGGCGGGCCGGTTCGAGAGCGGCAGGTCGTAGTCCTTACCCGTGTCCCAGAAGAGGATCGACACGACCGCCGCGACCGATGCCGCCGCGAGCACGACGCCGAGGCGCAGCAGTCGTCGGCGGAAGCGCGGCGAGGAGAGCCGGCCCGCCACCTGAGCCCGCTAGCTACCGGCGGACGGGATCGCGATGCCGGAGCGCGGCGCCCAGTAGTAGACGAGCCACTTGCCGTGCTCCTTCTTCAGGCCGATGTAGAAGATCTGCGGCTTGACCCCGGCTCCCTCCTTGGGCACCAGGGCGACCTGCAGCACTGCCTCGTCCGGATACGACTCGTCGATCTTGAACGTCGCCGTGTCGATCGCGTCGGCCGGGTAGAACTGGACAGGGATGTTGCCGGTCTTCCACTCCTTCAGGCTCAGCCCCTGCCGGAGCTCCGGGTGGATGAGTCGGTACGACTCGGCGAGGTTCTCCCGTGCGACCGCGGTGAGGATGAACTCGCCCGCGACCCGGCGCGCGACGGGGTCGAGTGCGACGTTTTGACGCTGCTCGGCGACGACCGCCGCGCCGGTCTCGCGGTCGACGATCTTCGACTCCACCGACTCGCCGTCGTCGAAGACGTAGACCGTCGCGAACGCGACGAGACCCGCCACGAGGACGAGCCCCGCGACCCACGGCAACGCCTTGCTCAGAGACCTGCGCGACATCCCTTCGATCAAGAGTAGACGACGCATGTTGCGGTGGGGTTAGGGGTTCTGAGCTCGCCGTAAGGCCGCTGGGAACGAGCTGTGTCGCCCACGGCGGACGCCCGCGGAGGTGCGGAGAACGGACGCCTTGTGTTGATTCAACACAAGCTCGTGAACCTCCCCGGGCTCGGAACACGGGGCCTCTCTCCGGCGCCGCCGCAGGCGCCCCGCCGCGAAGGGGGTCGGGGCGAACAGACGCCTTGTGTTGATCCAACACAAGCCCGCGAAGGCCCGCCGCGGGCTCAGAACACCGGCGTCTCTGTCCACGTCCCCCAGACGTCGCGCAGCGCGTCGCACATCTCCCCGAGCGTCACGTAGGCACGCGCGGCATCGACGATCGGCGGCATCAGGTTGCGGCCGGGGTCGGCAGCGGCCTGTTTCAGCTCGGCGAGCGAGCGCTCCACCAAGGCCGTGTCGCGGCGCGCACGCAGCGCCTGGAGGCGCTCGATCTGCTTCCCCTCCAGAGCCGGGTCGATCTTGAGGGTCTCGAGCGGCTCCTCGTCGGCGACGAGATAGCGGTTGACGCCGACGACCACGCGCTGGCCCGCCTCCACCTCGGCCTGGTAGCGGAAGCTCGCCTCGGCGATCTCGCGCTGCGGGACGTTCTGCTTGATCGCCTCGACCATCCCGCCCGCGTGCTCGAGGCGGCGGAAGATCGCGTAGGCCTCCTCCTCGAGCCGGTTCGTGAGGTGCTCGACGAAGTAGCTGCCGCCGAGCGGGTCGATCGTGTTGACGACACCGGTCTCGTGTGCGATCACCTGCTGCGTCCGCAGCGCGAGGCGGACGGCGTCCTCGGTCGGCAGCGCCAGCGCCTCGTCGAAGGAGTTCGTGTGCAGCGACTGCGTGCCGCCGAGCACGGCTGCGAGTGCCTCGATCGCCGTCCGGACGACGTTCACGAGCGGCTGCTGCCACGTCAGCGAGACGCCGGCGGTCTGGGTGTGGAAGCGCATCAGCAGGCTGCGCTCGTCCTTGGCGCCGTACCGCTCGGCGAGCTCGCGGGCCCAGATCCGCCGGGCGGCGCGGTACTTGGCGATCTCCTCGAAGAAGTCGAGGTGAGCGTTGAAGAAGAACGACAGCCGGGGGGCGAACTCGTCGACCTCGAGCCCGCGCTCGAGCGCCCACTCGACGTACGTGAAGCCGTCCGCGAGGGTGAAGGCGAGCTCCTGCGCGGCCGTCGAGCCCGCTTCGCGGATGTGGTAGCCCGAGATCGAGATCGGGTGCCACAGCGGCATCTCCCGCGCGCAGAACTCGACCATGTCCGTCACCAGCCGCATCGACGGCTCGGGCGGGAAGATGTACTCCTTCTGCGCGATGTACTCCTTGAGGATGTCCGTCTGGATCGTCCCACGGAGCCGCTCGCGCCCCACCCCCTGCTGCTCCCCGACGCAGAGGTAGAAGGCCAGCAGGATCGCGGCCGGCGCGTTGATCGTCATCGAGGTCGAGACCTCGCCGAGCGGGATCCCGGCGAAGAGCGTCTCGACGTCAGCCAGCGAGTCGACGGCGACCCCCTCCCGGCCAACCTCGCCGAGCGACCGCGGCTGGTCGGAGTCGTAGCCCATCAGGGTGGGCATGTCGAACGCCGTCGAGAGCCCGGTCTGCCCGTGCTCGAGCAGGTAGCGGAAGCGCGCGTTCGTCTCCTCGGCGGTGCCGAAGCCGGCGAACTGGCGCATCGTCCACAACCGCCCGCGATACATGGACGGATAGACCCCGCGCGTGAGAGGGTAGGCGCCTGGATAGCCCAGGTCGCGCCCGTAGTCGATTTCGACGTCTTCCGGGGTGTAGAGCGGCTCCACCTCGATCCCGGAGATCGTCGACGTCAGCTCGTGCCCGCGCGCAGGCGCCGCGTCGTAGCGCTCCCGCCACGACCGCAGCGAGCCTGCGGCGCGCGGATCTTCGGTGGTGGCCATCTGACGGGATTGTAGGGAGGCGCCGGCTGAGCGCCGGCCCTCGCCCGAACGGGGGATCCGAGCCCTGGTGTGCGCCGCCGATCCGGGGAAGGATGAGGGGAACGGTGGTAGCGACCGCGCTGGCGGCAGCGCTCTGCGCGGTCTGGACACCCGCCGCCGCTTCGGGCGAGCCGGCGGCGTGCGGCTCGGGGGCGCACGGAAGGCCGGGCTACGGGTACGCCGGCCACCAGTCGGCGCTCGCCGCGCACGGCATCCGCGCCACGATCACGCCGCTCGCGGCGCCGCCGGTCGCGGCGGGCCACGTCGCCGGCTGGGTCGGCGTCGGCGGTCGCGGGACCGGTCCGGGCGGCGCCGACCAGTGGCTACAGGTCGGGGTCGCCTCCCTGCCGGGCGCGCCGCTGCTCCTCTACGCCGAGATCACCCTCGCGGGCCGGGAGCCGGCGTTCCGCCTGCTCGAGGACGGGGCCGCGGTCGGGCAGCCACGCCGCGTGGCGGTGCTCGAGGTCTCCGGCCGGCCGGACTGGTGGCGCGTCTGGGTCGACGGCCGCCCCGTGACCGAGCCGGTGCACCTCGCGGGCTCCGGCGGGCGGTTGCGCCCGATCGCGACGTCGGAGTCCTGGAACGGCGGCAGCCGTGCGTGCAACGCGTTCTCGTTCCGGTTCGAGGACGTCGCCGTGGCGGGCGGCGCGGGCGGTACGTGGCGGACGTTCGTGCCGGGCAGCACCTTCCGCGACGCGGGCTTCCACCTCCGGCAACTCGCCCCCGGCCGGCCCAGCAGGTCGCGAACGCTGGCCGCGCAGCCGTACGCGCCGTTCGCCTTCGTCGCCGCCGCCGGCTAGCGGCCGGTCACGAGCGGACGATGCGGATCGGCGTGCCGACCGGCACGCGCCGCTTGAGGTAGTCCGCCGCCTCGTTCGAGATCCGCACGCAGCCGTGCGAGACCGCCTGGCCGAGGAGCCACGGCTGCATCGTGCCGTGGAGGCCCACGACGCCGCCGCCCGGCCACTCGGAGAGCTTGGAGTAGGCCGTCGTCTCGAAGGCGAAGGTGCCGAGGAACGGCTGCGTGCGCGGCGTGAAGCGCACGGCGACCTGGTAGAGGCCGAGCGGCGTCTCCATCCCCGCGGCACCCACGGCCACCCGGGTCGTGTACGCGAGGGCGCCGTCGCGCCACAGCTCGAGCCGGCGCGACTCGCGCCGCACGACGATCTGCCAGCGCACGGGCTTGATCCGGACATGGGCCGCGCGCACCCAGCCGGTGCGCCCGTTCGGCCGCCCGGGGACCGCGATCCGGTACCACGTCGGCCGCCCGTCGCCGCCGGCACGCGTCGCGATCGCGAGCACCGGCCGCGGCCGGAAGTCCTGCTCGCGGAACTCCGACAGCCGCGCGACCACGGCGGCACCGCCGTCCGGCCGCGCTCGCACGACGAGCCACGGGACGTCGATCGTCCCCGCCCCCACGACCGACCGCGGCGCGGCCGGCTTCCCCCACGCGGTCGCGGGCAGCGCCGCGAGCAGCGCCGCGGCGACCGCCGCGAGCAGAAGGGTTCGTGCCGAGCGCGCCATCAAGCTGACTGTATGACCCCTCCGGGGGAGGAGATATCGCTCGTTCGAGGGGTTCCATCCCCCATCGGGACCATGCCGGAGGGGCGGCTCACGCCGCCCCTCCGCTGTCGGCTCCACCAGGCTCCTGTGTTCTCCGGAGCGAGTGCTCAGCACTGCGGCCGCGCCGGCGGCCGCCCTTCAGGGATCTTCGCGGGCCGGGCTCTGCACGCGCGTGCAGAGCCCGGCCCTTGCGTCAGGGACTACCCGGTCACCGGCGGCTCGAAGACGCCGACGATGCCGATCCGCTGGGTGTTGCAGCCCTGCTTGCCCTTGATCGAGACGGTCACGATCCCCGGCCGGGACGGCTTGACCGCGATCACGGCGAAGCCGTTCCGCTTCGTCACGACCGCCCGGGCGATGCCGGGGCCCTTGACGAGCACGCGCGCGCCGCGCACCGGCTTGCCGGCGGCGGTGACGCGCACCGTGATCCGCTGCCTGGCGCCGGTCGCGCGGAGCAGCTTCTGCTGCACCTTGACCGCCGAGCAGATCGCGGGCGTGCGCACCGGAGGCTTCGGCTTCGGCTGGGGCTTCGGCTTGGGCGGGGTCGCCGGGGCCACCACCAGCGTCGTCGCGCTCGAGGTGTTGTTGCCCGGATTCGTGTCCTCGCCCGTGCCCGTCACGGTCGCCGTGTTGACGATCCGCCCCGTCTGCGAGGGCCGTGCCTGGACGGTGACGACGACCTTGCCCCCGCTCGCGAGCGTGCCGAGCGAGCAGGTGACGAGCGCCGCGCTGACGTCACAGGTGCCCTGACTCGTCGTCGCGGAGAGGTAGGCGACGCCGCTCGGGGCCGGGTCGGCGACGTGCACGTCGGTCGCAGTCGCCGGGCCGCCGTTCGTGACGGTCAGCGTGTAGACGAGCGAGCCGTTCACCTTCGCCGGGTCGGGCGTGTCCGTCTTCACCACCGCCAGGTCGATCTGCGGCGCCGAGTCCACCTTCGGCGGAGCCGGGGGCGGCGGCGGAGGGGGAGGCGGAGGCGGCGGGGGAGGCGGAGGCGACTTCGTGTCGTCGTTCGTGATCGGGCAGACGACCGTCTGGCCGTTCGCGACCGTGCCCTCGCAGCCCTCGCCGAGCGACGCGGCATAGCCCTCGGCACCGCTCTCGGTGACGGCGTAGGGGCCTGCGTCCACGGTGAACGACACCTGTCCGGAGAGCGGGTCCTGGCCCTCCACGAAGGCCTTCGCCTGCTGGCCGACGTGCGCCGAGAAGTCGGAGGCCGTCGCCGTGCCGCCGTCGTCGTTCACGACCGTCTTCCGTACGACGATGGTGCCGGGCCGGTCGTCGTTCGTGATCTCGCAGACGGCGGCGTCGCCGTTGCCGAGCTTGCCCTGGCAGTCGCCGCTGTAGCTCGCGGCGTAGCCGGCCACCGCGCCCTCCGTGACCGTGAAGTCACCGGGCTCGACGGTGAAGGAGGCCTCGCCGTGCAACGGGTCGTCGCCCTCGACGAAGGACTTCGTGACGCCGCCGACGGTGACGCTGAAGTCGGAGGCGGTCTTCGTCCCGCCGTCGTCGTTGACGACGGTCTTGCGGACGAGCACGGTCGGCGGCGGGGTCTTCTTCTGGCAGGTGACCTCCACCGACTCGGAGTCGGAGTCGAGCTCGTGGCCCGTCTCGACTGCCGCGGTCGCCGGGTCGTCGCCGAGCACACGTGCGGTGTTCGGGTACGTCGCCGACTCGCCGCAGCGGAACGTGCGCTCGTACTGCAGCACGGCGTCCGCTGACTTCGTCCACGGCGAGCCTGAGCCGCCGTAGGAGTCGGTGATCGTGACCGAGTCGTTGATCAGCGTCGGCTGGACGCCCGCGAACGAGAACGGCACCGTCGCCGCACCGCCCGTGACGCCCACGCTGCCGGAGGCGGCGGTCGCGGTGTTCGTCCGCATGTCGCCGTTCGGCAGACTCGCGCGATACGTGCACTCGAGCGTCGCCCACGGCATCAGCTGGAACGGCCCGGACTGGTCGCCCGGAAGGCCCGGGTTGCAGTCCACGACGCCGGCGATTCCACCCGAGACGGCGTCGGTGACGGAGGTGACCGTCGTCGACTCGTCCGAGAGGTTCTTGACCGTGATCGTGCCGGTCACGCGCCAGCCGCGGTCGCTCGACGCCTTCTTGTCGACGGTGAGCGTGTACGCAGAGTCGGCGCTGCCGCCCGCCTCGAGCGTGTGCTCGTCGACGTCGACGCTCTTGTCGATCGACCAGTCGTGGACGCGCTCGAAGGCCGGCTGTGCGGTCTTCGTGACCGCGAGCGTCGGCTTGTAGCAGAAGCTCGCGTGGCTGATCCCGCCGGACTCCGAGCCGTCCGGCTTGTACGAGCCGATCACGCCCGAGGTCTGCGGCGCACTGCGGAAGTCGTAGTACGCACCGCCGTTCCCCTGCTTGACCACCAGGACGCCGATCGGGACGTTCGAGGACCACGCGAAGCGCAGCTGGCCGTCGACGACGCCCTGGTTGGTGATCTGGATCGTGACCCCGTCGCCGCTGAAGGAGAACGAGCCGCCGCTCCCCCACGGGCTCTTGCCCGCGCCGCGCCAGGTGCCGCTGCCCGCGAACCCGGGCAGGAGCCCGATGTCGCGGCAGTCGCGGATGTTGCCGTCGAAGAAGCCGGTCGGCGTCGCCGGCGTCGGCGTGGCCGCCGCGACGGCCGGAAGGGCCGCGAGCGCGGCGAGCGCAGCCGCCAGCACGGCGAGGCGTCGCAGCAGAGTAGGAACCGTCATGGGTGAGTCACACTCCCTTGGAGCCGCAGATGACAGTCGGGCCCGCTCCGCGGCCACCGGCCGGTGAGCGCCCGTTCGTGCTGGGCTCACCGTACTCACCCACCCGGGGTAGGCGATATCGCTCGAACGAGTGAATCGACCACCCTTCGGGGGGAGGCCTCGGCAGGCGCGCTACGGTGCAGGAGCGGATCGAGCCCCGTCGAACGCTGGCCCGGGGCGTCGGCGATCATCCGAACACGACGGCTGAGGGCGGTCGTCGACGCCCGTCGACACGGGACGAGCGAGTGGAGCGCGAGTGGAGCGAGCGAAGCGGGAAGAGCACGAGTGGGAGCACTGGCCGGCCGAGCGCAAGCTCGACGACGGCCTCCGCCACCGCCTGCGCCACCTCTTCACGCCGACGACGGGCGAGCAGGAGTCCGCGCTCGAAGGTCTGCTCGGCGAGCGCTCGCGCGAGCTGGAAGCCCAGGCGGCGCGGCTGGCCGAGACGATCGCCGACCTCGAGCGGCGCGAGGAGCGGACGCGCGAGCTGCGCGGCGCGGTCGAGCAGATGCTTCGTCGCGGCTCGGCGGAGCTGGACGAGCGGCACGCGGAGCTGAACGCCCTCTCGGCACAGCTCGCCGAGCGCGAGGCTGCGGTACGCTCGGCCGAGGAGGACCTGGCGCTGCGCCGGCAGGAGCTCGGCGCGGTCGAGCTGCACCGCGCCGCGGTCGTCCGACGCGAGGAGGCTGCGGAGACACGGTGGCAGCGACTCGTCGAGCGCGAGCGCGAGCTGGCCGACGCGGCTCTGCGCCAGGACGAGCGCGAGCAAGAGCAGTCGGAGCGGGAGGGCGAGCAGGAGCAGGCCGCCGCCGAGCTCGAGGCCGCCCGGGAGGAGCTCGGGCAGGCCCGCGCCGAGCTCGGCCCGCTCGCGTCGGCGCTCGAGACGAGGGAGCGCGACGCCGAGGCGCTGGCGACCGAGCTGGCCGCGCGGGAGGCCAAGACGGCCGCCGCCGCCGAGGAGGCATCGGCGCTCCGCCACGAGCTCGCGGCCCGCGAAGCGAGCCTCGCCGAGCGCGCGAGGCAGCTGGACGCCGCCGCAGAGGAGCTGCGCGAGGCGGAGCGGCTCCGCGAGCAGGTCGCGGCCCAGGCGGCCTCGCTCCAGGCCGAGCGCGAGGCGCTCGACCGGTCGCGCGAGGAGCTGGCCGAGGCGCTCGCGGCGGCGTCCGCCGGGCTAGGCCTGTCCCGAGGGCCGGCGGTTCGCGGGCCGACGCACGCGCACGTCCGCTTCGTCCCCGCCGGCAGCGGCTACCGGCTGCTCGAGGCCGAGGGCCCACCGCCGGAGCCGGGCACCCCGGTCGACGTCGACGGTGTGCCGCACGCGGTCGAGCAGATCGGGCCGTCGCCGCTGCCGGGCGACCCGCGCCGCTGCGCCTACCTCGCGCGGATCAGCCTGCCGGCGGAGTAGGCCCGTCCCCGCGCCGCGGATGCCCGCCCCTGGGGACGCGGACAACGGGGTGCGGCGGGCGCTCGGCGCCCGCGTCCTCGAGCGTCTCCAGCCGCCGAGCCGCCTGACCGACGAGGAAGCCGGCGATCGCGCGGTCGACGTCGCTGAAGTGGCGCAGCCGCACGTCGTAGAGCTCGGCGAGGCCCCACGGCGCGCCGTGGACGAGCACCGGGAGCAGGAGCACGCAGCTCATCCCGAGGTCGCGCAACACGAACGCCTCCGCGCCGTCGACGTCGGCGTCGAGGAACGACACCGAGCGGCTCTCGCCGGTGCGCAGCGTCTCCGCGGTGAGCGGGAAGTCGTCGATCAGGTAGACCGCGTCCGCGCCGAGCGACACCTCGCGCAGCGAGTGCCGTGCGACGTCGTAGAGGTAGCCGCCGTCGACCCGCGACGCCAGGCAGCCCGTGCCGCCGACGACGAAGGTGAGCGCCTTGCAGAGCCGCTCGAGGACGCCGACCCGGTCGCTCTCCGACCAGAGCGCGAGCGCCGCCTCGGCCATGTCCGCGACGACCGGCAGCTCGCCGTGGTTCGGCGTCCGGCGGCGGTCGCGCGAGCGCGGGACGCTCCGCAGCGGCCTGGCGGCTCGCATCGCGTCCCGGAAGCCGACGACGCGGTCCTTCCCCCTGTCCTTGGCGGCGTAGAGCGCCTGGTCGGCCGCCCGCAGGAGCTGCGAGCCCGCGCCGCCGTCGAACGGGTACGTGGCGAGCCCGGCGCTCACACGCAGGGGGAAGCCGGCCTCGGCCAGCTCGCGGGCGAGCCCGAGGCGAAGCTCGTTCCCGACCGCCTCCGCCGCCTCGGCGCCGGTGCGGGGGAGCAGCACCACGAACTCGTCGCCCCCGACGCGGGCGCCCGAGGCGCCGGCGGGCAGGAGCGACGACAGCGCTCGCGCCGTCTCGCGGAGCAGCGCGTCCCCGAACTCGTGGCCGGCGCGGTCGTTGACCACCTTGAAGTCGTCGCAGTCGAGGACGAGCAGGCTGACCGGCTCACGCTCCCGCTGCGCGGCGCGGAGCGCGTCGTCGAGACGGAGCTCGAGCCCACGGCGGTTCAGCAGCGCCGTCAGCGGGTCGGTGAGCGCGCTCTCCCGCTCGCGGCCGAAGGCCAGCGCGGCGTCCAGCGACGCGGCGGCGTGGGCGGCGAGCAGGGCCGCGGCCTCCGTCTGGCCCCGGTCGACCTCGCGCGGCCAGCGGCTCGTGCCGACGAGCACGCCGAGCTCCAGCGCGCTGGCGCGCAGCGGCAGCCAGAACACCGCCCTGCGACCGGGGCGCCCCGCGGCCGGCGCCAGGGTGAGCACCTCGAACACGGCGGTGGGGTCCGCGGCGGCGCGCAGGCCCGCGAGCGCGCGCTCGTCGAGCGGCGACGCGGTCGGGCCGCCCGCGGTCCAGGTCGCGAGCGCGTCGACGTCCTCCTCGTGGAAGAGCGCGACCTGGCTCGTCTCGATCGGGAGCACCCGCGCGAGCGAGGCCGCCGCGATCTCCGCGATCCCGCGCGGGTCGCGCAGCGAGCTGATGTAGACGAAGAGGCGCGCGAGCGCCGACAGGTCGAGCGTCCGCCCCGACCGGAGCCGCTCGATCACGGGCACGAGCGCGCGTGCGAGGGGACGGAGGAGCCTCGCCGCGTCACGCGGTGGCGGGGGCGCCGACTCGAGGTTGAGAACGCCGAAGACGACACCGTCGCGCTGCAGTGGCACCGCGATCTCGGCGGTGACGCCGCGCGCGGCCGGGACGTAGTCCGGGTCGGCATCGACGACCCGCACGATCTGCGTGCGCCGCTGGCGCACGGCGCGGCCCATCACGCCCTCCTCGACCGAGAGCCCGTCCGGGATCATCGTGTAGCCGCGCTGAGCGACGATCCAGAGCCGGCCGTGCTCGAGCACGAACGCGGACACGTAGACGCCGTCGAGCCCCTCGTGCAGCGCGGTGATCGCCGCTTCCGCCAGCGCCGCGGCTTCGCCGGGGCCGTCGAGCAGCGCCGCGGCACGGCGGCAGGCACCCGCCAGGCGGGCAGCGTCGGCGTCGCCGCCCGGAGGGGCAGCTGGGGCGGGCGTGCTCATCCTCGTGAAGATCGGCACCGGCTCGGACGCGCTTGAGCGGCGGCCACAGCCGCGTCGCCTCCCTCGGATGAGGGAGCTGCTTCCCTCGCGCGAGGGACGCGTCGGCGCCGGCCACTCCGTACGGTCTGAGCACTGCGGCAGGGGCCGGCGGCCGGCCCCGGGGAGTCACCTGACGGCGTGAGCGAAGCGGGACGACGGATAGGGGGGGCGCGGGCGGTGGGCTGGCCGCTGGGAGCCGCCCTGCTCGTGGGTCTCGCCGTGGGCGCCGGCGTCGTGCTCGGCCACCAGGGCGACCGCCAGACGGCGATCCGCGTCGGCGTGGTGCTGGCGCTCGGCGCCGCCCTCGGCGCGTTCCGCCTGGTCACCCACCTCCGCCGCGCGGAGGTCGCCGCGCTCAGCGAGCCGCTCACCGGGCTGCCGAACCGCATCCTGCTCGCCGACCGGCTGGAGCAGGCGCTCAACCGGTCGCGGCGCAGCGGCGAGCCGTTCTCGCTCGTGATCGCCGACCTCGACGACTTCAAGCACGTCAACGACCACCACGGCCACGCCGTCGGCGACGCGGTGCTCTGCACGCTCGCCCGACGCTTCGAGGCGACGGTGCGGGCGAGCGACACGGTCGCCCGCGTCGGCGGCGACGAGTTCGTCGTCCTCTCGCTCGGCGCCCGCGACGAGCACGAGGTCGCGGCGCTGGTGGGCCGTCTCCGCCAGGCGCTCCGCGAGCCGATCGAGGCCCGCGGCGCGACGCTGAACGTGGACGCGAGCATCGGCTGGGCGATCCACCCGGCGGACGGCGAGACCTCCGACGAGCTCCTGACCCGCGCCGACCAGCAGATGCTCGCGGCGAAGCGCCAGGGCGCCCCGGCGGGGAAGCGAGGCGGCCGCCGTCCAGGCCGGGCCGTCCTCCGCTCGCTCGAGCGGGACCTGAGCCGTGGCCGGCTGCTCGTCCACTACCAGCCCGTCGTCGAGGTCGCCACCGGCCGCGTCACCCGTGCGCACGCGCTCGTGCGCGGCTGCGCCACCGCCCGCGGCGTGCTCACGCCGGTCGACCTCGCCGGCACGGTCGAGCGCACCCCGCTCGCCCCCGCGGTGGCGTTGCACACGGTCGCCGACGCGCTGCGCCGCGCCCAGGAGTGGCGTGACGCCGGACGACCGCTCGACGTCTCCGTCAACGTGCCTCTGCGGCTGCTCGAGGACCGCACCTTCGGCGACGGCCTCGCCCAACTGCTCGGTCAGACGAGCACGCCGACAGAGTCCGTGACGGTCGAGCTCGCCGTCGGGGAGCCGGGGAACGGCGCCGCCGACAGGGACGCGCTCGTCGCACTCGGACGCCTCGGCGTCCGCATCGCGCTCTCGGACGTGCTCCGTTCCGCCTCGGTCGCGATGCTCGGCGAGGTTCCGCTCGACGAGCTGAAGGTCGACGCCACCTTCGTCCGCGGCCTCGTCCGCTCGCCGGCCGACGCGGCCATTGTCCGCGGCCTCGTCGAGGCGGGGCGCGAGCTGGGCTTCGCCATCTCGGCCGAGGGGGTCGAGTGCGTGGAGACGCTGGACGAGCTCGGGCGGATCGGCTGCGACTTTGCGCAGGGGCCGTACTTCTCCCCCGCGCTGCCGCCCGACGAGCTGCTCGCGTGGGTGGCGGGCAAGGTCGCCGCGCAGGCGGTGTAGGGCTCAGAACAGCACGGCGCCGAGCCCGGCTGCGGCGAGCACGACCGCCCAGATCGGGAGCACCCGCAGCGCTGCGAGGAACGCGAGCGCCAGCACGGCGTCCCAGACCGAGTCGACCGACCCGGTCAGCACGGGGTCCCAGAGCCCCGCAGCGAGCAGGCCGACGACGGCCGCGCCGATGCCGGCGAGCGCCGCGCGGACGCCGGGGCGGCCGCGGTAGGCGCTCCACAGCGGGCCGAGGGCGGCGAGCAGCAGGAAGGAGGGCAAGAAGATGGCGACGGTGGCGAGCGCCGAGCCGACGACGCCGTTCGGCTCCGGCCCGCCCGCGGCGCCGAGGTAGGACGAGAAGGTGAAGAGCGGCCCGGGCATCGCCTGGACGGCGCCGTAGCCGGCGAGGAACTCCCCCCTGCTCACCCAGCCCGGCCCGACGACCGCCGCGTCCAGCAGCGGCAGCACGACATGGCCGCCGCCGAAGACGAGCGCGCCCGCACGGTAGAACGCTGCGACCAGCTCGAGCGCGTGCCCGCCGACCCGGCCGGACGCGAGCGGCAGTGCGGCGAGCAGCGCGGCGAAGAGGACGAGCGACGCCGCCCCCAGCCTGCGGCCGACCGGAAACC
>DASTPC010000279.1:0-4811 GCA_035720085.1 Gaiellaceae bacterium
ACGCCGCCGCCAGCCTGCGGCCGACCGGAAACCGGACGTGGACGGCCGCCGGCTCGTCGCCGCCGCGCAGGAGCACGGCGCCCGCGAGGGCGCCCGCGGCGATCGCGGCGACCTGGACGGCAGCCCCACCCACCGCGAGCACGGTCGCCGCCGCTGCGGCCGCGAGCGCGAGCCGGAGCAGGTCGGGCGCGAGCGTCCGCGCCATCTGCACCAGGGCCGTCGCCACTACGGCGGTCGCGGCGAGCTCGAGCCCGTGCAGCCAGCCGGCGTCCTCGACGTCGCTCCCGCTCACGCCGAGCGCGAACGCCGTCATCAGCGCTGCCGACGGCAACGTGAAGCCGAGCCAGGCGGCGAGCCCGCCGAGCTTCCCGGCCCGGAGCGCTCCGACGGCGATTCCCAGCTGGCTCGACGACGGCCCCGGCAGGACGTTCGCGAGTGCGACCAGCTCCGAGAACGCCTGGTCGTCGAGCCAGCGCCGCCGCCCGACGTACTCGTCCCGGAAGTACGCGACGTGCGCGACGGGGCCGCCGAACGACGTCATTCCCAGGCGAAGCGCGACGAGGAAGACCTCGCCGGCGGAGCCGCGCGCTTCTAGCGGGACGCCCCCGGCCTCCACAGCGGCTCCTCCTCCCCGGCCGCCGCATTCGCCGCCCGGGCCAGGATGAAGAGCAGGTCGGAGAGCCGGTTCAGGTAGACGAGCGCGAGCGCGCTGACGTCGTGGGCCGCAGCTGCGGCAACCGCCTCCCGCTCGGCGCGGCGGCAGACGGTACGGGCGACGTGCAGCGCCGCGGCGGCCGCGGAGCCTCCGGGCAGCACGAAGCTCTTGAGCTCCTGCAGGTCGGCGTTGAACGCGTCGCAGTCCCGCTCCAGCGCATCGACCTGCGACTGCTCGACGCGCAGTCGGTCCCCGGCGCCGGCCGGCACCGCCAGGTCGGCGCCGACGTCGAAGAGCTCGTTCTGGACCCGCTCGAGCACGGCCCGGATCGCCGGCGGGCAGTCACGGCCCGCGAGGACGACACCGACGGCCGCGTTTGCCTCGTCGACCGTGCCGTATGCGGCGAGGCGAGGGTCGAGCTTCGAGACGCGCGTGCCGTCGCCGAGCGAAGTCTCGCCGGCGTCGCCGCCGCGGGTGTAGATGCGCGTCAGCCGGACCGGCTCGTCAGACCGACGGGGCAAGTGTCCGCTCCGCGTGGCCGAGGAGCGAGCGGGCGATCACCAGGCGCTGCACCTCGCTCGTGCCCTCGTAGATCTCGGTCACCTTCGCGTCGCGGTAGTACCGCTCGACCGGGAACTCCTTCGTGTAGCCGTAGCCGCCGAGCACCTGGATCGCCTCGGCCGTCTGGCGCCGCGCCGTCTCGGAGGCGAAGAGCTTCGCCTTCGCGCCCTCGGCCGCGTGCGGAAGGCCCGTCGACTTCAGCCACGCGGCGCGGTGCGTGAGCAGGCGCGCGGCGTCGATCTCGGTCGCCATGTCGGCCAGCTTGAACTGGATCGCCTGGTGGTCGGCCAGGCGCCGGCCGAACTGCCGCCGCTCCAGTGCGTAGGAGCGGGCGGTGTCGAAGGCTGCCTGGGCGATCCCCACCGCCTGGGCCGCGATCCCGATCCGGCCGCCGTCGAGCGTCGCCATCGCGACGGTGAAGCCCTTGCGCTCCTCGTGCAGGAGCCGGTCACGGCCGACGAGCGCGCCGTCGAGGCGGAGGTCGACGGTCGAGGACGAGTTGAGCCCCAGCTTCGACTCCTCGCGCACGACCTCGACGTGCTCGCGGCCGAGCACGAACGCGGAGATGCCGCGGGCCCCCTCGGTCGAGGGGTCCGTCCGCGCGAAGAGCAGGATCGTGTCGGCGTAGCCGCCGTTCGTGATCCACTGCTTCGTGCCGGAGAGGCGCCACCCGTCGCCCTCGGGTACCGCGAGCGTGCGCAGCGAGCCCGCATCGGAGCCCGAGTCGGGCTCGGTCAAGGCGAAGGCGCCGAGCGCCTCTCCGCGCGCGAGCGGCGGCACGAAGCGCTGCACCTGCTCCTCCGTCCCGAACGCCAGCAGCGGCAGCGTGGCGGCGCTCGTGTGCACCGCGACCGTGACGCCGACGCCGGCGTCCGCACGCGACAGCTCCTCCAGCACGAGCACGTACGAGAGGAAGTCGGCACCGGCGCCGCCCAGCTCTTCCGGCACGCACACACCCAGCAGGCCGAGCTCCCCCAGGCGGGTGACGACCTCCGTCGGGAAGCGGTGCTCGCGGTCCCAGGCTGCGGCGTGCGGTGCGATCTCCGCCTCGGCCAGCTCGCGCGCGAGCGCCTGGATCTCCCGCTGCTCCGGCGTGAGGGCGAAGTCCATCGGCCGCGGATTGTAGGTGGGAGCGAAAATCCTCGCCCCGCGTTCACCCAAGAGGGGCATAGAGCGACGCGCCGCGAAGGCGCATCATCGCCTTGCCAGATCGTACGAGGGGGGGAACGGTGGAGAGCGGTGACGAACGACCGGTAGCCGCCGAGCCTGCGGCACCGGCAGACCCTGCGCGCGGGACGTGGCTCGCGGTCGCCTACGCCCTTGCGGCGGTGGTGCTTGCTGGAACCTGGAGCGTGGCGATGGAGCGCGGCACCTCGCTGACGCCGTTCGTCTTCACGGCGCTGATCGCGGCCGCGTTCCTGGCCGAGCGGATCGCCGTGCCGCTCTCGCCACGCGGCTGGTACACGCCGTCGACGCCGATCGTCGTGCTCACCGGCCTCGTCGGCGGCCCGCTGGCCGGCGCCGTCGCCGGCGGCGTCACGGCGCTCGGCGACGCCGAGGGCGCGTGGCGGCGCCGTCTCGCCTTCGGCGGCCTCGACGCCGTGCGCGGGTTCGCGGCGGGGCTCGTCGGCCTGCTGCCGCTCGCCGGCGGCACGGGCGCGGTGCTCCGCTCCGGGCTGGCGGTCGCTTGCGCGTTCGCGCTCAACGCGGCCGGGCTGCGGCTGATCCACGCAGTCCGCTCGGTCGGGCAGCGGCGCGTGTTCCGACGCAACCTGCTCGCCGACGGCCTCGAGGCAGTCGTCGCGGTGCCCGGGCTCGCGCTCCTCCTGCAGAGCTACGAGTCGAGCGGCTCGACGCTGATGCTGCTGACCCTGGGCAGCCTCCTGGTGGCGCTGTGGCTCGGCGCGGAGGCCTACCGTCGCAGCCGCGCAGAGCTCGCGGCCGAGCACCTGCTCGCGCGTACCGACCCGCTCACGGGGGCGCCGAACAGGCGCGCGCTCGACGAGGAGCTCCACCGCTCGCTCGCACGCGTCCGTCGCGGCGAGCGGCCTGCAGGGCTGCTGGTGTTCGACGTCGACCGCTTCAAGCACGTGAACTCCGAGATCGGCTGGGACGGCGGCGACGCGGTTCTGCGCAGCGTCGTCGAACGCGTCGCGGACGCGCTCCGGCAGACGGACCTGCTCGCGCGGCGCGGCGGCGAGGAGTTCGCCGTCGTCGCGCCGGGGGTCGACTCAATCGAGGCGCTGCGGGCGCTCGCGGAGAAGGTGCGGGAGCACGTGCGCGGGCTGCCGTTCGACGTCGAAGGGCGACGGGTCTCGGTGACCGTCTCGGTCGGCGGGGCGCTCGCGGACGGCTCCGACGATCGAGAGACGGTCGAGCGGCGCGCCAACCTCGCGCTGGCGGAGGCGAAGAACACGCGCGACCGCGTCGTCGTCTGGGACTCGCCGCCGCGGCCGCCGGTGGTCACCGCCCTGTCGGCGCGGCTCTCGTCTCAGTCGTAGACGTAGAAGCCGCGGCCGGACTTCCGTCCGAGCCGGCCGGCCGCGACGTACTGGCGCAGGAGCGGACAGGGCGCGTACTTCGGGTCGCCGAGCCCCTCGTGCAGCACCTCCATGATCGCCACGCAGGTGTCGAGGCCGATCAGGTCGGCGAGTGCGAGTGGGCCGAGCGGGTGGGCGAAGCCGAGCTTCGCGATCGTGTCGATCGCCTCCGCCTCGGCGACGCCCTCCATCAGCGCGTAGGCGGCCTCGTTGAGGAAGGGCATCAGGATCCGGTTGGAGACGAAGCCGGGGAAGTCCCGCGCCTCGGCGGGCACCTTGCCGAGGTCCTCCGCGAGGGCGACGATCGCGGCGGCCGTCTCGTCCGAGGTCTGGACGGCCCGGACCACCTCGACGAGCCGGAGCACCGGGACGGGGTTGAAGAAGTGCATCCCGACCACGCGCTCCGGGCGGCCGGTGACGGCGGCAAGCGAGGTGATCGGGATCGAGGACGTGTTCGAGGCGAGGACCGCCTCCGGCGGCAGCGTCTCGTCGGCGCGCCGGAACAGCTCCTCCTTGACCCGGGCGTCCTCGACGACCGCCTCGAGCAGCAGGTCGGCCGGCACGAGCCCGTCGACAGGCTCGACGCGCGCGAGCACGTCCGCCGGGTCGGGGCCGCCCTTCTCCGCCAGCTTGGCGAGGCTGCGCTCCATCGACCCGAGCCCGCGCTCGACGGCGCCGGGCACCGCGTCGTGGAGCGACACACGGCGGCCGGACACAGCCACGACCTGGGCGATGCCGGCGCCCATCTGCCCCGCCCCCACGACCAGCACGTGCTCGAACCTCACGGAGCCGCACCCTAGCCGAGGCGCCGCGGCCGTGGTCGGTCGAGCCGCGGCCGGCTCAGCCGCTCCCGACCCGCGGCGGCGGCCGGCGCCGAACGTCCGGCTGCCGCAGCTGCCGGCGCCGCAGGCGGCGCAGCGAGTAGGCGAGCACGAGCGCCAGGATGACGAGGCCGATCAGGAGCTTGATCCAGTTGCCCTTCGGCTCGTCGGCGGCCGAGAGCAGCGCGCCGGGCTCGGCGAGGCTGCACGAGCCGGTCACCCAGGCGGCCCCCT
>DASTPC010000280.1:0-5955 GCA_035720085.1 Gaiellaceae bacterium
GTGCGCGGCCGCGACGGCGACGAGCAGTGCGCGCGGGTCGGCGTTGCCGACGTCCTCCGAGGCGAGGATCACGAGCCGCCGTGCGACGAAGCGCGGGTCCTCGCCGCCCTCGAGCATCGCCGCGAGGTAGTAGACGGTCGCGTCGGCGTCCCCGCCGCGCATCGACTTGATGAACGCCGAGGTGAAGTCGTAGTGCTGGTCGGCCGCGCGGTCGTAGCGCAGCGGGCGCTTGCGGGCGGCGTCGGCGACGTGACGTTCGGCCAGCTCGACGTCCTCGGCCCGCGCCGTCTCCCAGGCGAGCTCGAGCGTGGAGAGGGCGCTCCGGGCGTCGCCGCCGGCGCGACGCACGATCGCCGCCGCCACCTCCGCCTCGACCGTCCCGCCGAGGGCGTCCGCCCCGCGCGAGACGACGGTCAGCAGGTCGTCGTCGCCGAGCGATTCGAGCTCCACCACCGTGCAGCGCGAGAGCAGGGCCGAATTGACCTCGAAGTACGGGTTCTCGGTGGTGGCGCCGATCAGCGTCACCAGGCCCTCCTCCACGGCGGGCAGGAGCGCGTCCTGCTGCGCCTTGTTGAAGCGGTGGATCTCGTCCAGGAAGAGGATCGTGCGCCGGCCGTTGCCGCCGAGGCGGTCGCGCGCCCGCCGGATCACGGCGCGGACGTCGTCGACGCGCGCCGCGACGGCCGAGAGCTCCTCGAACGCCGCGCCCGTCGTCTCCGCGACGATGCGCGCGAGCGTCGTCTTGCCGACTCCGGGCGGGCCGTAGAGGATCATCGAAGGCGGCCGGTCCTGCTCGATCGCGAGCCGCAGCGCCGAGCCTTCGGCGAGCACGTGGCGCTGCCCGACGAGCTCCGCCAGACTGCGGGGACGGAGCCGCTGTGCGAGCGGCGCGTTCTCGGTCTGCCGTTCGCGCGCCGCGTCCGCGAAGAGGTCTCCCACGCTCGCAGTATGCTCAGGCGATGGCGGGGAACGGCGGCGAGGACTTCTCGAGCCCGGTCCTGCAGGGCACCGCTGCGACCGACTACGAGCGCTACCTCAACACGGAGGAGCTGCTCTCGCTCCAGAAAGGCCCGGACGAGTGGGTGCACCGCGACGAGCTGCTCTTCCAGACCGTGCACCAGTCCTCGGAGCTCTGGCTCAAGCTGGCCTGGTCGGATGCAGAGGCGGCGGCGGAGCATGTCGGCCGCGGTGAGCTGGCCGCCGCCCTCCGGCTGCTCCGCCGGCCGGCGCTCTGCCTCCGCTACGTGACCCAGCAGCTGGACATGCTCGAGCAGATGTCGCCCTGGGAGTACCAGGAGATCCGCAAGGTGCTCGGGCATGGCTCCGGGTTCGACTCGCCCGGCTTCCGCGAGCTCCGGCGAGTACTGCCGCGGCTCGGCGAGGCCTTCCACGACGCGCGCGAGACGGCCGGGCTGACGCTCGCCGACGTCTACGTGCGCGGCCGCGAGCACGAGGAGCTCTACCAGCTCGCGGAGGCGCTGATCGAGGTCGACGAGTGGGTGCAGGCCTGGCGCGTCCGGCACTACCGCGTGGTCGCGCGGATCATCGGCGAGCACGTGATCGGCACGCAGGGGACGCCCGTCGAGGTGCTCGGACGCCTCATCCACAAGGTGTTCTATCCGGAGCTCTGGGCCGTCCGCGACGACCTGACCGCGCTGTCGAAGACGACGCCGTGACCCTCCGCGAGGAGGTTGCCGGGCTGCTGCAGGCGTTGCTGCGCCTGGACACGGTCAACCCACCGGGCAACGAGACGCACGCGGCCGAGCTCCTGCGCGACTACTTCGCGGGGAGCGGGATCGCGTGCGAGCTGCCCGCCCGTGAGCCCGGCCGGGCGAGCGCAGTCGCGCGTCTCGTCGGCGACGGCGGGCCGTCGCTCGTGCTCCTCAGCCACACCGACACTGTCGTCGCCGACCCCGCCGAGTGGACCCGCGATCCGTGGTCGGGCGACCTCGTCGCGGGCGAGATCTGGGGCCGGGGGGCGCTCGACATGAAAGGCCAGGTGGCGGCGTCGGCTGTCGCCTTGGCGTCCCTCCACCGCGAGGGGTTCCGGCCGGCGGGGGATCTCGTGTTCGTCTCGGCGTCGGACGAGGAGGTCGGCGTGCCGGCCGGACAGGTCGGGCCGGGCTTGCAGTGGCTGGTCGGGGCGAGGCCGGAGCTCGTCCGGTCAGAGTTCGCGCTCAACGAGGGTGGCGGGGAGCGGGTCGTGCTCGGTGACCGCGTCTTCTACCTCTGCTCGGTGGCGGAGAAGGCGAGCGCGCCGTTCGTCCTCCGCGTGCGCGGGCGCAGCGGGCACGCGTCCGTGCCGGGCATCGCCGACAACGCGCTCGTCAAGGCGGCGCGGTACGTCGACGCGCTCGCGCGGATAGTGCCCGAGCCGCGGCTGATCCCCGAGGTGCAGCGGTTCCTCGAGCTCGTCCTGGGCGAGGCGCCGCCGCCCGGGGCGGCGCTGGAGCGCGCCCGCCGGCTGCACCCGCTCGCGGCCGAGCTGGTCGAGCCGCTGCTGGCGCTGACGCTCTCGCCGACCATGATCCAGGCCTCGCGGCAGCGCAACGTGATCCCGGCGCTGTGCGAGGTGACGGTCGACTGCCGGCTCCTGCCCGGGATGGGCCCGGAGGAGGTCGAGCCGCTCGTCCGCGCCGCTCTCGGCGACGGCGACTGGGAGCTGGACTGGATCGAGCGCTGGGGCGGGACGCGCTCGCCGCTCGACACGCCCCTGTGGCGGGCGCTCGAGCGCTTCGTCTCGACGCTGGAGCCGGGCGCGCGCCTGGCACCGGTGTGCAGCGCCGGCTTCACGGATAGCCACTGGCTGCGGGAGGCCTTCGGGACGACCGCGTACGGGTTCTTCCCGCTCCGGGCGATGGACGCCGAGCTGGCCTCGCGGCTCGTCCATTCGGCGGACGAGCGGATCGCGCTCGACGACCTGGAGCTGGGCGTGGAGGCGTTCCGCCACGTGGCCACGACGCTGGCGGCTGCATGAGCGGCCGGGTCGGCCGGACGCCCGAGCCGCTCGAGCTCCACCGGCCGGACGGCGCGCTCGAGCTGCTGGAGGAGTACCTCCGCCGCCACGGCTTCTTCCGGCCGGGCGCGGAGCGGCTGGTCGCCGACCTCTATCTCGGGTATGGGCTTTCGTACTCCCTGCGTCGTGTCTCGACGCCGCCGCCACCCGAGCCGTGCCCGTTGCCGCTCCTCGCGTGCTCCATCCGGCGCGAGGAGTACGTTGTCGAATATGACAACGACTATGACGCCTTCGAGGTCGGTGCCTGGACGGCCACGTGGTCTCGCCGCGACTACGTGCACGCCGTCGAGCGCGTGCGGGCCGCAATCGCGCGGGGCGACGTCTACCAGGTCAACCTCGTGCAGCACCTCTCGGCGCCGTTCGCCGGCGTCCCGGGCGCGCTCGCCGCCCGCCTGGCGCCGCTGCGACCGCACAATCCAACTCCGTACGTCGGCTCCGGCTGGACGGTCGTCTCGGCGTCGCCAGAGCTCTTCCTGGCCCGGCGCGGGCGGCGCGTGTGGACGATGCCGATCAAGGGGACGAGGCCGCTCGGCGACGCCGACGACCTGACGGACTCGGCGAAGGACGCCGCCGAGCACGTCATGATCGTCGATCTCGAGCGCAACGACCTCTCCCGGGTTTGCGAGCCGGGAACGGTGCACTGGCCCGAGTTGATGGCTCCTCGCACGCTCGCGGGCGTCGAGCACCTGGTCTCGACCGTCGAAGGCACCCTCCGGCCCGGCGTCGGCCTGGCGGAGCTGCTCGCGGCCACGTTCCCGGGCGGTTCGATCACCGGGGCGCCGAAGATCGCCGCCATCGACCTGATCGCCGCGCTCGAGCCCGTCGGCCGGGGCGCGTCGATGGGGGCGCTCGGGACCGTGCGCGGGAACGGCGACCTCGACCTCGCCCTGACGATCCGGACGTTCGCGCTCGCCTCGGGGCGCATCCACCTCTGGGTGGGCGGCGGCGTCGTGTGGGACTCGGAGCCCGGCGCCGAGGTGGAGGAGTCCTGGACGAAGGCACGCCCGCTCCTGGCCGCGCTCGGCTCGTCGCCGCCGGCCGCCGTCGACCGCGCCGGGGTGGCTGCGAGGTGAGCCTCCTCGCGCTCGCCGTCTCCGGCCGCGGCCTCGTCGACCCGGCAACCCCCGTCCTGCGGGGGGACGACGAGGGCTTCGTGCGCGGGCGCGCCGCATTCGAGACGCTGCGGGTCTACGGCGGCCGGCCGTTCCGGCTGGCGGAGCACCTGGCGCGGCTCGAGCGCTCCGCCGCCGCGATCGGCCTGCCGGCGCCCGACCTGGGCGAGGTCGAGTCGCTGGCGCGCCTCGCGGTGGCCGAGGCCGGGGCTGGCGACGCCGTCCTGCGCCTCTACTGGACGCCCGGCGGCGAAGGAGGCCCGCCGACGGCCCTGGCCCTCGTCGGGCCGATCCCGGCCTGGATCGAGCCCGCCAGGGCGCGCGGCCAGCGCGTCGCCTCGCTGCGGACGCCGCGGCGCTCGTCCGCCTGGCTCCTCCCCGGGACGAAGTCGGTCAGCTATGCGGTCAACATCGCCGCCGAGCAGGAGGCCAGGCGCCTCGGCGCCGACGACGCGGTGTTCGTCGACGAGGAGGGCGTCGTGCTCGAGGGGCCAGTCACGAACGTCTGGTGGCGTCGTGGCCGCACGCTCGTCACGCCAGGACTCGAGCTGGGGATCCTCGCCGGGGAGACACGCGCTGCGCTGCTCGGCCTCGCCGCCGGCCTCGGCTATGCGGTGGAGGAGGGGGCGTTCCCGCTCGAAGAGCTGGCGCGGGCCGAGGAGGCGTTCACCTCGTCGTCGGTGCGGGAGGTGATGCCCGTCGTCGAGCTCGACGGGCGGCCGCTCGGCCGCGGGCCGGCCGCCGGCGAGCTGCAGGAGGCGCTACGGCGGCTCGCCGCTCCCGTCCACGACGAGGTCGGCCGCTGAGACGGGATCGTCCCGCGTCACGTAGCGATCCTCCATCGGCATCCAGATCTCGACCCAGCGCCGGCGGGCGGCCTCGCCGTCGCGCGCGACGCCGCGCTCGAGGCGGAGCTCGGGCGGTGCGTCGACCCACACGCGAAGGTCGTACGCGTCGCGAAACCGACGGTGGAGCGCGCACACGCCTTCGACCACGACGAGCCCCGACGGCTCCACCCGCCGCTCGTCGGCGCGCGGCCGCTGGGCCTCCCAGTCGAACGACCGGTAGACGGCCGGCCGTCCGGCGAGGAGCGGCTCGAACACGTCCCGCTCGAGCCGGTCGAGGTCGAACGAGGCGCCGTCCCAGAACTCGTCCGTCCCGACGACCTCCCGCGCCGGCAGGGCGCCCGCCAGCGTCGACTTCCCGGCGCCGCCGTGGCCGCCGACGCCGAGCAGGATCAGCGGCCGGTCCGGCGCGAGCGCTGCGAGCGCGTCGAGAACGGGCTGGACGTCCACCGGGTCACGCTACCCTCTCGCCCATGGAGAAGATCCGGCTCGGCGGGATGGCCCTCGCCAACGGGGTGCTCGTCCACGGACCGACGTCCTGGGGCTGTGCGGTGCGCACGAAAGACGGCGAGATCCGGGTCGCGTCGGGCCCGAAGCGCCGGTTCGCCCCCTCCGTGGACACACCCGTCGTCCGTGGCCCGCTGCGCCTCGCCGAGGCGCTCGCGCTGCTGCCTGACGTCCGCCGGCGCCTGCCGGAGGCGCGCCTGCCGTTCGAGCGCCCGCGCGTGCTCGCCGCGGTCGCGGCCGGCAGCCTCGTCGCCAGCGCCGCGAGGCGCTCGCGCCTCTCGTTCGGCGCCCGCGAGTCGGTCGCCGCGGCCGCGTCGCTCGCGCCGGCCGTGCTCGCGCTGCGCGGCGGCGAGCTCGCCTCCTACCACGGCGCCGAGCACGTCTCGATCGGGACGTACGAGCGTGACGGCGAGCGGGCCGCGAAGGAGCACGACCGCTGCGGCTCGCACCTGGTCGGCCCGCTGCTCGCCACCTC
>DASTPC010000281.1:0-4762 GCA_035720085.1 Gaiellaceae bacterium
AAGTCGTTCCCGGAGAACGTGAGCGCAGGGTAGGGCCCGTCCGACTCGACGCAGCGCAGCTCGTCGACGTACCCGTCCAGCGGCCGGCGGTTGGGACGCCCGTACATGAGCTTGTTCTCGATCAGGAAGACCGGGTGGTCGTCCGCGACCGCCTCGACCAGTAGCCCGCGCAGGTCGTGGCACTCGCTCGTCGCGACGACGCGGATCCCCGGCACGCCGAGCAGCACCTTCTCGAGCGACTGGCTGTGGGTGGGGCCGTAGCCCCGCCGGCCTCCCATCGGCGTGCGCACGACGAGCGGCACCGTCACCTGCTCGTCGAACATCTCGCGGAACTTGGCGATCCCGTTGACGATCTGGTCGAACCCGAGCGCGACGAAGTCGCCGAACATGATCTCGAGCACGGGACGCTTGCCGCGCAGCGCCATCCCGGCGGCGACGCCGAAGAGCGACGCCTCGCTGATCGGAGTCGTCAGCACGCGCTCGGGCCAGCGCTCGGAGAGCCCCTGCGTGACCTTGAACGCGCCGCCGTAGGGGTCGAGGACGTCCTCGCCGAGGAGGACGACGTCCTCGTCGCGCTCGAACAGCTCGTGGAGCGCCTCGTTGAGGACGGCGACGCAGCGCTTCGGCTGGGCGTTCACACACACCCCTTTGCGCAAGGCCGGGAATCCGCAGGAGCGGATTCCCGGCCGCGCGAAGATCCCTGAAGCCGGCCGCTGGCGCGGCCGGGGGTCGACACTGGGCGCTCGGCAACGGTGCTCATGCGCCCTCCACTTCTGCGCAAGGCCGGGAATCCCGGCCGCCGGCGCGGCCGGAGGTAGGCATTCGGCGGCTCACACGAGCTCCGGGGTCGCGGTCGGCGCCCGCTCGGCCGCCTCGACGGTCTCGGCCAGCCGCCGCTCGCACGCCTCTTCGAGCTCGCGCCGGCGCTCGGCTGGGAGCGCGGCGCCCGCGACCGTGACGGGGTCGCGCCGCCGCCGCTCCTCGATCTCCTCGGGCGCGCGGAAGTCGTCGCCCTTCGAGTGAGGGCTGAAGCGGTAGGTGTGGAGGACGAGGAAGAACGGCTCGCCGGTCTCGCGGACGCGCGCCACCGCGCGACCGGCGGCCTCGTGGATCTCGGCGACGTCGGTCGTGTCGAGCTCGTCGGTCGCGACCCCAAACGCCTGCGCGCGCTGCACGAACGAGCCGGCCATGGCCAGCTGCCGCGGCGTCGTCTGGGCGTAGTCGTTGTTCTCGACGACAAAGAGCAGCGGCAGCTGCCAGAGCGACGCCATGTTCAGGCACTCGTAGACCGTGCCCTGGCCGAGCGTGCCGTCGCCGAGGAAGACGGCCGTCACGGCGCCGCTCCGCTTCTGCTTCTCGGCAAGGGCGATCCCGGTCGCAACCGGGACGATGCTGCCCTGGACGCCGTTCGAGTAGAAGTTGCCGTTGCAGAGGTGCTGGCTGCCGCCCTTGCCGCCGCAGACGCCGTCGGGCTTGCCCATCACCTCGCAGAGCAGCCCGTAGAGGTCGTCGGTGAAGGCGATGTAGTGGCCGTGGCAGCGGTGGTTGGAGAAGACGACGTCGCGAGCGGGATCGAGGTGCGCGAGCACGCCGACCGCGTCCGCCTCCTGGCCGATGTACGTGTGGGTCGTCCCGACGAGCTTGCCCTGTGCGAACAGCTCGAGCAGCGTCTCCTCGAAGCGGCGGATCGTGTAGATGCGCTCGTACTGGCGCTCGGGCAGGGTCATGGCGGGAATTCTTCCTGGTGGGTCGGGGGCCGGCGCCTAGATGGTTGCTGCCACGAGGGCGTCGGCTGCGGAGCGTGCGCACGCAATCGGGGCAGCAACCATCAGAGGTAGCCGAGATCGGCGAGGCGGGCGGCGACGGTCGCCTCCTCCTCGGCGGAGAGCTCGCGCCGCTCCGCGCCTTCGAGCTCGGCGTAGAGCGCGTCGCGAAGCTCGTCGGGCACGTCGCCGGGCCGGCTCTCGCGCTCGCGCGGGTCGACGTCGAGGCGGTAGGCCTCCTCGCGCCCTGTCTGCACGTGGTGGATCAGCTTCCAGGGCGGCATCCGCACGGCCAGCTGCGAGAGGGCGCCCATGTCGGTGCCCGCGATCACGCAGAGGCGGTCGCCCTCTTCCCGGCCGTCGGCAAGGGGGAGCAGCGAGTCTCCGTCGATTCCGTCCGCGCTCGTGCCCGCTAGCTCCAGCAGCGTCGGCATCAGGTCGACGGAGCGCACCTGCGAGCGCACGACGCCGGGCTCGAGCCGGCCGGGCGCGCGGAGGATCAGCGGCACCTGCACGATCTCCTCGTCCAGCCGTGCGCCGTGCATGTGGTAGGTGCCCTTGACCTCGGACTTGTCGGCGAACCGCTCGCCCCAGGACTCGCCGTGGTCGCTCGTGAACGCGACCGCGGTTCGTTCGAGCAGCCCCAGCCGGTCGAGCTCCTCGAGGAACGTCGCGAACAGCACCTCGGAGCTCCGCTCCACCGCCTGCGCGTAGGACTCGCGCAGCGCGAGCAGCCCGGTGGCGCTGTCGGACTGGATGCCGTCGATGATCTCCTGCTTGGCCGCCAGCCAGTCCTGCCGCTCGGTGTGCAGGACGTCGTAAGGCATGTGCGTCGCCCAGCTGTGGAAATAGAGGAGGAACGGGCGCTCGCGGTTCGCGCGGAGCCAGGCGACGGCGCCGTCGAGCGTCTCGCTGGTACCCGCGACGTTCGCGTCCTCGAAATCGCGGAAGAGGTAGCGCTCGTCGAAGACGAAGCTCGCGACCTCGTAGCCGTGCCCCGCCGCCAGGCCGAACAGGTTCGGCAGCGCCGGGTCGAGCGGCGCGTCCCAGTGCAGGTAGCCGTGGTGGTGCGGGTAGAGCCCCGTCACCGTCGACATCGTCGAGGGGCACGTCCACGGCGCCACGGTGACAGCGTCGTCGAAGCGGACGCCGCCGGCGGCGAACGCGTCGATCGTGCGCGTGTTCACGTGGCGTGCCCCGTAGCAGCCGACGTGGTCGGTGCGCAGCGCGTCCGAGACGTAGACGACGAGGTTCACGAGGGCGCCGATTCTACCGACCCCCCTGCGCGCCCCTGTCCGTCAGGCCCGCGCGAGGGCGCTCGCGAGGCTCGTGCCGCGCATGCCGTCGGGCCGCTCCACCTCGAGCAGCTCGAGCACGGTCGGAGCGATGTCGAGCAGGTGCGCGTCGACCCGCCCGCGGGCGTCGACACCCGGCCCGGCGGCGATCCAGAGGCCGTCCTGCGCGTGGTTGGCGTCGTCCGGCCCGGTGTCGTTCTCGAACGTGTGGATCCCGTCGTCGCCGCCGATCGTGCCGACCGAGCGCCAGAGGAGATCGCCGAAGACGACGATCAGGTCGGGCGCCACGCCGTTCACCTCGGGGTAGACCTCCTCGGGCTTGTAGGCCTTCGTGTCGATGGGGCGGCCCTGCTCGTCCGGGATCGCCTCGAGCCGCGCGGCGAGGTCGTCGCGCACGCGCTCGTAGTCGGCAGCCGGGACGACGCCGTCCGGCTCGCGACCCTCCACGTTCAGGAAGACGCGGGCGTAGTAGCCGCCCTCGCCCCAGGCGGTCGTCCGCGGCCAGTCGATCCCGGCCTGGCGCGGCGAGGTGACGCCGTCCGGCTCGGTCAGTGTGTGCAGGAGGCCCTCCCGGCGTAGCCACTCGTTGACGCGGATGCCGCCGTCGAGGCGCTTGGCGCCGTGGTCGGAGACGACCAGCACGACGGTGTCGTCGTCGGCGTGTCGGAGCAGCTTCCCGATCAGGCCGTCCAGGTGCCGGTGGTAGTCGAGGATCGCGTCCTCGTACTGCCCGCCCGGCTCGTGGCCGCGGTGCTCGGGGTCCATGTGCTTCCAGAAGCCGTGGTGCATCCGGTCCGGGCCCATCTCGACCATCGCGAACAGCCGCCACGGGCGGGTCTCGAGCAGGTGGTCGGCGAGCGCGAACCGCTTGTCGGTCATCTCGTAGACCTGCCGGAGCAGGTCTTCCTTGTCGTCGGTGCGGAAGTTGGTGCAGTCGAACAGGTACTCGCCGACGACCTGCTCCACCTCGGCCTTCAGGGCCGGCGGGTACGTGAAGCGGCTCTCCGTGGACGGCGTCAGGAAGCAGCTGACGAGGACGCCGTTGAGCGGGCGCGGCGGGAACGTCCCGGGCACGCCGACGACGATCGAGGGCTCCCCGGCGCGGGTGAGCAGGTCCCAGAGCCGCGGCACGGTGATCGCCGTTCCGTTGGCGACGAAGGCCCCGTCGTAGGTGTGGTCGGAGCGGTTGCGGAAGCCGTAGACGCCGAGGTCGCCGGGCGTGCGGCTGGCCATCATGCACGACCAGGCGGGCACGGTGATCGGCGGGATCACGGAGGTGAGGCGGCCGTAGGTGCCCCGCTCCATCAGCCCTGCGAGCGTCGGCAGCTCGTCGCGCCAGCGCTCGAGCACGAGCGAGGGCTCCGCACAGTCGAGCCCGACGATCATCACCTTGCGCTCGTTCACGTCGGCACCGTACCGGCCGCGCTCGCGCCGAGAGCGGCTGGTCGCGACGGCGCCGGTTACACTAGGCCGCGCCTGCAGGGGTTCCCGAGTGGCCAAAGGGGGCGGGCTGTAAACCCGCTGGCTCAGCCTTCAGAGGTTCGAATCCTCTCCCCTGCACTGAGGCCGGCAGCGTGCCGGCCTTTTTCGAGCCATGGCACCCGCGCGCCTCGCCCTCCTCGCTCTCGCCGGCCTCGGGGCGCTCGGGGCCGCGACGGCCGGCCTCGGGCCGCTGCTGCCGCAGGGCGCCTTCGGCGCCCGGAC
>DASTPC010000282.1:0-2105 GCA_035720085.1 Gaiellaceae bacterium
CCCGACCTGCCCCAGGTCGGCATAGGCGAAGGCGTGGTTGACGATCGGGTAGAGGCCCGGCTCGTCGATCTCGACGTCGAAGACGCCGCCGCCGCCGGCCGGGACGTTCACCGTCTGCACGCCGCGCTGCAGCGAGGTCAGGTCCTGGTTCGTCCAGGCCCGGTCGAACACGGTGCCGACGACGTGGAAGCGGACGTCGATCGAGGGGCCGGCGGCGACGACCCAGAAGCGCACGGTCTCGCCGGGCTTCGCCGCCAGCGGATGGTCCTTGTACTGGCCCGCGAAGCCGTTGAACGTCGCCCAGTCGGGGGTGGCCGCCCGCGCCTTCGTCAGGTCGACGTCGGCCGGCGCGTCGACGCCGGGGCTGTTGAGGTAGAACTCGCTGCCGACCAGCACGTACTCGCGGTCGGCCGGCGGGAGCGCTTTCTTCGGGCTGACGACGATCGCGCCGTACATGCCGTTCGCGATGTGCGCGAGCACGGGCGGCGTGCCGCAGTGGTACATGAAGACGCCCGGGTCGGTGGCGGTGAAGCGGAAGGTGTGGGACTCGCCGGGCGCGGCGTCGACGAAGGCCTCGTTCGGGGCGATCCGCGCCGCGTGGAAGTCGATCGAGTGCGGGATCGAGCCGCCGTTCGTGAGCGTCATCTCGACGGTCTGGCCCTGCCGCACGTGGATCGTCGGGCCGGGGACGCCGCTGCCGTCGAACGACCAGATCCGCATCTTCACGCCCGGGGCGATCTCGACGACCTGGTCCTTGACGGTCATCTGCACCTTCACCAGGTTCCCCTGCTGGAGCGGCGGCAGCGCCGCGTCGAACGGCTTGCGCGCCTGCGCCAGCTCGGCGCCGTTGGCGGCGGTCATGCCCGCGAAGCTCGGCGTCGGCGTCGCGCCGACGGTGGCCTGCTCGGCGGCGGCGTGTCCGCTCGCGTCGTGAGCCATGGACGCCGGCGGCGACGCGGCGGCGGCGGGCTCCGGCCCTTCCCCGAGCGCACGGTCGGCGGCGACGATACTCGCGGTGAACGCGAGCACGCCCGCCGCGGCGAGCGCCAGTCCGAACATGATCGCCTTCATCTCTCTCAGCTCTCCTCGGGTCGATTTCCACGATGAAGAGTGGAAGAACTCCCGGGCCGGGACATCAGGCTCCGCTGCGGAATCGGGATCGGGGGATTCACGTACGCGGCGGCCGGCGCGCGGCGCGACCATGGAGAGCGTGGACGCCGCGGACCGCGTGCACCGGGCGCTCGCCGAGCCGAGCCGGGCGCGGCTGCTCGGCTTGCTCGAGCGTGCGGCGCCGCTCTCGTCCGAGCAGCTCGCGAAGCGGACGGGCCTGCACGCGAACACCGTGCGCGCCCACCTGGACGTCCTCGTCGAGGCCGGGCTCGCGACGTGGACCCTGGAGCCGCGGACGCGTCCCGGCAGGCCGCGCCGCCTGTTCGCGCCGCTCCCCCGCCCGGAGACGGTCGCGCGGGAGCACGAGCTGCTTGCCGGGGCGCTGGCGGCCACGCTCGACCCGCTCGCCGACGGCCCCCGCCTGGCGGAGGAGTCGGGGCGCACCTGGGGCCGCGGCCTCGTCGACGCCCCGGCCCGCTCCGCCGACGAGGCGTTCGCGAGCGTCGTCGAGCTGCTCGCCGAGCGCGGCTTCTCGCCGGTCGCAGACGGGCGCGAGATCGCGATGTGCAGCTGCCCGTTCCGCGAGCTCGCCGTGCGCTACGAGCGGATCGTCTGCTCGCTGCACAAGGGCCTGATCGACGGAGCCCTGGAGCGACTGGAGGCGCCGCTCGAGGTCGCCGAGCTCCGCCCCTGGGTGACGTCCGACCGCTGCGTCGCCCGGCTGGCGGAGCGGGCCGGCTCGTAGCCGGCCCGCCCGCTGGGGCATCTAGCGGCGTGCGAGCGCCGCCGACATGCCCCGCAGCCCGGCTTCCATCGCCCGCCACGGCGCTCCTTCGTGGAAGGGAAGCCCGCTACGGAAGCGCAGGGGCAGGTAGAGGCCGAGCATCTTCTTGCCGAGCCGCCAGAGCGGCGACACGCCGACGCGGTACGCGCCGTTCGCGTCGGGCCGGACGGCCACGGGCCGGCTCGGGTCGCCGGTGACGACGAGCGGCACC
>DASTPC010000283.1:0-17592 GCA_035720085.1 Gaiellaceae bacterium
AGCGGCTCTACGACGTCGGGCAGCTCCCCTGGTACGACGTCTTCTCGTGGGCGGTCTACATGAGCCACTACTTCATGGTCTTCGTGATCGCCGCGATCCTCTGGCGGGTCTCGCACCTCCGCTTCCTCGAGTTCCGGGCGATGGTCCTGGCGCTTAGCATCGCCGCCTTCGCGACCTATGCGCTCGTGCCGGCCGCGCCGCCGTGGATGGCGGCCGATCACCTGATGATCGGCCCGGTCACGCGCGTCACCGGCAGCGTCTGGACCGAGCTCGGCGTTCATCCCGCGGCGTCGATCTGGGACAAGGGCGACTCGCTCTACAACACGGTCGCAGCGCTGCCGTCGCTGCATGCCGCATTCCCGATGCTGATCTGCTGCTTCTTCTGGCGCAGCGGCTGGCTCGCCCGCGTCCTCGGCGTCGCCTACGTGCTCGCGATGGGATGGACGCTGGTCTACGGCGGCGAGCACTACGTCTTCGACGTCCTGCTCGGTTGGGTCTACGCCGTCGCCGTCTACTTCGGCGTCATCTGGGCTCGGGCCCGCTGGTCGGAGCGACGCCGGATTAGGGCCACCTAATCGGCATTGCTAGCCTCGGGTCGGTGCCGAAGCGACGCGAGGTCAGGACGAAGAAGAAGTGCTGCAAGTCGGGCCCGCGCTGCAAGCGCTGCCCCGCTGCGATGAAGCGGCTCAGCAAGCGCGGGCTCGCGACCAAGATCGGCAAGCGCAGCTACGTGATCCACCTCGAGGCGACCAAGAAGGACCTGAAGGCGGCGCGTGCCCGCTGAGACGTCGCTGCGGGCGGGGCCGGGTGGCGGGGACCCCCGGTCTCCGGCGCTGACGGAGTTCGGCCGGCGGCCCCCGCCACCCGGCCGCACGTCATGGGGCTCGCGACGCCGGCGCAATAGGATCGCCTCGTCAGACGTGTTCGAGGAGGAGGTCCGGCGATGAGGATGAAGGCGGCGGTGCTCGAGGAGTTCGGCGAGCCCCTGGTGATCCAGGAGCTCGAGCTTCAGGACCCGAAGCCGGGCGAGGTGCTCGTGCGGCTCGTCGCCTGCGGCGTCTGCCACACCGACCTCTACACGGCCTCGGGCGCCGATCCGAGCGGCTACGCGCCGTGCGTGCTCGGCCATGAGGGCGCCGGGGTGGTCGAGGCGGTCGGCGAGGGCGTCAGCTCGGTCGCGCCGGGCGACCACGTGGTCACGCTCTTCTCGCCGCAGTGCCGCGAGTGCGTCCACTGCCGCAGCACCCGCACGAACCTCTGCCTCGCGATCCGCGAGCAGCAGAACAAGGGCTACCTCCCTGACGGCACGACCCGCCTCTCGCGCGACGGCGAGCCGGTCCGGCACTTCATGGGCACGTCGACCTTCGCCGAGTACACGGTGATGCCGGAGATCGCGCTTGCGAAGGTGACGCCCGAGGCGCCGCTCGAGGGAGCCTGCCTCTTCGCCTGCGGCCTCTCGACTGGCATCGGTGCGGCGATCAACACGGCCAGGGTCGAGCCGGGCTCGACCTGCGTCGTCTTCGGCGCCGGCATGGTCGGGCTCGGCGCGGTGATCGGCTGCAGGCTCCAGGGCGCGGAGCGGATCGTCTGCGTCGACCTCTCCGACGAGCGGCTCGAGCTGGCGCGCCGACACGGCGCCACCGAGGTCCTGCGCGGCGGCGGGGACGTGGTCGAGCAGATCGTGGAGTCGACCGGCGGCTTCGGCGCCGACTACACGTTCGAGGCGACCGGCAACGTCGCCGTGATGCGCCAGGCGGTTGAGTCCGCCCGGATGGGCTGGGGCCTCTGCACCGTCGCCGGGGTGGCGGGCAAGGGCGAGGTGCTCGAGGTCGTGCCGCGCTTCCTGATCACCGGCCGCCGCATCGCGGGGTCGTCGTTCGGCGGCGTCAAGGGCCGCGACCAGGTGCCGCAGCTCGTCGAGCGCTGGCTAGCGGGCGAGTTGGACGTCGAGTCCTTCGTCTCGCACCGGCTGACGCTCGACGACGTCAACCGCGGCTTCGAGCTGATGGAAGCGCAGGACGGCATCCGCAGTGTGTTGGTCTTTTAGGCGCAAGCGCCGGGATCCGCACACCTTTGCAGATCCCGGCGCGCGCCAAGATCGCTGAAGGCGGCGGCTCCCGCGGCCGCAACAGCCTGGCTTGGCCACCCGTCTTGACCGGCCGAGTGGAGCGGGAGGCGTACCGCTTGCGCCTCAGGAATACGCGTCCCGCGCGGCCTGCCAGCGCGGCTGGTCCCAGCGGATCAGGTCCGGGTCGATCCCGCGCGCCTCGGCGAGCTCGACCGCCAGCACCTGGAAGCGGACGACGTCCACGACTGGGTGCGAGGTCGGGACGAGCGTCGTCTCGCAGCCCAGGGCCTCCAGAGCGGCGACCGCTGCCCGGGCACGCTCAGCGACGCGCCCCGTGCCCTCGAGCACGAAGCAGCGCACGGTCTCGTCGACGGCGGCCAGGTGCCCGTGCAGCAGCTGCTCCGTCTGGTGCGCCTCGGCTGCTACCCAGGCGCCCTCGCGGAGCTTGAGCACGGCCTCGAGCGCCGTCGGCCGATCGGGCCCGGCGCCGGCGACGAGCCAGCGCTCGTGCTCGGACGCGGGGAGCGGGTCGGCCAGCGCCGCCTTCACCGCGTCGGCCAGACCGGAGACGTCCTCGCCGCGCAGCGCCCGTCCGGCGGCGACGGCGCAGGTGTAGCTCGCGGTGTGGCAGTAGCTCCGCTCGATCTCCGGCGTCGCGACGACGACGACGTCGCACGCACGCGCGATCGTCGCGTCCGGCGCGCCGGTGATCGTCCACGTCTCGCCTGGGAAGGCCCGCACCGCCTCGAGCGTCACCGGGGTCTCACCCTCGTGGCTGATCGCGACGAGGACGTCGGCGTCCGCTGGAGGCGACGCGACGACCTCGAGCGCCTGGGCGGCCGGCCCGATCGCCGCCGCCGCGTGGTACGAGGTGCCGCAGCCGGTGAAGAGCACCCGGGCAGCCGCCGGCAGGCGCCGCTCGACCCCGAGCGACCGTAGCCACGCGGGTTGGGCGGCGATCGCCGTTCTCGTGAGGCCGCCGGGCACCTGGCGTCTATACCATGCCGCCGTGGCCCGCTTCGAGCGCACCCGGCTCGGCAACGGCGTCCGCGTGCTGACGGCGCCGATGGACCACGCGCAGTCCGTGGCGTGCTTCGTGATGCTCGCCGCCGGCTCGCGCTACGAGACGGCGGAGACGAACGGGATCGCCCACTTCGCCGAGCACATGTTCTTCAAGGGCACCGAGCGGCGGCCGACGGCGCGCGCGATCGCCGGCGAGATCGACGGCATCGGCGGCGAGTTCAACGCGTTCACGGGCAAGGAGCTGACGGGCTACTACGTCAAGTGCGCCGCCGAGTCGCGCGACGTCGCCCTGGACGTGCTCGTCGACATGCTGCGGAACTCGCGCTTCGAGGCCGAGGAGATCGAGCGGGAGAAGGGCGTCATCGTCGAGGAGATGAACATGTACTTCGACACGCCGCGCGACTACATCGGCGGCGTGTACGAGGCGCTCCTCTACGGCGACCAGCCGCTCGGCTGGGACATCATCGGCCGGAAGGAGACGGTGCGCGGCGCGACCCGAGACACGTTCGCGTCCTACCTCGACCGCTGGTACCGCCCCGAGCGGATGGTGGTCGGGCTCGGCGGGAGGATCGGCGACGGCCTGCTCGACCGGCTCGAGGCGCTCCTGGGCGACGTCGAGGCGCGGGAGACCGGCGCCGCCGAGGCGGTCGTGCTGCCGCAGAACGGGCAGCGGGTCAAGGTGCACACGAAGCAGTCCGACCAGGCGCACCTCGTCCTCGGCGCGCGCAGCTATCCGCTCGGGCACCCCGACCGCTACGCCCTCCAGCTCGTGGCCACCGTGCTCGGCGGCGGCATGTCGTCGCGCCTCTTCACCGAGGTCCGCGAGCGGCGCGGGCTCGCGTACTACGTCTTCGGCTCGAACGCGAGCTACACCGACGCGGGCTCGCTGCACGCCCAGGCCGGCGTGGACATCAACCGCATCGACGAGGCGGTCACCACGATCGTGGACGAGCTGCGGAAGATGGCGTCCGAGCCCGTTCCGGCCGAGGAGCTGGAGAAGGCGCGGAGCTACGCGAAGGGCCGGTTCGTGCTCCAGCTCGAGAGCCCGCACGGCCTGATCGTGTTCGGGCTGCGCCGCGAGGTGCTGCTCGGGAAGGCGGACGAGCCCGAGGACGTGCTCGCCGGGCTCGACGCCGTCACGGCCGAGGACGTCCAGCGGGTCGCCGCCGACATCCTGGGCGGCCGGCTCCATCTGGCCGTGATCGGCCCGTTCGACGACGCCGACCGGTTCGAGCAGCTGCTCGCCGCGTAGGCCGGGCCGTGAGCGAGCGCGAGCTGCTCCGCCGTACGGCCGAGCTGGCGAGCGCGCACCTGGAGTCGCTCGACACGCGGCCCGTCTACCCGGCCGCATCCGTCGATGAGCTGGCGGCGGCGCTCGACGGCCCGCTCCCCGACGGTCCCACGGACCCGCTCGCCGTCGTCGAGCAGCTCGCGGCGGCGGTCGAGCCGGGCATCGTGGCGAGCCAGAGCGGACGGTACTTCGGCTTCGTGGTCGGGGGTGCACTGCCGTCGGCGCTCGCCGCCGACTGGCTCGTCTCGACCTGGGACCAGAACCTCGCCCTGATCGCGCTCGGCCCGGCAGCGCTCGTCGTCGAGAACACGGCGGGAGCGTGGACGAAGGAGCTGCTCGGCATCCCGCCGGACGCCTCGTTCGCCTTCGTCACCGGCTGCCAGATGGCGCACGTCACGTGCCTCGCCGCCGCCCGGCAGCACGTCCTCGCCGAGCGCGGCTGGGACCTGCTCGAGCACGGGCTTGCCGGGGCGCCGCCGATCACGGTCGTCGCCGGCTCGAAGCGCCACTCGACCGTCGACCGCGCGCTGCGCTACCTCGGCATCGGGCGCGCGCAGGTCCAGGCGGTGGAGGCGACGCCGGACGGCCGGCTTGCTCCCGAGGCTCTGGCCGCAGCGCTCGCCCCGCTCGAGGGGCCGACGATCGTCTGTGCGCAGGCCGGGGAGGTCAACACGGGCGCCTTCGACGACCTCGGCGCGATCGCGGACGTGCTCGACGGCACCGGCGCATGGCTGCACGTGGATGGCGCCTTCGGTCTCTGGGCGGCGGCGAGCCCACGGTTCGCACATCTCCTCGCCGGGCACGAGCGGGCGGACTCCTGGGCAACCGACGCCCACAAGTGGCTCAACGTCCCCTACGACTGCGGGATCGCCTTCTGCGCGCGCCCGGAGCCGCACCGTGACGCGATGACGGCGCAGGCGTCCTACTACGTGCGCGACCCCGACGCGATCAGGGAGCCGCTCGACTGGACGCCGGACCACTCGCGCCGGGCACGCGCCGTGCCCGTCTACGCGGCGCTGCGCCAGCTCGGCCGCTCGGGCGTCGCCGAGCTCGTCGACCGCTGCTGCGCCCGTGCGCAAGCGCTGGCCGACGGCTTCGAGGCGATCCCCGGGTGCGAGCTCCTGAACGACGTGGTGCTGAACCAGGTGCTGATCCGCTTCGCCGACGACCGCGTGACGGCGGCGATCCTCGCCGACGTGCAGGCGGAGGGCGAGGCGTGGATGAGCGGGACGCAGTGGGACGGGCGGGCCGCGATCCGCGTCTCGGTGTCGAACTGGCGCACGTCGGTGGGCGACGTCGCGCGCACGGTCGCCGCGTTCGAACGGGCGGCCGCGAGAGTCGGAGCCCCGGCCGCCTCTTGACACCGGCCGGGGCGCGGCCGAAGATCGCGGCGTCTGTCACGAACTGTGATCCCTGGGGGGAGACACATGCGGCGTTCCTTGTCCCTGCTCGCGCTGGCTCTCGGCACGGCGCTCCTGGCCGCGTCCGTGGCGCCGGCGGGGCCCGGCTCGAATCACCGGATCCTCCGGGTCAACATGGCCGACTCGGACATCAACTACATGGATCCGGCGCTGAACTACGACTTCTACGGCTGGCAGCTCGGCTTCGTCACCTGCCTGAAGCTGCTGAACTACCCCGATAAGAGCGGCGCGGCGGGTGCCCGCATCGGCCCGGAGGCGGCGACGGCGATGCCGCGCGTCTCCGCCGACGGACGCTCGTACACGTTCAACGTGCGGAAGGGTTTCCGCTTCTCGGACGGGAGCACGGTCACCCCGCGCAGCTTCGTCCGCTCGCTCGAGCGCGTCCTCCATCCGAAGACCGCCTCGCCCGGCGCCCAGTTCTACGCGGACATCGTCGGTGCGGACGCGTTCATCGCCGGCAAGGCGAAGCGGCTACGCGGCGCCACGGTGGCGGGCGACCGGATCACGATCCGGATCACGAAGCCGGCGCCTGACTTCCTCGCGCGCCTGGGCATGAACTTCACCTGCGCCGTGCCCGAGAACCTGCCGGTCGACCCGAAGGGCGTGAACGTCCTGCCCGGGGCTGGGCCGTACTACGTCGCCGCGAAGACCAGCGGCCGTTCGATCGTGCTCAAGCGGAACCCGTACTACGGCGGCACGCGGCCGCAGAAGCTGGACGAGATCCGCGTCACCGTCGGCGTCGACACGAACCAGAGCTACCTCCAGGTCAAGGGCGGCGAGGCGGACTACGACCTGGCCGGCCTGCCGCCGAGCGCGCACGCCGAGCTGACGTCGAAGTACGGGATCAATCGCGGCCGCTACTTCGTGCACAGCGCGAACACGATCCAGTACATCGCCCTCAACACGTCGCGCCCGCTCTTCGCCGACGTCCGGGCGCGGCAGGCGGTCGCGAACGCGATCGACCGCCCGGCGCTCGTCCGCCTCTGGGGCCTGAACGGCGGCAGTCCGAGCGACCAGCTGCTGCCGCCCGGTATCGCCGGCTACCGCGACGCCCGCATCTACCCGCTGGACAAGCCGAACGTGACCAAGGCGTTGCAGCTGCTCGGCGGCAAGACGGGGAAGGCCGTCCTCTACGCGGGCAACGATCCCGTCTCGAAGAGCTCGGTGCAGGTGATCCAGGCGAACCTGAAGCGGATCGGGATCGAGGTCGAGCCGAAGGTCTTCACGTTCGCCGTCGTGATCGAGAAGGCGGGGCGGCAGGGCGAGCCGTTCGACATGTTCTACATCGGCTGGTTCGCCGACTACGCCGACCCGTACGACTTCATCAACGTGCTCCTGCACGGCCGCGCGATCTCGAAGACGAACAGCATCAACACCGCGTACTGGAACGACCCGGAGTACAACCGCAAGATGGACGCGGCGGCGCGCCTGTCGGGTGATGCCCGCTACCGCGCGTACGGCGCGCTCGACATCGACATCACCCGCAACGCCTCCCCGTTCGTGATCGCGATGAACGGGACGACGCGGGAGTTCATCTCCGAGCGAGTCGGCTGCTACTCCTACCAGCCGGCCTGGGGGCAGATGAACCTGGCGCTCGTCTGCCTGAAGTGACCCGTCGCCGCGCCCGGCGCGCCCCTCCCGTGGACGCGCCGGGCGGCCGACGGGCCGGCCGGTCATCGGCGCGAGCTTCAGCCCTCGGGCTGGAGCGGCGGCTTCTTGATCGCGACGTGCGTCGCGGCCGCGCTCTTGGCTTTCTTCGTCTTCTTCGCCTTGGCCTTGACGGAGTGCGTGGTCGTGACCGCGATCCTGGTCTCCGTCCCGTCCGCGCCGACGTTCGGCACGTAGGCCTGCGCGGCCGGTGCGGCGAGCGCGCCGACGCCGAGCGCGACCGCCAGCCCCTCCTTGAGGCCGTGCGCCTCGACGTCGTCGGTCTCGTCGTCGGGGATGGGCAGTGCCGATTCGTCCACGGTGCCTCCTTCGCGGGTGGCGTACGCCCACTGGACGTGCCGGACCGCCGGGATCTTCCCTCCGGCGCGGCCGTGAGGTAGCGGGCAGTGCCGACCTGCGGCGCCTGCGGCCGCGAGAGCCCGGACGGGTTCGCGTTCTGCCCGGCCTGCGGCGCACCACTCGGCGCGCGGCCTGCGCCCGAGCGGCGGAAGCTGGCGACGCTGGTGTTCTGCGACGTGTCGGGGTCGACGGCGCTGGGGGAACGGGTGGACGCGGAGAGCGTGCGGGAGTTGATGTTCCGCTACTTCCACTCGATGCGCGACGCGTTGGAGCGGCACGGGGGGACGGTGGAGAAGTTCGTGGGGGATGCGGTGCTGGCGGTGTTCGGGGTGCCGGTGGCGCACGAGGACGACGCGCTGCGGGCGGTGCGGGCGGCGTGGGAGATGCAGGAGCGGATGGGGGTGTTGAACGAGGAGCTCGAGCGGCGCCTGGGAGTGCGGATCGCGCTCCGGATCGGCGTGCATACAGGGGAGGTGGTGGCCGGGGACGCGTCGTCGCGGGAGACGTTCGTGACGGGCGACGCAGTGAACACGGCGGCGAGGTTGGAGCAGGCGGCTCAGCCGGGGGAGGTTCTGGTCGGGGAGCCGACCTTCCGGCTGGTGCGGGACGCCGTGATGGTGGAGCCGGTCGACGCGGTGGCGGCGAGGGGAAAGGCGGAGCCGGTGCCCGCCTATCGGCTGCTCGGCGTGGCGGCGGGCGCAGCCGGCCGGGAGCGGCGCCTGGAGGCCGAGCTGGTGGGTCGCGAGCGGGAGCTCGAGTTGCTGCTCGACGCGTGGCGGAGCGTGCGCACGCTGGGAGGCTGTCGGCTCGTGACCCTGGTCGGCGAGCCGGGCGTCGGCAAGTCGCGCCTCGCGCGCGAGCTCCTCGAACGGGCGCCGGGCGCCCACGTGCTCACCGGCAGGTGCCTGCCCTACGGAGAGGGGATCACGTGGTGGCCGCTCGCCGAGATCGTGCGCGAGGCGGCCGCGATCCGCGACGAGCACGGCCGCGACGAGGCGCGGGAGCGCGTGCTCGCCCTCGTCGAGGACGACCCGGACGGGATCGCGGTCGCCGCCGCGGTGGGTCGTGCCGTCGGGGTCGACGAGGGCGCGGCCACCGCCGAGGAGGTGGCGTGGGCGTTCCGTCGGCTCCTCGCGGCGCTGGCCCGGCGGCGCCCTGTCATCGTGGTCGTCGACGACCTGCAGTGGGCAGAGGCTCCGCTCCTCGACCTGCTCGGGCAGCTCGCCGAGGCCGTGGACGACGGGCCGCTCCTCGCGCTCTGTCTCGGGCGCCCGGAGCTGCTCGAGCGCAGCTTCGACCCGCCGGGCGTGATCGCGCTCGAGCCGCTCACCCAAGCCGCGGCCAAGATCCACGCGCGCGCGCTGGTGGCGGGAGCGGACCTGCCGTCGGAAGTGGCGGATCGCGTGCTGGCCACCGCCGGCGGCAACCCGTTCTTCGCCGAGGAGTTGGTCGCGATGCTCCGCGACGACCCGCTCGCCGCGATGCCCGCGACGGTGCACCAGCTCCTCGGCGAGCGACTCGATCGGCTGCCGGACTCCGAGCGCGAGAGCCTCGAGTGCGGAGCCGTGGAGGGGGAGGCGTTTCACCGCGGCGCTGCGGCGGCGCTCGCCGGGCGTCCGGTGGACGAGGACCTCTCGCGGCTCGCCGAACGCGCTTTCGTGCGCCCGGCGCAGGCCCGGTTCGTCGACGAGGCGGCGTTCAGCTTCCGCCATCTGCTCGTCCGCGACGCTGCGTACCGCGCGACGGCCAAGCGCGTGCGTGCCCGTCTCCACGAGCGGTTCGCCGACTGGCTCGAACGCGCCGCGGCCGACCGTCTCCAGGAGTTCGAGGAGATCCTCGGCTACCACCTCGAACAGGCGCATCGCTACCTCGCCGAGCTCGGGCCGGCCGAGCCGAGCCTCGCAGCGCGCGCCGCGCGACACCTCGCGGCCGCCGGTCGGCGTGCCGCTGAGCGCGGCGAGGCGCCTGCGGCGGCAAGCTTGCTCGGGCGTGCCGCCGACCTGCTCGATCACGACGATCCCGACCGGCTGGAGATCCTGCTCGACCGCTCGATCGCCCTCGCCAAGGCGGGCGACATGGCGGCCGCCGAACCGGGCCTGCTCGAGGTGGCGAGGAAGGCGGAGCGTCTCGGCCGGCCGGGGCTCGGCGTTCTCGCCGCCGTCGAGCGGGAGTTCGCCCGCCTCTTCGCGGCCGACCTCGGCGTCGAGATCGAGGCGTTCGCGGCCCGGGCCGAGGAGGCGGCCGCCGAGCTCGACCGCCTCGGCGACCGAGGCGGCGCCGCGCGGGCGCTCGCCCGTGCGACAGCCGCCTGGACGCAGGCGGGCCGGCTCTCGCGTGCGGAGCGCGCCGGCAGGCGCGCGCTGGAGCTCATGCCGGCATTGGGCGGCGACCGCGATCGCGCGGACGTCCTCGAATGGCTGTCGCTCGCCCTGTACGACGGCCCCACGCCGCCGTCCGAGTACGAGGAAATCACCGCTGAGGTCGTGCGACGCAGTGGAGAAAGCCGCTCGTTCGCCTGGTTCGGCCGCCTCTTCGACGCGGTGGCCCGGGGTCCGACGGGCGAGCTGGAGCTCGCCCGAGCACGCGTCCGCGAAGGCAAGCAGATCGCGATCGAGCTCGGCCTCCAGGTGAACGCGGCGTGCACGTCGCTGCAGCTCGCGCACGCCGAGCTGCTCGGCGGCGAGCTGCTCGAGTCCGAGGCAGAGCTCAGGGCGGCGGTGCCGGCGCTCGAGCGCTTCGGCGCGCTCAATCCGCTCGCGAGCGTGGCCGCGTACCTCGGGCTGGTGGTGCAGGCGCGGGGCGACTCCGAGGAGGCGGAGCGCTGGCTCGCGCGCGCCCGAGAGCTCGCCTCGCCGGAGGACGCGGAGGTCGAGATCTTCGTCCCGGCGTCGCGGGCCCGCGCCGCCGTTGCCAGAGGAGATGCCGACGCGGCCGTCGCCTTCGGCCGGCAGGCGCTCGCCGCCGCGGACGGCGTCGAGCGCGTCCTACTGCGGACGGAGGCGCTGACCGCGCATGCCGACGCGCTCGAGTGCGCGGGGCGCGGTGGCGAGGCGCGGGCCTACCTGCAGGAGGCATTCGAGCTGTACGAGCGCAAGGGCTACGCCGTGGCGGCCGAGCGGACGCGGGCGCGGCTGGAGGCGACTGCGCCGGCGCGCGACTAGCTCACTCCTCCGGCGGCGCCTCCGACGCGCGCTCCGCGATCTCCGAGACCACCGCGGGGTCGGCGAGCGTGGTCGTGTCGCCGAGCGGGCGGTTCTCGGCCACGTCGCGGAGCAGGCGGCGCATGATCTTCCCCGAGCGCGTCTTCGGGAGCTCCGGCGTGAAGACGATGTTCGCCGGCTTCGCGATGGGCCCGATCTTGTGCGAGACGTGGTTGCGCAGCTCCTCCAGGCGCGCCAGCGACCCGTCCTCGCCGCCCTTGAGCGTCACGTAGGCGACGATCGCCTGGCCGGTCGTAGCGTCGGAGCGGCCGCAGACGGCCGCCTCGGCCACGCTCGGGTGGTCGACGAGCGCCGACTCGACCTCGATCGTCGAGATGCGGTGGCCCGAGACGTTCATCACGTCGTCCACGCGCCCGAGCAGCCAGAAGTCGCCGTCCTCGTCGAGCCGTGCGCCGTCGCCGGCGAAGTAGAGGCCGGGGAAGCGCTCCCAGTACGTCTGCCGGAAGCGCTCGTCGTCGCCGAAGATGCCGCGCGTGATCGCCGGCCAGGGCCGCTCGATCACGAGGTAGCCGCCGCCCTGCTCGACCACCTCGCCCTGCTCGTTGCGCACGCTCGCGGCGACGGTGGGGAACGGCTTGGTCGCCGAGCCGGGCTTGAGCGTGGTTACGCCCGGCAGCGGCGTGATCAGGATCATCCCGTTCTCGGTCTGCCACCACGTGTCGACCACGGGGCAGCGGCCGCCGCCGACGTGCTCGTGGTACCAGACCCAGGCCTCGGGGTTGATCGGCTCGCCCACCGAGCCGAGCAGCCGGAGCGAGGAGAGGTCGTGGCGCTCGGCGTACTCCGGCCCCCACTTCATGTGCGAGCGGATCGCGGTCGGGGCCGTGTAGAGGATCGTGGCGCCGTAGCGCTCGGCGATCGCCCACCAGCGGTCGCGGTCGGGGAAGTCGGGCGTCCCCTCGTAGAGCACGCTCGTGGCCGCGTTGCAGAGCGGCCCGTAGACGATGTAGCTGTGGCCGGTGATCCAGCCGATGTCGGCCGCGCACCAGTAGACGTCCGACGCGGGCTTGAGGTCGAAGATGTAGTGGTGCGTCGTGGAGACGCCGACCAGGTAGCCGCCGGTCGTGTGCACGATCCCCTTCGGCTTGGCCGTCGTGCCGGACGTGTACATGAGGAAGAGCAGGTCCTCGGCGTCCATCGGCTCGCACGGGCACGAGGACGGGTCTTCCGAGACGCCGGCGGCGAGGTCGTCGTACCAGCGGTCGCGGCCCTCGGTCATCGGCACGTCGTCCCCGGTGCGTCGGACGACGAGGCAGGCGCGGACGCCCGGCGCGTCGGCGAGCGCCTCGTCCGCGGTGCGCTTGAGCGGCACGCGGCTCCCGCGCCGCCACGCCTCGTCCTGGGTGACGAGCACCTCGCAGCCCATGTCGTTCATCCGTCCCGAGAGCGAGTCGGCGGAGAAGCCGCCGAAGACGACCGTGTGCGGCGCGCCCAGGCGCGTGCACGCGAGCATCGCCACGGGCAGCTCGGGCACCATGCCCATGTAGATCGCGACCGGCGTCCCCTTGCGCACGCCGAGCTCGCGCAGCACGTTCGCGAAGCGCACCACCTCGCCCTGGAGCTCGCCGTAGGTGACCGCCCTCCGCTCGCCCTCGGGCTCGCCCTCCCAGAAGTAGGCCACCCGCTCGCCGAGGCCGGACTCGACGTGCCGGTCGACGCAGTTGAAGCAGACGTTCAGCTTCCCGCCGAGGTACCACTTCGCGTACGGCGGCTCCCACTCGTAGAGGCCCGTGAACGCCTCGAACCACGTGACGCGCTCGCGTCCTGCACGCTCCCAGAACGCGTCGAAAGGGACGTCGTACACGTCCGCCTGGGCGTTCGCCTGCGCCGCGAACTCGGGCGGCGGCGGATAGCGGCGCTCCTCCAGGAGCAGGGTGTCGATCGTCTTCTCGCTCACGCGGGCGTGACCTCCAGGTCGTAGGGGAAGTCGGTCAGCACCTCGCAGCCGTCCTCGGTCACGAGCACGAGATCCTCCAGCCGAACGCCGCCGAAGCCGTGGCGGTACAGCCCCGGCTCGATCGCGAGCACGTCGCCGGCGACGAACGGCTCACCCATCCTGCCGATCGCCGGCTGCTCGTGGACGCCGAGGCCGACGCCGTGGCCGGTCGCGTGGTAGAAGCCGTCGGCGAGCACGGCGCCGGGAGCCTTCGACAGCTGCGTCGGGTAGCCGTGCGATTCGAAGAACGAGCACACGAGCCGGTGCAGCTCGTCGCCCCGGTAGCCCGGGCGGATCGCCTCGACGCAGCGCTCGAGCGCCTCGCGGGCGAGGCCGTGGTACTCGCGGATCTCGTCCGGGACGGCGCCGACCACGAACGTCCGCGTCATGTCGGCGAAGCAGGCCGACTCGCGGTCCTTCGGGAAGAGGTCGAGCAGCACGATGTCGTCGGCCGCGATCGGCCCCGAGCCCATGTCGTGCCCCACCGCGGTCTGCGGCCCGTGCGAGACGATGAACTCCTCGGCGGAGGTGCCGTGCCGCGCGAAGGCGCGCTCGACGTGGATCTTCAGCAGCTCGCAGGTCAGCTGCTCGCCGTTCGCGACGAGGCCGCCGTTCCGGCGGTCGGCCGTGCGGAGCAGGTCGGCGGCCGCGGCCATGCCCGCCTCGGCGGCCCGCTGTGCTCGGCGGATGCCGGCGAGCTCCTGCGGCGACTTGACGCGTCGCCGGTCGTCGAACAGCTGCTGGTCGACCCTCAGGTCGATCCCGTGCGAGCGCAGGTGATCGGCGTAGCCGAGCGGGAAGTCTCGGGGCACGACCGCGCTCTCGAGGCCGAGCAGGCGGACGGCGCGGAGGCCGAGCTCGCGGACCACCGCGTCCTGGCCGAGGCCCTGCGCGACGAGCTCCTCGATCCGGAGCTCCTCCATCGGGTGACAGTCGATCTCGACGCCCGTCGCGCGAATGCGGTCGATCTCGAAGTTCCAGATCACGACGTGGCGCGCGCCACCGACCTCCGCGTAGACGAACGGGTCGGTGATCTGCACCGGCACCTCGTGGCGGAGCGATGCCGAGCGCTCGGTGTCGCCGATCATCAGGACGTCGGACATCCAGGCACGGATCCTAGTGGCCGGTCCTGGGTAGGGTGCTGCCATGGCCGTCGACACCGCGCTCGCGGCGCTGCGGGAGCGCCTCGCCGAGATCCACGACCTCACGCGCGCCGCGGGAGTGCTCGGTTGGGACCAGCGCGTGACCATGCCGCCGCTCGGCACCGAGGCCCGCGCCGAGGCGCTCGCCACGCTGGGCCGCATCGCCCACGAGCGCTTCGTCGACCCCGAGGTCGGCAACCTGCTCGACGAGCTGGCGCCGCTCGCGGAGTCGCTGCCCTACGACTCGGACGACGCCAGCCTGATCCGCGTCACGCGGCGCGACTGGGAGAAGGCGCGCCGGGTGCCCGCCGAGTTGCGCGTGGAGATGACCCGCGCGGCGGCGCGCGGCCACCAGGCGTGGGTGGAGGCGCGCCGGAACGACGACTTCGCCGGCTTCCTGCCCTTCCTGCGCAGGAACGTGGAGCTGAAGCGCCGCTACGTCGAGTGCTTCGAGTGGTCGGACTCGCCCTACACGCCCCTCCTCGACGACTACGAGCCGGGGACCACGACCGAGGAGGTGCGCGAGGTCTTCGCCGTCCTGCGGCCCGCGCTGACCGAGCTCGTCGGCACCGCCCCCGAGGTGGACGCGCACTTCCTGCACGGGACGTTCCCGGTCGAGCGGCAGCGCGCGTTCGCGGAGAAGGTGATCGCCACGCTCGGCTTCGAGAAGGGGGCGTGGCGACTCGACCCGACCGTGCATCCGTTCTGCACGTCGTTCTCGAATCGCGACGTCCGGCTGACGACGCGGTACCGCGAGCAGGACCTGGAGTCGATCTGGTCGACGCTGCACGAGGCGGGCCACGGGCTCTACGCGCACGGCCTCGCCGACGCGCACCTGCGCACGCCGCTCGCCGGCGCTCCCTCGCTCGGCCTGAACGAGTCGCAGAGCCGGACGTGGGAGAACCTCGTCGGTCGGAGCGAGCCGTTCTGGCGGCACTGGTACGAGCCGCTGCAAGCGGAGTTCCCGGCCGCGCTCGGCTCGGTCTCGTACGAGGACTTCGTCCGCGCGATCAACCGCGCCGAGCCGGGGCTGATCCGCGTCGACGCGGACGAGACGACGTACAGCCTCCACATCATCCTCCGCTTCGAGCTGGAGCAGGACGTGATGGAGGGGCGCGTCGCGCTCGAGGAGCTGCCGGAGGCCTGGAACGAGCGGATGGAGGAGTTCCTCGGCGTTCGCGTCCCCGACGACGCCCACGGCGTGCTCCAGGACGTGCACTGGTCGGGCGGCGGCTTCGGCTACTTCCCGACCTACGCGCTCGGCAACGTGATCTCGCTGCAGATCTGGTCGGTCGTACGCGAGGCGCTGCCCGACCTCGACGAGCAGCTCGTGGCCGGCGACCCCGGGCCGCTCTCGGCGTGGCTGCGCGACAACCTCTACTCGCTGGGCCGCAAGCTGACGCCGAAGGAGACGCTCGAGCGCCTGACCGGCTCGGGCGAGCTCGACCCTGAGCCCTACCTCGCCTACTTGCGGGGCAAGGTCGGGGCGCCGGCGTGAGCACGGCGCCATGAGCGTCCTCGGCGAGCGCGAGCTCGACGCGGTCCGGCAGGCCTTCGCGGCGCTCGAACGCGACGTCGAGCTGACGCTCGAGCTCGGCCCATCGGCGGAGGGCGCCGTCGTCCTGACCGGCCGCCGCGAGCTCGACCCCGGCCCGGAGGCGCTTGCGCTCGTCGAGCAGGTCGCGGAGCTGTCCGAGCGGGTCCGGCTCACCGTGCACCAGCGCGAGGAGCCGGGCCGCTACCCGGCGCTCCAGTTCGGCGACGGGCTCGTCTTCCACGGCCTGCCGTGGGGGTACGAGCTCTCCTCGCTCGTCTACGGGATCGCCGACGCGAGTGCAGCCGAGTCGCCGCTGTCGGCGGAGACCCGCACCGCGCTCGAGAGCCTCGAGCGGCCGGTCGAGCTCGAGGTCTACGTCACGCCCACCTGACCGCACTGCCCGCCGGCCGTGCTGCTGGCGCACCGGCTCGCGCTCGCCTCGCCGCACGTGACGGCCGCGGGCGTCGAGGCGTCGGAGTTCCCGCTGTCCGCCGACCGGTACGGCGTGCTCGCCGTCCCGGCGGTGGTCGTCGACGGGCGCCTCGCCTGGGCCGGGAACGTGCCCGAGGCGACGTTCGTCGCTCGCCTGCTCGCGCGGGACGCCGTCAGCGGCTGACCCGCAGCGAGCAGCCGGCCGCCGCTCGCGGGGCCGGACGTACACTGCGGCTCGTGGACGTGCTCGAGCGGGCTCAGCTACTGCTGGACGGCTATCTGGACGAGCTGCTCGGGGAGCTGCCCGCCGGCTGCCGCGCCTTCGACGTCCACACCCATCTCGGCACCGACATCGACGGCATGATCGGGGAGCTCGACGAGCTGCTGGCCGTCCAGGAGCGCGTCCGCATCGAGCGCTCCTTCGTCTTCTGCCTCGATGAGCCCGACCGTCACCCGTCCTTCACGGCGGCGAACGACCGCACGCTCGCGCACGCGCGGCGCTCGGACGGCGCGCTGATCCCGTTCGTGCGGCTCGATCTGAACGAGGGGCCGGTCGAGGAGGCCGTGCGCTGCCTCGACCTCGGCGCCCGCGGGATCAAGCTGCACCCGCGCGCGCAGCGCTTCCTTCCGGACGACCCGCGCCTCGAGCCGGTGTTCGAGCTGGCCGCCGACCGGCGCGTGCCGATCCTGATCCACGGCGGCCGCGGCCTCCCGCCGATCGCGGAGGGGCTGGCGCGGCTCGTCGACCGCTACGGCCCGACCCTGATCGTCGCGCACGCCGGAATCGTCGACCTGGCCGCGATGGCCCGGTTCTTCGCCGGCCGGGCGGGCGTCTTCTTCGACACGTCGGTGTGGAGCCCGATCGACCTGCTCGACCTCTACCGGCTCGTCTCCCCCGAGCAGGTGCTCTACGCATCCGACTACCCGTACGGGCGCCAGCCCAACTCCCTCCTGATGACGGTCCGGACGGCGCGGTCCTCCGGGCTCGACGACGGCGCGCTCGACTCCGTCCTCTGGGAGAGCGCGCGCCGCATCGCCGACCGCGAGCCGCCGCTCGAGCTGACGCCGCCGCGCGGCCGCGACGAGGTCACCCACCCGGTCACGTTTGCGCGGATCCACCAGTACCTCTCGATGGCCTCGACGCTCGTCTGGACGCGCCAGCCGGACACCGTCGGTCTGCTCGGCCTCGCCCTGAACGCCTGCGACGAGCGCGCCAACGGGCGCCGCGAGGAGACCGAGCGCATCCGCGAGCTGCTGCTCGCGACACGCGACCTCTGGACGCTCTGGGGCGACGCGGAGGACGAGGCGCTGCGCAACCGGGCGGCCCGGGGCGCGTTCCGCATGCTCCACCTCGCGAACGTGCTCGCGGTCACGAGCTCGTAGGCCGGAGCGCCGCTATGCCACCGCGGCGAGGGCGCGCTCGGCGAGCGCGCCGAGGAGCTCGCGCTTCCAGGCGCTCTGCGGGTTCCCCGGCAGGCCGGCGAGCGGCTCGGCCGGGTCGAGCTCGCGCGGGA
>DASTPC010000284.1:0-7473 GCA_035720085.1 Gaiellaceae bacterium
GGCTCGAGCTCGAAGAGCAGCTGCCCGAACTCGACCGCCTGCGCGTTCTCGGCATGGATCGAGCGCACGCGGCCGTCCACGTCGGCCTTCAGCTCGTTGAAGAGCTTCATCGCCTCGAGCAGGCAGAGCGTCTGGCCGACCGTGACCACGTCGCCGACCTCGACGAACGAGGGCGCCCCCGGCTGCGGCGCCCGGTAGAAGACGCCGACCATCGGCGACTCCACCCGCTGCAGGCCGTTGCCCGGCGCCGGCTCGGCGGGACGGTCGTCGGACAGGCCGGCGACGACGGAGCCGGCGGGCACCAGCCCCTCGTCGCTGCGCCGCACGGAGACGCGCATCCCCTCGTCCTCGATCTCCACCTCGGCAACGCCGCTCTCCTGGACGATCCGGACGAGCTCCCGGATCCGCTCGGCCCGGGTCGCGTCGACGTCGCCGGCGAGCAGCGACGACTCGCGGGAGTGCCGCTGGCGGATGGTGCGGAGCAGCGACGCCGCCTCCTCGCCGAACATCGCGAGCAGCACGAGGTCCTCCTCGCTCGCCGCCAGCCCCTCGGCGGCCTCGCGCACGTCCTCCGCGCTCGGCGGGTCTTCTGCGAGCGGAGCGCCGGCCCCCAGCAGCGCGACCGCGCGAGAGACGGTCGGCTCGATCGGCGCCGGCGTGGTCCCGTAGCCGCCCTCGACCAGCTGGCGGAACTCGTCGATCACGGAGCCGTAGCGGCGGGCGGAGAGGACGTTCAGAAGAGCCTGTGAGGCGAGGATCTGGCCGATCGGCGCGGCGAGTGGCGGCCAGCCGGCCTCGGCGCGGATGCGGCCGAGCTCCTCCAGGGCGTCGAGCAGCCGGTCACCGGCCGCGTGCGCGCGCAGGTGGACGTCCAGCGCGGCGACGAGCCCCGCGGGCAGGTCGTACTCGGCCGCCCGCACGGCGATTCGCGGGGCGAGCGGCGGCACGGGCACGTCTCCGATGTGGTCGTCGATCACGTCGGCGGCCTCCCAGAGGCGCGCGACGTCGACGCCGGTCGGCCGGCCGAGCCCCTCGAGCGCCTCGACGAGCGACTCGCCGGCGATCCGGTGCAGCGAGAGGGCGAGCGGGTAGACCGCGGTCGCCACGACCTCCGCCCCGACCCTCGTCGCCACGAGCGCGTTTGCGAGCCCGATCCCGGCTGCGCCCTGGACGTACAGGCCGATCGGCACCCCCGTCGCCTCGCGCAGCCGCTCGACCAGCTCCTGCGTGACGTGCGGGAGGAGCGCGCCGGTCGGGTCGTTGAGCACGACCCGTGTCGCACCGAGCTCGGGTAGGGCGCGGCCACGCTCGACGAGGTCGTCCACCTGCCCGGTGTCGCCGGGGCTGTAGACGAGCCCCGCCGTGAACTCGCCCCCCGCCCGGACGATCGCGGCGCCGGCCTCGCGCAGGTTGGAGACGTCGTTGAGCGGGTCGTGGAGACGGAAGACGTCGATGCCATTCTCCGCCGCGCAGGCCACGAAGCGCTCGACGATGTCCGGCGAGACTGGCTTCGAGCCGGTCAGGAAGCGGCCGCGCAGCGCCATCCCGAGCGGCGTCGTCGTGCGCGCGTCGAGCGCCCGGATCCGCTCCCACGGGCTTTCGACGCCGCGCCGCACGGAGGCGTCGAACACGCCGCCTCCCGAGACCTCGAGGCACGCGAAGCCGGCACGGTCGAGCGTCTCGGCGATCCGGAGCACCTCCCCGGTAGGGACGGTTCCGGCGAGGGGCTCCTGCGAGAGCAGGCGGATCGTCGTGTCGACGAGCTGCGGCACGGCCCGGGACCTTAGCGCGGCGCCGGGTCCGGCACCGGGGCGGGCGGCTGCTGCGGCCAGTGCCTCGGGCGTCCGGGACGAGCGGGAGGGCGCCCGCCAGGGCGGCCGAGCGGCACGACGGCGGGCCGGCGCGGCTGCGCCCCGCGAGCGCGCCGCGGTCGCGCAGGCGAACGTCGCGCGCCGACCCCGGCGCGGCCCGACGCCGTGCGGCTAGGCGCGGGAGATGTAGCGCGCCTCGCGCGGGTCGACCTTGATCCGGTCGCCCACGTTGACGAACAACGGCACGTGGACGACGGCTCCCGTCTCGAGCGTGGCGGGCTTGGTGACGTTGGAGACCGTGTCGCCCTTGACGCCGGGCTCCGTGTCGGAGACGGCGAGCTCGACGGAGGCGGGCAGCTGCACGCCCGAGGGCTTGCCGTTCACCTGGAGCATCTGGACGGACGTCGACGGGAGCGTGTAGTCGAGTGCCTCGGCGACCTCCGCGCGCGGCAGCGTGAACTGCTCGTAGGTCTCCTCGTCCATGAAGTGCGCATCGCTGCCGTCGTCGTAGAGAAACTGGACGTTCTTCACCTCGGTGTGCACGCGCGGGAACTTCTCCCCGGCGCGGAACGTCTTGTCGACCACGGCGCCCGAGTCGAGGCTCTTCAGCTTCGTGCGCACGAACGCGCCGCCCTTGCCGGGCTTGACGTGCTGGAACTCGACGATCCGCCACGGCGAGCCGTCGAGCTCGATGTGCATGCCGTTCTTGAACTGGTTTGTGGAGACGATCTCTGCCATCGGCGCGGCAGTGTAGTCGGCGCCCGCGCCCGCCGGTACTCCTTCCCGGGTCAGCCGACGACCGTCAGCTCCTTCGTCACGCCGTTGAGCTGCTCGCAGCCGTCGGCGGTGACGAGGACGAGGTCCTCGATCCGCACGCCGCCCCTTCCGGGCAGGTAGATCCCGGGCTCGACCGTGACGACGTTGCCCGTTTCGAGCACGTTCTCGGCGCCGGGTCGCAATGTCGGCGCCTCGTGCACCTCGAGGCCGACACCGTGCCCGAGCCCGTGGCCGAAGCGCTCCCCCAGCCCCGCGGCCTCGATCACGGCGCGGGCAGCCGCGTCCGCTTCCGCGCCGGTGACGCCCGGGCGGACGGCCGCCAGCCCCGCCAGCTCGGCCTCTAGGCAGACCGCGTACGCCTCCGCGAGATCGGACGGCAGCGGCCCGGTCGCGAAGGTGCGCGTGCAGCCCGAGCAGTAGCCGTCGACGACGGCCCCGGCGTCAACGACGACGAGCTCGCCCGCGCCGATCGTGCGCTCGCCCGGCTCCACGTGAGGCCGTGCGCCGTTCGGGCCCGAGCCGACCACGGTCCCGAAGGAGGCCCCTTCTGCCCCCAGCTCCCGGAACCGGCGCTCGACGTGCCAGGCGAGCTCGCGCTCGCTGCGGCCGGTGAAGCGCTCGCCTGCCAGCTCGGCGAAGACCGCGTCCGAGAGCGCCGCCGCGCGGCGGACGGCGTCGGCCTCGGCCGGCTCCTTCACCGCGCGCAGGCGCTCCACGGCGCCGTGGGCCGGGACGAGCTCGACGCCGCCCGCCACGAGGCGGGCGTGATCGGCGAACGAGAGGTGCTCGGCCTCGAACGCGAGCCGCCGGCCCGCGAGCAGCACTGCAAGCTCCTGGACCAGGTACCTGCCCGTCTCCACAGCCGTCACGTCCGGCACGGACGAGGCCGCCTCGGCGTAGCGGAAGTCCGTGTAGAGCGTCGCGTCGCCGGCGGGCTCGACCAGGACGGCGGCGTTCGAGCTGGTGAGGCCGGTCAGGTAGCGGACGTTGACGCCGCGTGTGACGAGCAGCGGCTCGTCGAGGCCGGCGGCCAGGCGGTCGAGGCGGGTCACGAACGGCGCCCGACGAGGTGGGCGAGCGCCTCCCGATACCCTTCGAGGCCGCGCCCGACGACCCTCGTCGTCGCGAGGCCTTCCAGCACGGACAGCCTGCGCCACTCCTCCCGCTCGCCGACGTTCGACAGGTGTACCTCCACGACCGGACCCTCGAACGGCTCGAGCGCGTCGCGGATCGCCCAGGAGTAGTGCGTCCACGCGCCAGGGTTGAGCACGAGGCCGTCGACGCCGTCGAGCGCCTGGTGGAGCCACTCGACGTACTCGCCCTCGTGGTTCGTCTGGCGGCAGCGCACCTGCACGTTCAGCTCACGGGCCCAGGCATACACCTGCGTCTCCAGGTCGGACAACGAGCTGTCGCCGTACTGGCTCGTGTCGCGGCGCCCGAGGAGGTCGAGGTTGACCCCGTTGAGCACGTCGATGCGCATCGGCCGATGCTAGGCGATCAGCTCGTCCAGCGCCGCGCGCACGTCGGCGGCCGGCAGCTCGACGCCCCAGCGCGGCCGTCCGGGCGCTTCGAGCAGCACGAGCCGCGGCACGCCGCGCTCGGTCTTCTTGTCGCGCGCGAGCGCGGCCCACGCGGCGTCCCGGTCGACGCGGACCGGCCGCGCGCCGAGCACGCCCTGGATCTCGCCCGCCACCGCGGGGTCGAGGCCGAGGTGGTTCGCGGAGAGACGGAGCGCCGCGACGAGCCCGAGCGCGACCGCGCCGCCGTGCGACAGCTCGTAGCCCGCCGCCGCCTCGAGCGCGTGCCCGAACGTGTGCCCGAGGTTGAGCTGGTTACGGGGGCCGCGGTCGTGCGGGTCGCGCAGGCAGACGCCTGCCTTGAACGCCGCGCAGGCGCGAACCTGGGCGTGCAGCGGCCGCTCCCAGATCGGCTCGCCGGCCAGCAGGCCCGTCTTCACGACCTCCGCGGCGCCGTTCTGCAACTCGGCCTCCGGGAGCGTGTCGAGCAGCAGTGGATCGACCACGGTGCGGGCGGGCCAATGGAACGCGCCGGCGAGGTTCTTCACCTCGGGCAGGTCCACCGCCGTCTTGCCGCCGATCGCCGCATCCACCTGCCCGACGAGCGTCGTCGGCACTGCCACCCACGGGATACCCCGCATGTACGTGGCCGCCGCGAACCCCCCGACGTCGGTCGTCGCGCCGCCGCCGAGCGCGACCAGCGTTCCGTCCCGGCCGACCCGCAGCGCGCGCCAGAGGCGCTCGACGACCGCGATCGTCTTGGCCGCCTCGCCCCTCGGCACCTCGTGGGCGGTCACGTCGCGGGCGCCGAGGGCGAGCTGCGCGTGGACCCCGTGGATGCCGCTGACGTGTGCGTCGACGACGAGTTCGACAGGCCCGTCGCCGGGGATCAGCTCGCCGAGGCTCTGCAGCGCGCCGCGCTCGACGTGCACGCCCGCTGCAGCGAGGAGAGCGCCGTCGACGTCGCGTGCGCGCGCGTCGGCGGTCTTCTCGTAGAGCTGTCGGCGGCTTGCGTGCAGCGCGACGAAGGCGTCGCGGTCGCGCGCGAGCGGACGCGTCTCGTCACCGCCCACGCGCGCCCACGCTTCGTCGGCGTCGACGTCGAGCAGGAGCGTGAAGGCACGCTCTCTCAGGGCTGCACGGGTGGGCGCGGACGTGGGCGCGCCGCCGCCCAGGGCAACCACCGACGGCTGCCCGGCGCGGAGCGCTTCCGCCGTCGTCCGTTCCTCGAGCTTCCGGAAGCCGGGCTCGCCGAGGCGCTCGAAGAGCTCGGTGACCGAGGCGCCCTCTCGGGCGGCAATCACCTCGTCCACGTCCACGAATGGCCTCCCGAGCCGCTCGGCTAGGGCGCGCCCGTGCGTGGACTTGCCCGCGCCCATGAACCCGATCAGCGCGAGGTGCCGGCCGAGCGCGTTCAGCGGCCGCGTGTCGCCCAGCCGATCCGCTCCACGTACGCGCGGTGGGCGGCGACGAGGTCACCGATCGCGTCGCCGCCGAACTTCTCCTTGGCGGCGCGCGCGAGCTCCCACGCGACCGCTGCCTCGGCGACGACGGCCAGCGCCTCGACGGCTTGCACGTCGCTTCGCTCGACGAGCGCCTGGGCCGGCTCGCCGGTCGCGAGGTCGACCGAGTCGAGCGGTCGCATCAGCGTCGGCAGCGGCTTCATCGCCGCGCGCGCGACGATCGGCTCGCCGTTGGAGACGCCCGCCTCGATCCCGCCCGCCCGGTTCGTGCGCCGCGTCAGCCCCGGCTCGATCTCGTCGTGCGCAGCCGTGCCGCGCTTGCGCGCGAGTGCGAACCCCTCGCCGATCTCGACGCCTTTCACAGCCTGGATCCCCATCAGGGCTGCGGCGAGGCGCGCGTCGAGCCGGTCGCCCTTCTCGGCGTACGAGCCGAGCCCCGGCGACACTCCGGTCGCAACGACCTCGACGATGCCGCCGAGCGTATCCCGGCCTGCACGCGCGGCGTCGGTCGCGGCCCGCATGGCGTCCTCCGCCGTCTCGCCGCCGATCTCGACCGCGCGGCCGGAGACCGCGACGCCGATCTCGGCGAGCAGTGCCTTGGCGACAGCTCCGGCGGCGACATGAACCGCGGTGTGGCGAGCGCTCGCCCGCTCGAGCGCGTTGCGGACGTCGTCGTGCCCGTGTTTGAGGACGCCGGCGAGATCCGCGTGGCCCGGACGCGGGAGCGTGACCGGCTTCGTCCCCTTGCCCGACGGCTCGCCTTCCGGCTCCCAGGGGCTCATCCCCCACGTCCAGTTGCGGTGGTCCCGGTTCGCCACCACGAGCGCGAGCGGCGTACCGAGTGTCCGTCCGTGGCGGAGGCCGGCGAGCACCTCGACGCGGTCGCTCTCGAGCTGCTGCCGCGGGCTACGGCCGTACCCCTGCTGGCGGCGGTGGAGGTCGGCGTCGATCGCGGCCCGGTCGAGCACGAGCCCGGCCGGAAGACCCGTGAGCACCGCGACCAGTGCCGGCCCGTGTGATTCGCCGGCGGTCGCGAGGCCAAGGGTCACGGCGCTAAGCCTAGACCCGGGTCGAGCCCGGTATGACGGTCAAGCGTGAGCCTCGCGCATCGACCACCTCCTCGCCCACGGTTCGTTCTCTGTTCGGACAACATACCGGGACGGCCGGACGGCGCGCACGGCAGCCCATCGAGCGCCCCCGGGGCGCTGGCGACCGAACGCTCAGCCGCGCCCGAGCGCCGACCGCATCGCCAGCAGCGGTGCGGGCAACCCCGTCCAGCGCTCGAACGACGCGGCGCCCTGAGCAAGGAGCACGTCGAGCCCGTCCACGCACGGGTGGCAGCCGGCCGCGCGCGCCGCGGCGACGAGCGCGGTCGGCGAGCCGTTCGCGTTGTAGGCGAGATCCACCACCTGTTGGCCGGCACGCGGCCAGACGATCACCTCGTCCTTGACGGGGGTCGCGTTGACGAGCACGTCGAAACCGTCGCCGCTCGGGGGCCAGGTAGCGTCGCGACGGCTCGCGACCACGACCTGTGCGCCGGCCGTCCCGAGCGCGTCGACGACCGCCTTCGCCGCCCCGCCGGCGCCGAGCACGAGGGCGCGGCGCCCGTCGGCGTCGATCTGGGACGTCACGGCGGCGCCGTCGGTGCTCGAGCCGAGGACACGGCCGTCCTCGAACGCGAGCGTGTTGACCGAGCCGGCCTGCTCGGCGACCGGGTCGAGCTCGTCGCAGTGCTCGATCACTGCCTGCTTGTGCGGGATCGTCACGTTGGCGCCCGCGAAGCCGGTCGCCGCGAGCCCGCGCACCGCATCCCCGAGCGCCTCCGGCGGCGTCGGCAACGGCACGTAGGCCCAGTCGAGCCCGAGCGCGGCGAACCCCGCGTTCTGCATGCGCGGCGAGAGCGAG
>DASTPC010000285.1:0-20309 GCA_035720085.1 Gaiellaceae bacterium
GCGCGTGGCGACCGCGAGCACGCGCAGGCCCTCGCCGGCGAGACGGTCGTTCTCGGCGAGCACGCGCTCCCGGTAGCTCTCGAGCGGGAGCGCCGAGCCGTCGACGTCCCGCCCCGTCGCCGACCTGGCAAGCAGCACGTCCGGCGCGCCCTTGACGAAACAGCGCACGACGCCGTCCATCTCGTGGAAGGTCGCCATCAGCTTGTAGTCCGAGTCGAACGGCACCTCGGCGATCCGCGGGTACACGCGGCGGGTCTCGTCGACGTCGATCCCGCCCTTCGCCGCCAGCACGACGAGGGCCGCCTCGGTCGGGTCGCCGACGATCTCGCCGTCGCGCACCGCGGCGTCGTTGGCGAGCGCCATCGGCAGCAGGAACGGCTCGAGCGCGGTGTCGCTCTCGCCCGCGATGCGGAGGATCCTCCCCTCCGTGGAGTAGCCCTCGCCCTCCACCGAGTAGCGCCGCCCGGCGACGACGAGCTGCCGCGCCGTCATCTGGTTGAGCGTCAGGGTGCCGGTCTTGTCGGAGCAGATCGCCGACGTCGAGCCGAGCGTCTCCACCGACCGCAGCCGCTTCACGATCGCACCCTTCGCGGCGAGCGCCTGCGTCCCCAGCGAGAGCATTGTCGTCACGACCGCGGGCAGGCCGGTGGGGATGGCGGCGATCGCGAGGCTGATCCCGATCAGGAAGAGCTCGTCGAAGTCGTCGCCGCGGACGAGGCCGAGGACGACGACGAGCCCCAGCGCCGCGCCCGCCATGATCGTGATCAGGACGGTCAGCTGGTCGAGCTGGCGCGTGAGCGGCGTCTTCTCCTCCTGAACCTGGGCCAGCATCCCCGAGATCTGCCCGACCTCGGTCACCATGCCCGTCGCCGTCACCACCATCTCGCCGCGGCCCCGGGTGACGGTCGAGTTCATGTAGGCCATGTCGACGCGGTCCCCGAGCGCGACCTCGTCGCCGGGCACCGGCTCGACCGACTTCAGCACCGGCGTGCTCTCGCCCGTCAGCGCGGCCTCCTCGATCTCCAGCGTGGCAGCGACGAGGAGGCGGCCGTCGGCGGGGATCTTGTCGCCGGCCTCGAAGGAGACGACGTCCCCCGGGACGAGCTCCTCGGCCGGGATGTCCGCCAGCTCGCCCCCGCGGCGCACGTGCGCCCTGATCAGGAGCATCTTCTGCAGCGCGGCGACGCTCTCCGCGGCCTTGCCCTCCTGGTTCAGGCCCAGGATCGCGTTCAGCACGGTGAGGCCGATGATCACGAGCCCGGTCGAGAACTCCTGCAGCGCGACGATGCTGACGATCGCGGCACCGAGCAGGACGAGCTGCATCAGGTCGCGGTACTGGCGCAGGAACGCGTGCCAGGACGGCTCCTTCGGCGCCTCCGCGAGCTTGTTGGGCCCGACGTCCGCGCGACGCCGCTCGACCTCGGCGCCGTCGAGGCCGGACCGGGGCTCGACCTCGAGCCGCGCGCAGGCGTCGTCGGCGGTCAGTGCGTGCCAGGTGACGGCCTCGCGGCCGCTCTGCGGTCCCGATCCAGGCTCGTGCGCCGTCACCGTCATCGGCTCTTCCTCCTCGTCGCCGGGATCTGCAGCTTCGCACGCCGCAGGGCCGTCCGGTTGCGTCAGTGGGCGACGACGAGCTTGAGCGCGACGAGCGCGGCGCCGAGCGCCAGGTTCGCACCGACGACGGCGCACGTGCCGAGCCGGCCCAACCGCTCGATCCGCGCGAACGTGAGGCCGAGCCCGACGAGCACGGCGAGCCCCAGCCCGAACGCCGCCCACACGGCCGTGCGCGTGGAGAGCACGCCGAGCGCCCCGAGGACGAGCGCCGCGACGGGCGGCACGGCGGCCTCGACGATCGAGCCCTCCCGGGCGGCGAGGCTGCGCAGCTCCGCGAACGTCAGGTGCCGGTCTTCGGCGACGCTGCGCGCGAGCCCGTGCGCGTAGACGTGGGCGAGCCAGAAGACCGCCGACGTGACCGCCACGAGCGCCGCAATGCGTCCGGCATCGTCCGGGTAGGCGCGTGCGCCGGCGGCGACCACGGCGAGCACCACGATCGTGCCGTAGATGAAGCCCCCCAGCCGCTCCCCGAGCGCCGAGCGGCTCAGCCGGCCGAGACGGCGACCCCAGCGGCCGCGAACGTCGCCCACGGTCGGCGCATCCGGCGCAGATCGCACATCCGCATCCTAGGGACGCGCCGTCGCCCGCACGAGCCCGCGACCCGAACGCGGCCGGCGGCTGTGTCGGGTGCCTGACACTCTCCGTGTCGCCTGCACGGACGACGCCCGCCCCGCTGGCTCGTACCCTCGTCGGGTGGCAGCTACTCGGAAGGAGCAGGACATGAACCCCCTCTCGGACAAGATCATCACGACAGCGCTCGTCGCGCTCGCGGCGCTCGTCTTCGCCGCGACCGCCGCCGCGCAGCCGCTCTCGGAGTACCCCTCGGGCTACGCCGAGCAGCACCCGCTCGGAGGCAAGTCTGCGACCCTTGCCGCCGACGACCTCTCGGCCTACGGCTGGGGCGCCGCGGCGACCTACGCCAAGCGGCACGGCGGCAAGCCTGCGACCCTCGCCGCCAACGACCTCTCGCAGTACGGCTGGGGGGCGGCCGGGACGTACGCCAAGCAGCAGGCGGCGGCGACAGCGCCGTCCGGCCGCACGATCACGGGCGGCGAGCTGATGGCGATGGACAAGGGCTACCCGACCTACCGCTCGGGCTCGGAGCAGAGCAGGATCGACGCGCTCTACGCCCGCTCCGAGGCGAAGATGAACGACTACTACGGCGTGGGCTCGAGCGCCCCCGTCCGGCCCGACGACCGCGCCACGCCGCGCCCGGTCGTCACCGGCAACGTCGCGACCTCGGCGTCCGGCGACGACACCGCCTGGGTCGACGTCACGGCCGGGGCGCTCGGCGGCTTCGGAATCGCGCTGCTCGTCGGGATCGGCGGCTTCCTGCTGATCTCGCGCCGGCGGCCGACCGTCGCGCACTGACGGCCACTCGACCGAACCGCAGAAGCGGCCGCCACGGCGGCCGCTTCTGCGTGCGAGCGTTCTCAGGCGTCGCCGCGGAGGTACGCGTCGTCGCCGCGCAGCCAGTCGTCGCGGACCGGCGCGAAGACGTCGAGCACGACCGACTCCTCCAGCGCCTCGACGGCGTGCGGGACGTCCGGAGCGAGCGCAACGCTCTCGCCCGGGCCGACCTCGCGCGCCTCCCCGTCCACGACGAAGCGCAACCGTCCCTGCAGCAGTGTCGCCACCTGCTCGTGCGGGTGGCGGTGCTCGGGCACGACCGCGCCTTTCGCGAGCAGCACGCGGGCGAAGGTCATCCGCTCCGTGTTGAGCAGCTGCCGCCCGATCGTCGGGCTGAGCTGCTCGACCGGCACGTCCTCCCAGCGCAGCACGTCCACGCCGCGATTCTCACACGTTCCGGCGCCAGAAGAGGTAGACGAGCGGCACGCCCGCCAGGGCCACCGCCCACGCCGCCAGCGGGCGTGCGCTGGCCTCGCGACCGGTAACGACCTGGGGGCCCTCGCCCAGCCGGCGCCGCAGCACCCGGGCGGCGCGGTCGACGTCGCCCTCGGCGAACGCCCGCGCGCCGACTGAGCGGACGAAGTCCTCGAACACGGCCGTGCTCGCGGGCTCGGGGCGGTAGCGGGCGTCGAGCGGCAGCTCCGGCTCGTAGATCCGCTCCTCCGGGCTCCACAGGCGGACGAGCAGCAGGTCGAGCGGCGGCCGGCCGCGCAGCGCCGTCTCGGTCGCCTGCGAGAGGGGCAGCGTCTCGCCGTCGGTGAGCACGACCGCCACCCGCCGCGAGGCGGAGGGCGAGAAGAACCCGTTCGTCTGCAGCGGACGGAGCGCGTCGAGAGCCGTCACGAGCGCGCCATCGCCGATGTCTGGCGGCGGTTGCTCGATCCCGATCGAGCGCGCGAGGCCCGATGCGAACACGTCGGCATCCGTGGTCGGGAAGATGTGCGGCACGAGCCGGTTCGTGAACGACGCGATCCCGACCGGGACGTCCGGGACGGAGGCCCGGAGGCGCGCCGCGACCGACCGCGCCCGCTCGAGGCGCGTCGGCCGGCCCTCGCCGGCCGAGGCGAGCATCGAACGCGTCACGTCGAGGATGACGTACGCCTCGGCATCCGTGCGCGTCGACACGACGTCGCTGTCCAGCAGCACCGGCCCCGCGGCGGCGGCTCCGAGGAGCACTCCCGTCGCCGCGAGCGCGGCCGCGGGGAGCACGACGCGCCGGCGCCGCGGCGGCTCCAGCGAGAGCGCCGCCCTCACCCGCCCGGCACGGCGCGCGAACACGAGCAGCGCGGCCAGCGGGACGGCGGCGGCGAGCGCGACCAGTGCCGCGGCCGGGTGGACGAAGACGACCTCCACGTCAGAAGCCCCGGCGGCCGCGCGAGGCCCCGGCGCCGGAGGACGAGCCGCCGCCGCGGACCGGCTCTCCCTCCGGCGCGACACGCGGATCCGCCCCCTGCAGGAGGGTCAGCACGAGCTCGAGGTTCGCAAGCGCGGCCTGATTCGTCGGGTCGAGGGTCGCCGCCTCGGTGAACTTCCGGATCGCGCGCGGCGACAGCTCGGCCGACTGGCTCGAGTCGGAGAGCACGTCGGCGATCGTCAGCACGCCGATCTCGTTCGCCGCCAGCGAGCGCACCTCGTCGGGCGCGCCGCCCGTCTGCACCTGGGCGAACGCAACCTGCGCGGAGGTCCCGACCGCCAGCTGGCCGGTCGTCCGCAGCGATCCCTGCCGCGGACTGCTCAGGCGCTCGAGCCGGGCGGCCTGCCGGAGCTCGAGGTCGTCCCCGAGCCCGAGGGCGAGCCTGGCCGCGCCGCGCAGGGGACGGAAGCCGCCCGGCTCCCACAGGTCGGTCGGGCCCGGCGAGACCTGGAAGCGCTCGTCGCCGTAGGCAGTGCTCTCCTCCCAGCCGCGGACGTCCCGGGCGAGCAGGGAGAGCAGGAGCGCGAGCACGAGCAGCACCGCGGCGACGGCCGGCGCGGGGACGCGGCGGAGCCGGCTCACGCCGGCTCCTTTGCGCAAGGCCGGGAATCCGCAGAAGCGGATTCCCGGCCGCGCGAACACCCCTGAAGCCGGCCGCTGTCGCGGCCGGGGGTTGACACAGGACGTCTCACGCCGGCCTCCTCCCCCACTCGAGGCGCCCGCAGAGCAGCTCGTTCGCCGCCAGGGCGGCGAGCAGCGCGAGCGCCAGGAGCACGAGCGCGAGCGGGAACCCCGACTGGAGCGAGCGCTGCTCGGTCGAGCGGGCGTTGCGGAGGAGCTCGGCGTGCGTCACGAACGCGCCAGGCCCGATCGAGCGGCGGAAGAACGCGCGGTCCTCGGTGGACGGGAACAGCGGCACGACGCGCAGGCGGACGCCGTCGCGGCGGTACCGGGCGAGCGTCTCGCCGAGCGACGGCAGGTCGAACAGCGAGTCGTCGAGGTCGCTGACCAGCAGGACCGTGCCGCGGCCGCCCTCGCGCAGAACGGCCTCGCGCGCGACCTCGAGCCCGGCCGAGATCCTCGTGCCGCCGCGGAAAGCCGCGCTCCAGGGGTTCGCCTCGATGCGCGAGAACGCCCGCTCGGCCCGCGCCAGCTCGGCCGCGGACGGGAACTCGCCGAGCGGCGGCGTCCGCAGGAAGCGCAGGAACGGGCGCAGCTCACGCCCCGGCGTCCCCGGTGGCAGCGCGACGTAGCCGACGTCCGAGAAGTAGACGACGCCGATCGGCTGATTCGCCTCGACGACCGGCCGCAACACGTTCGTGATCCGCTGGTAGCCGGGCACGCCGATGCTGCTCGAGAAGTCGAGCACGACGATGCCGCTGTCGCCGGCGGCGAAGAAGCTCGAGTGGTGCACCGGCTGTTCGCGCGCGGCGAGGAAGGCGCCGCCAAGCAGCGCAGCGAGCAGGAGGGCCAGCAGCGCCCGCACGAGTCTCGTCCGGGCCGCCGGGCCGGCGAGCGCACGGGCGTCCGCGAGCGGGATCCCGGCTCGACGGCGGCGCAGCCCCGACCACGCGAGCCCGCTCACGGCCGGCCTCCGTCCAGCGTCGCGCGCACGGCCGCGGTCAACGCCTCGACGCTCGTCTCGACGGGGGGCGACTCCGACCACGCGAGCCGCTCCGCCCGCTCGGCCAGCGCCGTCGCGTCGTGCCGGCGCAGCTCGGCGGCGAGCGTCTCGAGCGCCGTCCTGCGGGAGGCCGGGTCGTCGCCGTTCGTCGAGGCGACGAGCTGCAGCGCCTGCTCGAGCGGCGGCGCCGGCCGCTCCGCCTCTGCGGCGGCCGCCGCCGTCTGCCGCCTGCGCTCGCGGGCCCAGCGCACGAGCAGCGCGGCCGCTGCGGCGACGAGCGCGACCGCCGCGCCGAGCAGGATCCCCACGAGCCAGGCCGGCGCGATCCGCCAGCCCGGCTCCGGCAGCGTCGCCAGCCCGGAGCGCCAGCGGGCATCGTTGACGTCGGCCGAGCTCAGGCGGCTGACCACCGTCAGCGGCGGCCACGCGCCGGTCGCGGTGCGCGCGAGGAACCGGCGGTCCTCGAAGCGCGTCCCGGGCGGCGTCGGGATCGAGAACGAGAACCCGGCCCTGCCGAAGTCGAACTGGGTCGGCTGCCCACCCTGCGGCAGGCAGGCCTCCTTCAGGCAGCGCAGCGTCAACGTGTAGCGGACGACGGTCAGGTCGCCCACGTCGAGCACCTCGCGGCGCGGCGCGGCCACGACCTCGTACGGGTCGAAGGTGCTGTTCGCGCGGACGGTCGCCGGGTTGAGCTCCGTGTCGCGCACGATCAGCTCGAGCGTCGCCTCGACGGGATCGCCGAACGCGTGGACCGGCCTGGCGAAGCTGGCGCGGACGGTCGGGCGCACCGCCGCGTCGCGGCGCGCGACGTCGCCGGCGCTCTCAGGCCCGCCGCCGACGGTCACGAGCGCGACGAGCGCCGCGGCCGCGACGACGCCGGCGGCCACGCCGAGCGCGACCAGCACGCGACCGCTCACCAGACGCGCCCCCGCTCGCGGCGGCGGCGCGCGTCCCAGGCGTGGAACGCCTCGAGCACGTCGTCGGGGTCGGCCGAGGAGACGAGCACGGGCGCCAGGTCTCGCGCCTCGAGCTCCTCCAGCAGCGTGTGGAGCCGGCGGCGATGCTCGTCGCGCCGCGCCTCCACCTCGTCGTCGGAGAGCCGGACGAGCGCCAGGCGCCCCGTCCGCGGGTCGCGCACGGGCGTCACGACCGACGCGATCGGCGGGAAGTCCTGCTCCCAGACGGGATCCTGGACGATCACCGGCACGAGCTCCCAGCGGCGCGCGAGGACTTGCGCCCAGACGGCTGCGGGAACCGGTGCGAGGAAGTCCGAGACGACGAAGACGAAACTGCCGGCCGGGACGTCGGCGCGCGTCCGCACGAGCAGCTCGAGCGCACGCGCCAGGCCGTCCTGGGGCGCGTCCCAGGCCGCCGTGGCGAGCCGGTCCTCGATCAGGCGCAGGTCGACCTGGCCGCGCGGCGGCCGCCAGTACGCCTCCTCGCCCGGGTCGGCGCGGCCCGCCAGGTCGAGGTAGCCGAGCAGGCCGTGAGCCGCCGCGACGCTGCGCCCGAGGAGGTCGACGACCACCCCGATCGCCGCCGGCTTGTCGAGCACCGGCAGCCCGGCCGCGTCGACGCCGAGCTCCGGCCGGCGGTCGCACACGAGCACGGCGCGCGGCGCCTCCTCGGCGTGGTACTCGCGGACGACGAACACGTCGCTCGCCTGGGCCGTCGAGAGCCGGGCCGATGCCTTCCAGTCGATCGCGTCGACCGGGTCGCCCGGCTGGTACGTCCGGGTCGCGGCGACGTCGAAGCCGCGCCCACGCCGGACGCTCTCGACGGCGCCGAAGGCCAGCCCGACGAGCCGGCGCCGCGGGACGAGCGGGATCACGACGCCGTCAGCCACCGGCGCTGTCGTCGTCCTCCGGCCGGCGGAGGGCGTGCCTCGGCGGAGGCGCGGCCTCCAGCAGCAGCGCCGCGAACGCCTCGAGGGCGGCGCGGGGCCCGTGCCGCCGCGCCTCCGCCAGGTAGGCGGGCGCGAACGTGAGCCGGTGCCCGAGCACGGGCACGACCAGCCGCTCGACGTCCGCCGGCACGGCGAAGTCGCGCCCGGCGAGCAGCGCGGCGGCGCGCGCCGCCCGCTCGAGCGCGAGGCTGCCGCGCACGGACGCGCCGATCGTGACCGTGTCGAGCGAGCGCGTCGTCTCGACGATCCGCACCACCCACTCCTGCAGCAACGGGTCGATGTAGACGCGCTTGACCGCGTCCTGCAGCTCGCGCACGTCGTCGAGCGAGATCACGGCCTCGAGCCGTCCGAGCGGGTGCCGGTCGCGCTGGTCGCGAATGATTCGCAGCTCGTTCTCGGTGCCCGGGTAGCCGAGCGAGGCCTTGAGGAAGAACCGGTCGACCTGCGCCTCGGGCAGCGGGAAGGTGCCCTCGTGCTCGATCGGGTTCTCCGTCGCGAGCAGGAGGAACGGGTCGGGCAGCCTGCGGGTCGCCCCCTCGACGGTGACCTGGCGCTCGGCCATCGCCTCGAGCAGCGCCGACTGCGTCTTCGGCATCGCCCGGTTGATCTCGTCGACGAGGACGACGTTGGCGAAGATCGGTCCCGGCCGGAACTCGAACTCCCGCGCGCGCTGGTCGAATACCGCCAGCCCGGTGACGTCGGTGGGCTGCAGGTCGGGCGTGCACTGGATCCGCGCCTGCGTGGCGCCGTCGACCGAGCGGGCGATCGCCCGCGCGAGCACGGTCTTGGCCGTGCCGGGGACGTCCTCGAGCAGCACGTGGCCCTCGCAGGCGAGCGCCGTCAGCACCAGCCGGATCTCCTCGCGCTTGCCGTGGATGACGGTCTCGACGTTGTCGAGGAACCGCTCGGCGAGCTGCACCGCGTGGGCGAGCGGACGCTGCCCGTCCGGGCCGCGCTCCGGTGATTGCACGGTCTCGGTCAGCTCGTCCCCCTGCTGTCGCCTACGCCGGCGGCCTACTCGCGGTTCGGCCCGCCGTGGCGCCATTGTGCGGGAGCGACGGGCGGCGGCGCCAGTCGGGATCAGGCCCCGGCGGGCTCGTCGGGCGGCTCCACCAGCCGCAGGCGGGTACGGACGCCGCGCAGCTGCCGCTCGGCCGCCCGGCTGTCGAGCTCCCGGAGCACCTCGGCCAGCACGACCATGGTCTCGCCGAACTCCTCCGAGTCCAGGTCGAGATCCCTGAGGGCGCACAGCACCCTGATTCGCTCCTCGTGGCTCACGGCGGCAAATCCCCCCGACGAATCCTCCTCGCGTGCGCGCCGCGCGCAAGGGGGCGGCGGGTCGAGTCTTTGCAGGCGGTAGGGTCCTGCCGCCGTGACGGTGCTGACCTCGCACGTCGAGCGGGACGAGACGTACACGCGCCGCCGGCAGCGGATGGAAGCGCTCGTCGCCGAGTTGCGCGAGCGGACGGCACTGGTGGCCCGTGGCGGCGGCGAGCGCGCGGTCGCGCGCCACCGCGAGCGCGGCAAGCTGACCGCCCGGGAGCGGGTCGACCGGCTGGTCGACCCGGGCAGCGCCTTTCTCGAGCTGAGCCCGCTCGCCGCGTGGGACCTGTACGACGGCGAGGCGCCGTCGGCCGGCATCGTGACGGGGATCGGCGTGGTCGAGGGGCGGCAGTGCGTCGTCGTCGCCAACGACGCGACCGTGAAGGGCGGCTCGTACTTCCCGCTGACGGTGAAGAAGCACCTGCGCGCGCAGGAGGTCGCGGCCCAGAACGCGTTGCCGTGCGTGTACCTCGTCGACTCCGGCGGGGCGTTCCTGCCGCTGCAGGCCGACGTCTTCCCCGACCGCGACCACTTCGGGCGCATCTTCTTCAATCAGGCACGTCTCTCCGCCCGCGGGATCGCCCAGGTCGCGGTCGTGATGGGCTCCTGCACTGCAGGCGGCGCCTACGTCCCTGCGATGAGCGACGAGACGGTGATCGTGCGCGGCACCGGGACGATCTTCATCGGCGGCCCGCCGCTAGTGAAGGCCGCGACCGGCCAGGACGTGACCGCCGAGGAGCTCGGCGGCGCCGACGTGCACACGCGCCGCTCCGGCGTCGCCGACCACTACGCGGTCGACGACGAGCACGCGCTCGCGCTGGCACGCCAGATCGTGCGCCACCTCGGCGACCCCCGGCCCTCCCCGTGGGAGCTGGCGCCGGCCGAGCCGCCGGTGCTCGACCCGGCCGACCTGCACGGGCTTGTCCCGGAGGACTTCCGCCACGAGGTCGACCCGCTCGAGCTGATCGGCAGGATCGTCGACGGCAGCCGCTTCGCCGAGTTCAAGGCGCTCTACGGGGACACGCTCGTGTGCGGCTTCGCGCGGATCGAGGGCTACCCGGTCGGGATCCTCGCCAACCGCGGCGTCCTCTTCGCCGAGTCCGCCCAGAAGGGGGCGCACTTCGTCGAGCTGGCCTGCAAGCGGCGCGTCCCGCTCGTGTTCCTGCAGAACATCACCGGCTTCATGGTCGGCAAGGAGTACGAGGAGGGCGGCATCGCGCGCGACGGCGCCAAGCTGGTGACCGCGGTCGCCTGTGCGGAGGTGCCCAAGTTCACGGTCGTCACCGGCGGCTCGTTCGGCGCCGGCAACTACGCCATGTGCGGACGGGCGTACGCGCCCCGGCAGCTCTGGATGTGGCCGAACGCGCGCATCTCGGTGATGGGCGGCGAGCAGGCGGCGACCGTGCTGACCATGGTCGGCGACGCCGACGCCGACGAGATCCGCGCGACCTACGAGCGCGAGGGGAGCCCGTACTACTCCACGGCGCGGCTCTGGGACGACGGCGTGATCGACCCGCTCGACACGCGTCGCGTGCTGGCGCTCGGGCTGGCCGCTGCCGCCAACGCGCCCGTCCCCGAGACGACGTTCGGGATCTTCCGGATGTGAGGAGGCCGTTGTGAGCTACACCGTGGTCGATGTCGCCGACCTGCCGGCCGAGGGGCCGGGCGGCGCCGTGCGGTTCGTCCGCCGCCGGCTGGGCGCGACGGCGTTCGGGATCAACCAGTTCGAGCTCGGGCCGGGCGTGGCGGGGCTGGAGCACGACGAGACGGAGACGGGCCAGGAGGAGGTCTACGTCGTGCTGCGCGGCTCCGGCGTCATGCGTATCGGCGAGGAGGAGCTGGAGTTGCGGCCGGGCCGCTACGTGCGCGTCGAGCCCGGCGTCGTCCGGCAGCCGGTGGCGGGGCCCGACGGGCTGGCGTGGATCGCGCTCGGCGCGGTTCCCGGCGGCGTCTACGCCCCACGCGGGCCGTTCTAGGGGAGGCGGGCGTGTCGGGGAGCCACGACTGGGTCGACGTCGAGGAGGTCCCGCTCACGTGGGGGACGTTCCGCTTCGTGCGGCACGCACTTGGCGCGACCGCGCTCGGCTTCTCGCAGGTCGACTTCCCGCCCGGCAAGGTCGGCTCCGAGCACGACGAGGCCGAGTCTGGGCAGGAGGAGGTTTACGTCTGCCTCGCCGGCGGCGGGACGCTGACGGTCGACGGCGTCGAGCTCGAGCTCTTCCCGGGCCGCTACGTCCTGGTCTCGCCCGAGGCCAGGCGCCGCCCGGCCGCGGGCCAGGAGGGGATGTCGTTCCTGGTCGTCGGCGGCCTCCCGGGCGGCGTCTACCAGCCCTGGGACCCGCCGGCGGAGTGAGTTTCCGCCCTCGGCGGCGATACGCTGACGGCCATGACCACCATTCAGCTCGACGACGACGAGCTGCGCCTGCTGCGCGCGGCGGTGCGGGCGTACCTCGACGACTTCGGCCACGAGGAGGCGGACGTGCTCCGCGCCGTCAAGGCCCTGCTGACGAAGCTCCAGGCGCCGCCCGAGCCGGGCGCCGGCGCGGAAGCCTAGGCCGCCGCCGCGACGCGGACGAGCGCCTCGGCGGGCACCTCGGTCGCGGCGGGCGCCGGCAGCTCGGCGGCCAGCAGCCCGAACACGCGCTGCAGGTCGTCCACGAGCTCATCGTCGGGTGCGACGAGGCGCTCGTGCGCCTTCGCGACCGCGAGACCGGTCTCGACGACGCGGGCGCCGACCATCTTCAGCACCTTGTTCAGGTCGGTCTGCGCCCAGATCGCGCCGAACGAGCCGGTACTGGCACTGACGACGGCGACAGGCTTGCCCCAGAACGGCCCCTCGACGATGTCCGGGCGGGAGGCCCAGTCGACCGCGTTCTTGAGCACGCCGGGGATCGACCCGTTGTACTCCGGCGTCGACACGAGCACCGCGTCGGCGTCGCGCACGGCGGCGCCGAACGCCTCGACGGCTGCCGCGCCGGAGCCCTCGTCGTCGGCGTCGTACGGCGGAATCTGCTTCAGCCCGTCGTAGAGGCCGACCTCGACGTCGTCCGGCGCAGAGCCGGCGGCCAGCCGGAGCAGCTCGCTGTTCAGCGAGCCGCTCCGGAGGCTTCCGGAGATGGCGAGGACGCGCACTTACGCGTCCGCCTGGACGAGCTCGAGCTCGCCGGTGATGGTGACCTCGTTCGCCACCGTGAGGCCGCCGCCGGGAAGCGGCGCGTTCCAGTCGAGGCCGAACTCGCGCCGGTCGACCGTGCCCTTGACGTCGAGGCCGATGACGACCTTGCCGTAGGGGTTCTCGACGGGGCCGCCGATCGTCCCGCTCAGCGAGAGCGGACGCGAGACGCCCTTGATCGTGATCTCGCCGTCGATCGCGACGGCGTCGCCGTCCACCCGGACGTCGTTCGAGCGGAAGGTCAGCTGCGGGTGCCGCTCGGCGTCGAAGAAGTCGGGCGAGAGCAGATGGCCCTTGAGGTTCGGCTCGTCGACCGCAACGCTCGTCACGTCGGCGGTGCCGACGAGGCCCGACTCGTCGAGCGCCCCCTCGACCTGGCCGAAGCTGCCGCGGAACCAGGAGACGCCGAGGTGCTTGACGGCGAAGCCGATCTTCGAATGGACGGGATCGACGGCCCACGTTCCGGTCGGGATGCGGGTCTCGGTCTGAACTGCGGTCATTGCGCTCTCCTTCGTAGCAGGTATACTTGTGACCGCAAACAACTCTACAGGAGATTCCTTGAGCCGTCAAGTATTGCGCGCGCAAGCATATCCGGAGGTGACCGCCTTCGTCCGCCTGCTCCGCGTCAACGCGACGATCCGTCGCGAGCTCGAGGCGAGGCTGATGCGCTCGCACGGGCTCACGGCCAAGGACTACGAGGCGCTCGTCGCCCTGGCCCGGGCCGACAACGGCTACCTGCGGCGCGTCGACCTGGCCGAGGCCGTGCTGCTCACGCCCTCGGGGATCACGCGGCTGCTCGACGGGCTCGAGCAGCTTGGCCTCGTGGAGAAGGGCCACTGCCCCACGGATGCGCGCGTCACCTACGCCGTCATCACCGACGCGGGCCGCAGCACCGCCGTAGCCGCCGAGGACGAGCACGACCGGCTGCTGCGCGAGCAGATCGGCGGCAGCCTGGCTCCGGCAGAGCTCGAAACGCTGATCGATCTCCTCGGCCGCCTGCCGGGGGCGCACACGAGCGCCTGCGCGCTCGACGTCGAGCCGTAGGCCTCGGCCCGGCGAGGGCGAGGCAAGCCTGGCCCCCTACGAGCGGAAGAGCGACCGCGCCAGGAAGAGCACGTTGGCGGGGCGCTCGGCGAGCCGGCGCATCAGGTACGGGTACCACTCGGGCCCGTAGGGCGTCGCCACCAGCACCTTGTGGCCCTGCCGGGCCAGGTCGAGCTGCAGGCGGGGCCGCACTCCGTACAGCATCTGCAGCTCGTAACGGTCTCGCCCGAGACCCTGCTCGCGGGCGAACGCGAGCGTGCGCGCGATCAGCCGCCCGTCGTGCGTCGCCACCGCCGCGTAGGCGCCCTCGGCGAGCGCGAGTTCGACGAGGCGCGCGAAGCTCGCGTCGACGTCGCGCTTGTCCGGGTACGCGACGCTCGCCGCCTCGAGGTACGCGCCCTTGACGAAGCGCAGGTTGGGTCGCAGCGGGAGCAGCGCACGCAGGTCGTCCTCGGTGCGGTAGAGGTAAGCCTGCAGCACTGTGCCGACGTTGTCACGGCCGTTCTCGCGCAGCCGGCGGTAGATCCGCAGGGTGGCGTCGACGGTGCCCGAGGCCTCCATGTCGATGCGGACGAAGTTCCCGAGCTCCGCCGCCGCCCCGACGACGCGCTCCGCGTTCGCGTACGCCAGCTCTTCGTCGAGGTCGAGGCCCAGCTGGGTCAGCTTCAGCGCCACATTCGCGCGCAGGCGCTCGGCCGCGAGCCGGCTCAGAACGGTCTCGTACGAGGCGGCAACAGCTTCCGCCTGCGCCCGGTCGCCGACGTTCTCGCCCAGGATCGTCGTGTTCGCGTACAGGCCCTGCTCGTTCAGCCGCCGCAGCACCGCCACGCACTCGTCGAGCGTCTCGCCGGCGACGAAGCGGGCCGCCCCGAGGCGCATTCCGTACCGGTCGACGGCGCGGCGCACGCCGCCGTTCGTCGCGGCCAGCAGGATCGCCTTCCGCAGCCCCGCGTCGAGCGTCGCGCGCGCCCTGCTCACTGACGCTCGAGCCAGGCGTCCAGGTCGCGCTCCTCGTCGGCGGTCAGCGGCCGCAGCGGGGCCCTGACGTCCGGCCGCACGGGCACGCCGCGGCGTCCGAGCACGCGCTTGAAGGCGGCGTGGCGCGGGAAGCGCTCGAGCGCCGCCCTGCGCTCGCCGAGCGCCGCCGCCCCCTCCCCGGTCGGCGCGTGCACGACGGCCGCGACCTCGGCGGGGAAGACGGAGGCGAGCCCGGAGACGGCCCCGACCGCGCCGGCCTCGATCGCGCGGTGGATCAGGGCCTCCGGCCCGGCGAAGACGTCCAGGCCCTCGAGCAGGTACGGCGAGAAGGCCTCCCAGGGCGTGTCCGAGACCTTGAGCCCGCGGAAGTTCTCCGCCCGCTCCCGGAGCCGCAGCAGCGCGTCGACCGCGAACGGGTAGCCCGCCGTGGTCGCGAACTCATAGACGTAGAAGGGGACGGGCGCGCACGCCGCGGCGGCGGCCTCGAGGTGGGCGAGCTGTGCGGCCGCGTCGAGTGAGAAGTACGGCGGGCCGATCACCGCGACCGCGTCCGCACCCGTCTCTGCCGCGCGGCGCGCGAGCTCGACGGTGTCGGCAGTCGTCTGCGCACCGCAGTGGGCCGCCACTTGCAGGCGTCCCCGCGAGGCCGCGACGAAGAGCTCGACGGCACGTGCACGCTCCTCGACCGAGAAGAGGATGCCCTCGCCGGTCGTTCCGAGGGCCAGCACGCCGTCGAGCCCGCCCGCCGCGAGGAGCTCGACGTACGGCGCGAAGGCATCCTCGTCGAGCCGCGCGCCGCCGTCGCGGAGCGGCGTCAGCGCCGCGGCGACGGCCCCGCGCAGGCCGGGCATCAACGCAGCGGTGCTCCGGCCCGCACGCGCTCGACCGTGCCTGCGACGCGGCGCGCGCGGGTGTCGGGCCGCTTGGCCTCGTCGACCCACGCGACGTATTCGCGGCGGTGCGAGACGGAGAGCGCCGCGAACGCAGCCGTCGCCGCGGGCTCGACGTCAAGCGCCGCCTCGAGGTCGGCCGGCACCTCGACCGTGCGCGGCTTCGTGTCGAGCGCGATCGCGACACGCACCCGGTCGGGCGCGTCCACGCCGGTCGCCGCCTTGACCGCCCGGTTGACGACGATCATGCCGACACCGCCGTAGACGCCGGGCGTCGTCCGCCAGGTGTGCCCGCGGATCGTCACCTCGACCGGCGGCCTGGCGCGGCCGAACGCCTCCTTCAGGTCGAACGGGATCGTGAACGCCGTGCCCGTCTTCCCGACCCGCTCGAGCTGGGCGGTGAACCGCTTCGCCGGCATCGCGGAGACCATAGTGTTTCGGCCTGTGAGCGCGCTCCGGGTCGAGCGGGACGGTGACGTCCTCAGGGTCACGCTGTCCAGGCCGGAGGCGCGGAACGCGTTCGACGCGGCGCTGATCGCGGAGCTGGCGACGGCTTTCGTCGACGTCGGCAAGGCGCGGGCGGTCGTGCTCGCCGGCGAAGGGCAGAGCTTCTGTGCCGGCGCCGACGTCGAGTGGATGCGCGCCTCTGCCGACCTCGACTACGGGGCCAACGTCGAAGACGCGATGGCGCTCCGGCGCATGCTCGAGGCAATCGACGGCTGCCCCGCGCCGGTCGTCGCCCGCGTGCAGGGCCACGCGCTCGGTGGCGGCGCCGGCCTGGTCGCCTGCTCGGACGTGGTCGTGGCGCACGAGCGCGCCGTCTTCGCCTTCTCCGAGGTCAAGCTCGGGCTCGTGCCCGCGGTGATCTCTCCCTTCGCGCTCGGAAAGATCGGGCCTTCGGCGGCCCGGCGCTACTTCGTCACCGGTGAGCGCTTCGACGCCGCCGCGGCGCTGCGCATGGGGCTCGTGCACGAGGTGACGGACGACCTCGACGGAACCGTCGAGCAGGTCCTCACGGAGCTGCGCACGGCCGGCCCGCGTGCCGCGCGCGCCGCCAAGCGCCTCGTCCTCGACCGGCCCGACGGACTCGAGACAGCGCGGCGGATCGCCGAGCGGCGCACGAGCCCCGAGGGGCAGGAGGGGCTGCGCGCCTTCCTCGACCGCCGCCGGCCGGAGTGGCTGCGCGAGCGCTGACGCGTCCCCGTCGGACATCCTGTGGCGCCTTCGCGACCACGCGCCGGGAGAACGCCGAGCGTCCCAGCTGGCTGCGTGGTCGCGGCCGGCGGCTGACGGCCTAGCGGACGGCGAGCGCCGCGCCGGCGGAACAGTCGGGATGCCACAGGCGCAGGTGCTCACCCGGCCGGGCCTGGACCGTGAGCCGGAGGTAGCCGCGCGGCGTCGTCCGCACCCGCGTGACGCCGCGCCAGGCGCCGCCGGCGGAGCGCTGGAGGACGACCCGGGTCGGCGTCGCGGCGCAGCGCACCTGCCCCCAGACCGTCGTGCGCGCTCCCGCGCGCGACACCTGCGCGAGCGGGAGCTTCGCCGCCCAGCGGGCGGGCTTGGAGCGGCCGTCCGCGGTCTCGAGCCCGCTCTGCCAGCGGCCGACGTCCGGCTCGTCCCGGTAGAGGTAGTGGATCAGCATGTCCACCTTCGGCGCCGCGTGCACCCGGCGGAGCGCGTCCGCCAGGTACCGCGCCTGCAGCGCGGGCGAGACGCCGAGCACGCGGTCTGGCGGGTTCGTCTGGTAGCCGAACTCGGTCAGCCAGATTCGCGCGCGCGGGAACGCCGTCTCGACCTCCCGCAGCAGCCGCTCGAGCGTCGCCATCGTGACCGTCGTGCAGTGGTCGCAGCCGCCGCTCCACGGCGTGTCCCGGGGCCCGAGCGGGTACGGGTGGTGCGCGTACGCGTCGAGCCGCGCGCCGGCCCTGCCCATGCCGCGGATGAAGTCCACCGGGGAGACGCCGAGGTACGCGGCCCGCGGCGCGGTCACGCCGCCCGCCACCTTCGCGCGCGGGTTCGCGCGGCGGATCGCACGGTAGGCGGGATTGAGCAGCCTCGTGACATAGACGCCCGGGCTCGTCGGGCGCAGCCAGCGGCGCTGGTTGGACTCGTTCCAGATCACCCAGTGCGACACGAAGCGGTATCGCCGGGCCGCCGCGGCGGCGAAGGCCGCGAAGGCGGCGCCGTTGCGTGGTGCCCAGTTGGGGCTCCTGCCGCCGTTGGCCCAACGCGGCGTGCCCCACAGCGTCACAACGGGTGTCAGCCCCCGTTCCCGCAGCGCCAGGAGCAGGCGGTCGGCACGTGACCAGTCGCGCTCGCCGCGCACCGCCTCGATCTCAGACCAGACGACCGTGACGCGCACCAGCTCGAAGCCGAGCTCGTCGAGCCGAGCGGTCCGGTCTGCCAGCGTGCCCGGCCCGTACTCGAGCCACGCGTCGTCCTGGATGCCGAAGCGCACGTACGGGGAGCCTGTCGCAACCCCCGCGAGGACGAGCGCGGAGGCGACGCCTGCGAGCAGCGCGATGGTCTTCATCCGACCGACGCTACCCCCGCCCCGCGCCGGCGAACCGCTTCTTTACGATCCCCGAACGTGGCGATCTCCAAGCTGCTCGTGGCGAACCGCGGCGAGATCGCGCTGCGCGTCTTCCGCACCTGCGAGCAGCTGGGGATAGAGACCGTCGCCGTCGTCGCCCCCGACGACAGCGCCTCGCTGCACGCCCGCTCGGCGGGCCGCACGGTCGAGGTCGCCTCGTACCTCGACGCCGCCGAGCACGTGCGTGCGGCGCACGAGAGCGGCGCCGACGCCGTCCACCCGGGGTACGGCTTCCTGGCCGAGAACGCCGACTTCGCGGCCGCCGTCGAGGCCGCCGGCCTGACCTGGGTCGGGCCGCCGCCGGCTGCGCTCCGCCTGGGCGGCGACAAGCTGGCCGCCAAGCGCACGGCGGCCGAGGCGGACGTGCCGACGCTGCCCACGGGCGACGCCGCCGACGTGGGCTTCCCGCTGCTCGTCAAGGCGGCAGCCGGCGGGGGCGGCCGCGGCATGCGGGTCGTCCGCAGCCCGGACGAGCTCGAGGAGGCGCTTGCCGCCGCTCGCCGCGAGGCGGAGGCGGCCTTCGGCGACGGCACCGTGTTCTGCGAGCGGTTCCTGGAGCGTCCGCGCCACGTGGAGGTGCAGCTCCTCGCCGACGCCCACGGGACGGTCGTGGCGCTCGGCGAGCGCGACTGCTCGGTGCAGCGCCGCCATCAGAAGGTGGTCGAGGAGGCGCCCGCGCCGCGGCTCTCCTCCGCGCTGCGCTCGCGGCTCGCCGCCGCCGCGGTCGCGTTCGGGCAGGCAATCGGCTACCGCAGCGCCGGCACGGCCGAGTTCCTGGTCGAGGGGGACGAGCTCTACTTCCTCGAGCTGAACGGGCGCATCCAGGTCGAGCACCCGGTCACGGAAGCGGTCACCGGCCTCGACCTCGTCGAGCAGCAGCTCGGGATCGCCGCGGGGGAGCGCCTTGTAACTGATCGTCACAAGGGCGTCGGGCACGCGGTCGAGGCGCGGCTCTACGCGGAGGATCCGCGCAGCTTCCTGCCGCAGGTCGGGCGGCTCGAGCGGCTGCGGCTACCGGGAGACGTGCGCGTGGACGCCGGCGTCGAGGAGGGAGACGAGGTGACGGCGAGCTACGACCCGCTGCTCGCGAAGCTGGTCGCCCACGGGCGCACGCGGGAGGAGGCCCTCGACCGGCTCGGGCAGGCGCTCGTCGAGACCGAGGTCGCCGGCCTGGTCACGAACCTGCGGTTCCTGCGCTGGCTCGTCGCGCACCCCGCGTTCCGCGCGGGGGGAGTCTCGACCGCGTTCCTCGTCGAGCACCCCCCGCTCTCGGCCCCGCCGCTGCGGCTGCCGGCCGGGCCGTGGCGCGGCGCCTGGCGCCTCAACCTCCCCGCTCCGCCGCCTGCGCCGCCTCCCGACGTCGACGCGGCGGCCCGGACGCACTCCGGCCACGCCGGCGGCGGCGAGGTGACCGCGCCGATGCCCGGCACGGTGATCGAGGTCCGGGTGGCGCCCGGTCAGGAGGTCGCCGCGCGCGACCCGCTCGTGCTGCTCGAGGCGATGAAGCTGGAGCATCCCGTCGCCTCGCCGTTCGACGCGACGGTGGCGGCGGTGCATGTCGCTCCGGGCGACCAGGTCGCGGCCGGCGCGCTCCTCGTCGAGCTCTTCTGAGCCGCTCGTCAGGAGTAGCGCGGCTCGCCGGAGACCCGGTCGAGCACGGCGCCGACGACGGCGTTGACGATCGCGACGACGACCGTGGCGCCGACGTACGTCCAGAACCCGTCGATCGAGAAGTCCGGCGCGATCCACTCCGCGAGCGCCAGCATCGCCACGCTCAGGGCGAAGTACGCGAGCCCGAAGGTGACGATCACGAGCGGCAGCGTCAGGATCGTGAGGAAGGGCTTCAGGAACGTGTTGGCGGCCGCGAGCACGGCGGCGCCCAGGAGCAGCGGCCCCCAGCGCCCGATCGTGACGCCGTCGAACAGCCAGTCGACGACGATCAGGGCGAGGATGTTGATGCCCCAGACGATCAGCGCGCGGACGACCAGCACGGGCCGCGACTCTACACGCCCGGGTGGAGCGAGAATTCGCTCAGAACAGCTTCTGGAGCTTCATGGCGGCGCCCATGTCCCCCTTGATCTTCAGCTTCCCCGTCATGTACGCGGTCGTCGCGTTCTGCTCGCCAGCGACGATCTTCTGCAGCGTCTCCTCGCTCGCGGAGATCGTGCAGTCCGCGTCCGAGGCTCCCTCGTCGACGGAGACCGCGCCGTCAGCGACCGTGACGGTCCACTGGCCGACGCCGTCGACGTCGAAGACGTAGGAGTTGTTCATGCCGGCGGTCTTGGCCGGGTCGACGCTCGAGGGAAGCTGGTCGAAGAACTCCTGGACGGTCATCGAGGCG
>DASTPC010000286.1:0-3422 GCA_035720085.1 Gaiellaceae bacterium
GGCGGCTCGGGTGCCCACGCCGCCAACCTAGCCGACCGCCGGACGCCGCGACTCCGCCCGGTCCCCTACGGCACGAGGACGAGCTTTCCCTTTGGTCGACGACGACGCGTTTCACCCGGCGCGACGTCGTCGACTGCGGCGCCGAGCAGGACGCGGTTGTCGCGGACCGCCTCGACGCGCTCGCGCATTGCGAGCGCGTCACCCGCACGAGGCTCCAGCGCTGAGTCAGAGGGTGAGGAGGAACTCCTCGACGGCCTCGGCGAAGCCGTCGACGTCCGCCTCGCCGAGTGGGAGCGAGAGCGAGATGAACCCGCGCCGGCCGTAGGAGAAGCCGCGCTCGAGCAGGTGCAGGTGCAGGAGGGCGCGCAATTCGGCGGCCTCGGGGACGTCCTCCTCGCTGCGGACGGGCCCGCGCGTGAAGTGCAGCCCGACGAGCGACCCGTAGCCGGTCGCGCAGAAGCCGCCCTCCCGCTCCGCCGAGAACGTGTTCAGCCGGTCTCGCAGCCTGTCGCCGAGACCGTTCAGCCGGCCGATCTCCGCCTCCGTCAGCTGGGTCAGGCCGGCGGCGCCGGCCGCCATGGTCAGCACGTCGTTGTTGAAGGTTCCGCCGTGCTGCAGGGCGTCGGGCCGCGACGGGTCGAAGCGTCGCATCAGGTCTGCTCGTCCGCCGAAGGCGCCGAACGAGAGTCCGCCGCCGACGAACTTCGCGAGCGTCGTCAGATCCGGGTCGATCCCGAGCAGCTGCTGCATGCCGCCGCGCGAGAGGCGCGCGGTCATCACCTCGTCGAACACGAGGAGTACGCCGTGCTCGGCGGTCGCCTCGCGCAACGCGCGGAGGAATGACGGCTCGCCGGGGATCACCCCCGCCGCCCCCTGCAGTGGCTCGACGATCACCGCGGCGAGCTCGTGGGCGTGCTCCTCGACGAGCCGTGCTGCCTGGTCGGCGTCGTTGTACTCGCCGACGACCCAGGCGAACGGCGGATTGAGCGGCGAGACGCCGTGCGCGAAGAGCAGGATGCCGCCGTGGTAGGCGCCGGCGAACGCCAGCACGCCGTTTCGTCCGGTGACGGCCCGTGACAGCGAGAGCGCGAGGAGGTTCGCCTCCGTGCCCGAGTTGCAGAAGCGCACGAGCTCGATCGACGGGAAGCGGTCGCAGATCGCCTCGGCGAGCGCGCCCTCGTACCGGTTCGGGGCGCCGAGCACGAGCCCGTCAGCCAGCGCGCCCCGGATCGCGTCCACGATCGCTCCGTTCGAGTGGCCGTAGAGCCCCGCCGTGTACTCGCCGAGGAAGTCGACGTACTCGTGGCCGTCCGCGTCGGTCAGGCGTGCGCCGCGGCCGTGGACGATCGTCAGCGGGAAGGGCGGCTGGTGGATCGTCGTGCGCGTGTTCCCGCCCGGCATGAACCGCGCCCGCTGCTCGTGCAGCCGCCGCGACTCGGGGTTCTCGGCGACGTACCGCGCGTCGGCCTCGGCGAGGCGGGCCTCCAGATCGGCGATTGCGCGCACGCGGCGATCGTATGCGGCCGAGCCGTCGGCCGTGCTCGGGCCGCCGAACCTTCGTCCACCGCTGCGGTCGCGCGAACACCTGTGGTCTCGCGCCTCGGTCAGCCCGCGATTCGCAGGACCAGCGCCCCGACCGCCATCGGCTCGAGCACGAGCGGCGTCGCGAGGTTGGCGACGTCACCGGCACGGACGTGCGCCGCGACGGCGAGCAGAGGCGAGCAGAAGTACACGCTGAGGCCGACCGCAGCGGCGACACCGATCCGGACCCACAGCAGCCCCACGAGGCTGACGCGCGCGCCCAGGTCGTCAGGCCGTCTCGGGCTGCCGGCGCGGCGCAGCGCGGACGTGCATCCGCTTGCCGTGCGCTCCGTGGACGCTCAGGATCTCGACCGGCTCGTCACCCGCCGGGCCGAACCAGTGCGGCAGCCGGGTGTCGAACTCGGCGACCTCGCCGGGGCCCATCGTGATGTCGTGCTCGCCGAGGATCAGACGCATCCGCCCGGACAGCACATACAGCCACTCGTAGCCTTCGTGCACCCGAAGCTCGCGCTCGCGCTCGGGCGGGATCACGACCTTCCACACGTTCACGCCGCTCGACGCCTGCGTGAGCGGGAACACCACGCGTCCGTTGCGGACGCGCGGCTTGAGCCGAACCCGAGGGTCGCCGACCTCGGGCGCCCCGACGAGCTCGTCGAGCGGCACCCGGTGCGCTTCGGCCAGCGGTAGGAGCAGCTCGAGGCTGGGCTTCCGCTGGCCGCTCTCCAGCCGGGAGAGCGTGCTCTTCGAGATCCCCGTCTTCGCCGCAAGCGCCGTCAAGGTCACGCCCCGCCGCGTGCGCAGGCGCTTCAGGCGGGGGCCGACGTCGGCCAGCACGCTCGAGATGTCCGCCTCGCTCCCCACGCGACCACGCTAACGATTCCCGGAAACAGCAACGGAAATTGCCGCCGAGGGCGCGCTCATGCACGCTCGAGGCCATGAGATCAGACAGCTATGACGTGGTGGTGGTCGGCGGCGGCGCCGCCGGTCTGAGCGCGGCGCTCGTGCTCGGCCGGGCGCGGCGCAGGGTCGCGGTCGTCGACGCCGGCACGCCGCGGAACGCTCCCGCGTCGCACATGCAGGGCTTTCTGTCGCGCGACGGGATGCCGCCCGGCGACCTCCTGGCGGCCGGGCGCGCCGAGGCCCGAGGCTACGGCGTCGAGTTGGTCGAGGAGCGGGTGGTCGAGGTCGCGAGCGGCTTCAAGCTCCGGCTCGCGGGTGGACGCTCCCTGGCGGCGCGACGGCTGCTGCTCGCGACGGGCGCCGTCGACGAGCTCCCCGACATCCCCGGCGCGCGGGAGCGCTGGGGCCGGGACTTCCTCCACTGCCCGTACTGCCACGGCTGGGAGGTCCGCGACCGGCCGATCGGCGTGCTCGGGACCTCGACCGGCTCGGCGGAGCATGCGCACCTTCTCCGGCAGTGGTCGAACGACGTCGTCTTCTTCGCGCACACCTGCCCCGTCGGCGCGGATGAGCGGGCGTCGCTGGCGGCGCGCGGCATCGAGATCGTCGAGGGCCTGGTCGCGCGTTTCTCCGTCGTGGACGACCGCCTGCACGCGGTGCAGCTGGCCGACGGGCGCCTCGTTCCGCGCGCCGCGGTCTTCATGCGGCCGACGCTGCGCGCACACGACGGCGGCCTGGTCGCGTCCCTGGGCTGCGAGGTCGACGAGGGAGGGTTCGTCCGGGTCGACGCAACCGGCCGAACCAGCGTCCCCGGCGTCTGGGCCGCCGGCAACGCCTGCAACGCACGCGCGCAGGTGATCACCGCAGCGGGCGAAGGATCCACCGCCGCGATCGCGATCAACACCGATCTCGTCGAGGAGGAGGTCCGCGACGCCAGCGCCGGCCAGTCGACGGCCGAAAGGAGCTCTCGCTGACCGACG
>DASTPC010000287.1:0-4879 GCA_035720085.1 Gaiellaceae bacterium
CGGCCGATCACGCCCGGCATGTCCGAGTAGCGGACGAACACCATGTTCGCCGCCAGCTCGATGTCGATCCCGTAGCCGAGTGCGCCGGCGAGGAAGAGCCGCGGCTCCGGCCCGATCGTGGTGCCGGAGACCGCGACCTCCTCCCCGTCCGACGCCGCCCGGACCTCGACCAGGTTCATGTAGTCGCGGGAAGCCCGGAAGCGCTCCTCGGCGACCTCGATCCCTCGCTCTGCCGCGATCACCGGCGCGTTGACGTAGTTGACGGACTGGTCGACGCGTCCCTGGAAGGCGCCGTTCAGCGCCGCCACGGTGAGCAGGCGCGTGTCGTGCTCGGAGAGGGGCCCGTGCGCGGCGACCACGATTCGCCGCGGCCGCCCGCCCGAGAGCTCGACCGCGAGCCGGCCGAGCTTCGACGCGAGCGGGATGAACGGCCCCAGCACCTCGAGGTCCGCCTGGTCGACGACGGGGATGTTGATCGCGTTCGTGACCAGCCCGCCCTCGAGCGCGGCGACGATCTGCTCGGCGACGATCACGCCCGCCCGGTCCTGCGCCTCGTCCGTCGACGCGGCGAGGTGGGGCGTCACGACGACCTCCTCGAGCTCGAGCAGCGGCCCCGCGTACGGCTCGCTGGGGAACACGTCGAGCGCTGCGCCGGCCAGCTTCCCCGAGCGGATCGCGTCGACGAGCGCCTGCTCGTCGACGAGCGCGCCGCGGGCCGCGTTGACGAGCCTGGCGCCGTCGCGCATCTGCGCGATCGTCCCGGCGTCGACCAGCCGCTCGGTCTCCGGCGTCAGCGGCAGGTGGAGCGTGACGACGTCGGCCTCTCCGAGCACCTCCTCGATCGTCTCGGCGTGCTCGACCGCGACCTCGCGGAAGCGCTCCTCGGCGACGAACGGGTCGTAGGCGACGACGCGCATGCCGAGGCCGACGGCGCGCCGCGCGACCTGCTGGCCGATGCGGCCGAAGCCGAGCACGCCGAGCGTCTTGCCCGCGAGCTCGAAGCCGCTCCAGCGGGAGCGCTCCCAGCGGCCGTCCTTCAGCGCCGCGTGGGCCTGCGGAATGTTGCGGGCGAGCGCCACCAGGAGACCGATCGTCTGCTCGGCCGCAGAGACGACGGTCGACTCGGGTGCGTTCGCGACGACGATCCCGCGCCGCGTGGCGGCCTCGACGTCCACGTTGTCGATGCCGACGCCGGCGCGGCCGATCACCTTCAGCCGCTCGGCGCGCTCGATCAGGGCAGCGTCGAGCTTCGTCGCCGAGCGGACGACGACCGCGTCGTAGCGGCCGATGATCTCGGCGAGGTCGGAGTCGCCGTCGACGTCCACGTCGAACTTCGACCGCAGCAGCTCGACGCCCGCCTCGGCGATCGGCTCCCGCACCAGCACCCGGGGCATCTACGCCTGGGGGACGGCGGCCTCGTACGCCTCGAGCGCGGCGGCGACGCCCGCGCCGCGCTCGATCGGCGCCCCGAGCTCCGCCAGCTCGAGCTCGACGGCGCCGAGGGCCGTGGTGATGTCGAAGACGTCGACGTAGCCGATGTGGCCGATCCGGAAGAGCCGGTCGGCGACCTCGCCGTGACCGCCGGCGACGGTGATGCCGTGGCGGTCGCGGAGCGCTAGCCGCAGCTCGACGGCATCGACTCCCTCCGGCGTGAGGATCGCCGTCAGCACCGCGGAGCTGTCGTCGTCCGGGGAGTAGAGCTCGAGCCCCATCGCCTTCACTCCGGCGCGACAGGCACGGCCGAGCGCGACGTGGCGGGCGTGCGCGCTCTCGAGGCCCTCCTCGAGCAGGAGCCGGAGCGCCGCGTCGAGCGCCACGACCGTGGAGGTAGCCGGCGTGAACGGCGTCGAGCCCTTCTCCTGGGCGGCTCGCGCGCGCTGCCAGTCCCAGTAGAAGCGCGGCAGGCTCGCCGTCTCCGCCTTCGCCCACCCGCGCTCGCCGACGGCGACGAAAGCCAGCCCCGGCGGCGTCATCAGCGCCTTCTGCGAGCCGGTGACGACGACGTCCACGCCCCATGCGTCGGTCTCGAGGGGGACGGCGCCGAGGCTCGAGATCGCGTCGACGACGGAGAGCGCGCCGGCCTCGCGGCAGACGGCTACGAGGCCCTCGAGGTCGCAGACGACGCCGGTGGAGGTCTCGGAGTGGACGAGGAACACGACGCGCGCCCCGGTCTCTGCCAGCCGCCGCTCGACGTCGGCGGGCTGCGGCACGGCGCCCCACTCGTAGCGCAGCTCCTCCACCTCGCAGCCGTACGCGGCCGCCAGCTTCGCCCACCGCTCGCCGAAATTGCCTGCCGAGACGGCGAGCACGCGCTCGCCGGGCGAGAGCAGGTTCACGACCGCCGACTCGAACGCGCCGGTGCCGGAGGCGGTCAGCAGGAGCACGTCGCCCTCGGTGCGAAACACACCCTGCAGCCGGCCGAGGACGCGCGCGAAGAGCTCCTTGAAGTCGGGGGCGCGGTGATGGATCACGGGCTCGCCGGCCGCCGCGAGCACCTCGGGCGGGACGGGCGTCGGCCCCGGGGTCAGCAGGTAGCGCTTCCTCGCCATCTGCGAGCCAGCCTACCGACCTGTCCGGGACGGACGTGCCGCTTCGGACCGGCCACGCCCGCGGCGCCCGCCTTGTAACTGATCGTCACTAGATGCCTGACCGGAAAATCCCGGCGGGCCGGATGACGCCCACGACACGGCGCCGGATCGCCACCCGCGCGAGCCGGGCAGGCAACCAGCCTGCGCGGCTCGTACGTGCGGCGCCCGGCTTGGTCGTGGACGCCCCCGGCAGGCGCGTCATTTTCCAGTCAGGCATCTAGGCTCTCGCGCGATGGACGCCCTGCTTGCCTTCGCCGCGGCGCTCGTCTCGCTCCGGCTCGCCGCCGAGCTGGTGCGGCGCCACCGCCGGCGCCGAGCTCCCGAGCTCGCCGCCTGGGCGGCCTCCCTCGGCGCGTACGCGGTCGCCTCCGCCGCGCTCGCATGGGGAGCCGCCGCCGGCTGGAGCGAGGCGCCGTTTCGCGTCTACTACCTCTGCGGCGGGCTGCTCACTGCGGCGCTCCTCGGCGCCGGCTCGCTGCTCCTCGTCGGCGTGCGCTGGGCTGCGCCGGCGGCGCTCGTCTACTGCGGGCTCGCCGCCGGCGTGGCGGCGGCGGCACCGCTCACGGCGCCGGTCTCGGGAAGCGACATCCCCGCCGCGCAGGACCACCTGGAGCTCTGGCCTGCGCGCCTGCTCGCGATCGCGGGCAACTCGCTCGGCACCCTCGCCGCGGTCGGGATCGCGCTGTGGACGATTCGCGCCCGGCCGCTCGGCAACGCGCTGATCGTGGCGGGCGTCGTGGCGGCGGCGCTCGGCAGCGCGCTCGCGGGGCTCGGCGCTGCGAGCACGGCGCTCTTCGCGCTCGCCGCGGCGGTGCTGCTCTACGCCGGCTTCGTCGCGCGGCGCTGAGGTAAGGCCGCGCCGGCTCGCGGCACTAACGAGTCACACGCAGACAATTCAGAAGGGCGAGGTGACGCAGATGCAGCTGGAGCAGCGAACGGGCCTGGTCGCGGCGCGAAACGGCCACGGGCCGGAGCCACGCCGGATCGAGCCGGCGACGTGGCAGCGGTTCGAGGGGTACGTGGGCGAGATCTTCGAGGCCCTCGGCATGGAGCTCGGCACGCCCGGCACCGAACGGACGCCCGAGCGCTTCCTGCGGGCGCTGTACGACGCGACCGCCGGCTACGACGGCGACCCGAAGCTGCTGACCGCCTTCCCCGCCGAGTGCAGCTGCGACGCCGCCTGCCTGCTCGGCCAGGTGATCGAAGGCCCGGTCGGGTTCCACGCGCTCTGCGAGCACCACGCGTTGCCCTTCCACGGCGTCGTCCACGTCGGCTACGTCCCGCACGAGCGGATCATCGGCATCTCGAAGCTGACCCGGCTCGTGCGGCTGCACGCCCGCCGCTTCACCGTCCAGGAGCGGCTCGGCGAGCACATCGCGGACGCGCTCGTCGAGCTGATGGAGCCGCACGGGGTCGCCGTCCGAGTCGAGGCGACCCACCTCTGCACCCAGATGCGCGGCGTGCGCGAGGAGCGCTCGCAGACGGTGACCACCGTCTGGCGCGGCGGCTACGTCGACAACCCCGAGCTCCGGCGGGAGTTCCTCGGCGAGCTCCGCAGCCGGGCCTGACAGAGAGGCAAGCATGCAGACCACGCGCTATCTGATCGTCGGCGGCGGCCTGACCGCCGACGCCGCCTGCAAGGGCATCCGAGAGCTCGACCCCGACGGCCGCGTCCTGCTCGTCACGGAGGAGCCGCATCCCCCCTACTCCCGGCCGCCGCTCTCCAAGGGCCTCTGGCGGGGCAAGGAGGAGAGCACGATCTGGCGCGGCACGGAGGCGCTCGGCGTCGACGTGCGGCCCGGACGCAGGATCGTCGCGCTCGACCTCGAGCGGCGGCTCGCCACCGACGAGCGGGGCGACGAGCACGGCTACGAGAAGCTGCTGCTCGCCACCGGCGGGCGACCGCGGAGGCTGCCCTTCGGCGGCGAGGACGTGCTCGCGTTCCGCACGCTCGACGACTACCGGCGCCTGCGTGAGCTCGCCGAGGGCGGCGCCCGCTGCGTCGTCGTCGGCGGCGGCTTCATCGGCTCCGAGGTGGCCGCAGCCCTCGCGCTCCAGGGCTGCCCGGTGACGCTCGCCTTCCCGGAGCAGGGAATCGGCGCGCGCGTCTTCCCGCTCGAGCTCTCGCTGGCGCTCGTCGACTACTACCGCACCCGCGGCGTCGAGGTCCTCCCCGGGGCCTCGGTGACCGGAATCGAGCCGGGCCGGGTGCTCCTCGGCGACGGCCGGGTGCTGCCGGCCGACGTCGTCGTCGCCGGCATCGGCATCGAGCCGGCGGTGGACATGCTCGA
>DASTPC010000288.1:0-3464 GCA_035720085.1 Gaiellaceae bacterium
CGTCGAGCAGGCGGCCCGCCTCATCCGAGTCCACCCCGAGACCGAGCGGGTCCGGCCGGACCAGGCCTTCGCGGAGCAGGCTCGCGACGAGCGGCTCCCGCACGCGCTCCAGATCCGTGTCCGGGCCCGTGCAGTTGATGACCTTGCCGACGCGCAGCGTCTCGAGCTCGGGCCGCCCGCGCCGCCGGTAGGAGACGGTGACGCCGTCCGCATCCTCCTCGAAGCCGACCAGCCGCCCCGCGATCACCCGGAGCGCCCCCGCCGCGAGCATCGTCTCGATCGCGAGCGCGGTCTCCGGCGACGAGCGGTGCCGATGGGTCTCCCAGTAGGGCCGGACGTGGCGCAGGAACCGTTCCCGCTCGGCCGGGCTCAGCCGCTGCCAGAGCGCGGGCGTGTCGTCGCGGATCGAGGTGACGACCTCCCGCCAGTCGTGGCGCTCGCCCGCTGCTTCGCGCACTTCCCTGCGCAGCTCGCGCAGCATGCCGAGCGCCGTGTCCGGCCAGCGGTCGAGGGTCGCCGGCGGGTCGAGATGCGGCGGCGGCTTGGCGGCGACGCGGTGGGCCCGGGGGAGCAGCCCGCGCCTCGAGAGCGCGTAGATCGGCGCCTGCTGGTCGGAGTCCCGCAGGGCAAGAGCGAGGTCGAGCATTGTCAGGCCCGTCCCCAGAAGCAGCACCGGCCGGCCCGGGTCGCGCTCGCACGCGTCCGGAGACCACGGGTCGCGCGCGTAGCGCAGGCTCGAGTAGAAGCCCGGGTCGGCGACAGGCAGGTCGGACGGTGGATAGTTGCCGATCGCGAGCACGGCCCGGTCGGCGTGCAGCTCGCGACCGTCGTCGAGCGAGAGCACGACGCCGCCGGTCTCCTCGCGCAAGCGGACGACCTGCCCGGAGACACGGAGCAGCTGCAGGCTCGACTCGCGGCGGGCCCGGTCGAGCGTGTCGGCGAGGTAGGCGCCGTACTCGCGCCGCGGCACGAACGAGCCGCCGGTGAGCGACGGCTCGCGCCGGCGGACGTAGCGGAGGAAGTCGTCCGGGTCGTCCTCGAAGGCGCTCATCCGCCCTGCAGGGACGTTCAGCGTGTGGCTGGCCGACGGCGTCTCGTAGGCGACGCCGCCGATCTCGCGCCTGCTCCGTTCGATCAGCAGCACCCGCTCGACGGACGGCGGCGCGGCGCGCAGCAGGTGGACGGCAACCATCGTCCCGCTGAAGCCCGCGCCGATGATCGCGATCGTCCGCACCGCCGACCCGCAGGCTAGTCGCCGGCGGGTCGGCGGAGCGTCCGGGTCAGGCGGCCGCGGCTCGGTCGGACGGCGGCACGTTCCGGTTCGAGCGGAACATGTTGGCCGGGTCGACCGCCTCCTTGAGCCGTACGAGCCGCTCGTAGTTGGCCCCGTACGTCTCGCGGACGCGGGCGTCGCCCTCGTCCTCGGTCTGAAAGTTGACGTACGTCCTCCCGGTCGAGAACGGCCGCACTCGCTCCCAGCCCTGCCTCACCCAGGCCGGGAACCGCTCGGCGTCCGGCGCGTCGTTGCCCCACATGGCCTTGACGCCGACCGCGTACCGGGCCTCGCGGTTCCCCACGGCGCCGTCGTCCTCCGCGCGCTCGTTGAGCGCCCCGCCGAGATGGAGCACGCCGAGCTCGCCTTCCGGAAGCTCGTTCTCCGAGGCGATCTCGTGCAGGGCTGCGAGCAGGCCGTCACCGAGCTCGGCGAGGTACTCCGTCTTCCAGTAGTGCGGGATGCCCTTCGGCTCGGTCTCGTCCAGGAAGGACTGCATCTCGACGTACGGCAACTCCGACAGCAGGTCGATGACCGGCCGACCGAGCGCCCGGAGCGGCGCCAGCGCGGCGTCCGCCGCGCCCCGCTCGCCGCTGAAGCAGACGGCCATCGCGCACACCTTCCGGCCGTGCCACTCCGCGGGGACGAACGGGGCCGGGGGAGCGTGGAGCAGCACCAGCCAGACGGCGAGCTCCCGCGGCGCCTCGGACGTGATCGCGCGGTAGGCCTCCAGCAGCTCCCGGGCACGATCGAACGGCCAGGCGACGAGGCCGCCGTGCACCATCGGCCCGACCTCGTGCAGTTGGAAGGTGAAGGAGGTGACGACGCCGAGGTTGGCGCCGGCCCCGCGGATCCCCCAGAAGAGCTCGGCATCGTCGTCGCGGCCGGCCCGGCGGACGAGGCCGTCGGCGGTCACGATCTCCGCCTCGAGCAGGTTGTCGACCGTCCAGCCGAACCGGCGGGTCAGGTAGCCGAGCCCGCCGCCGAGGGTCAGGCCGGCGACTCCCACCTCGGAGACGAACCCGAGCGGCGTGGCCAGCCCGAAGCGCTGGGTCGCGCGGTCGACGTCCCCGAGCAGGCAGCCCGGCTGGACCGTCGCGGTGCGCGCGTCGGGGTCGACCACCACGCCGCGGAGCCGCGACATGTCGATCGTGAGCCCTCCGTCGACGACGCCCGTGCCGGCGATGTTGTGGCCGCCGCCGCGGACCGAGACGGCGAGCTCGTGCGCGCGCGCGAAGTCGACGGCGGCGAGCACGTCGGCGGTGTCCGCGGGCTGCACCACGAGGGCCGGCGTCCTCCTGAGCATCCCGTTCCAGAGGCTGGTTGCGTCCGCGAAGCCGCGCTCGCCGGGTCGCAGGAGCGACCCTCGCACCCGCCTGTGAAGCGTCGCGACGGTGTCCTTGGTCAGGGTGGTCATGCCCGCCTCCTCGAAGGTGTCGGTTGCAGTGCCGACACGGTCGTCGGCGGGCGACGGCGCTGCTTCGGTGCAACTACCCAACCTGCGCCGCGCCGGCGTGGGTAGTTCGTCCCAGGGCTCAGATGAGCCGGTGCTCGTAGGCGAACGCTGTTGCCGCCGCGCGCGTCGAGACACCGAGCTTGCCGAAGATGTTGCTGACGTGGCGATCGACGGTCCGCTCGCTGAGCACCAGCTCCGCGGCGACCGCCTTGTTGGTCGCTCCGGATGCGACGAGACGCAGCACCTCCAGCTCACGGGGCGTGAGCCCGTGGGTTACCACGGGCTTGGCGCGCCGGGCGAGCTCGTCGACCCGAACGAGGTCCGGCCGCGCACCGAGCCGCACGAAGACCTCGCGCGCCGCGTCCAGCTCCAGCGAGGCCGCGTCCTCGTCGCCGAGCGCGCGACAGGCCAGCCCGAGGAGCACCCGGACGCGGGCGGTCTGGTACGGCGCCTCGAGCGCCTGCCATCGTGCGGCCGCGTCGCGCAGCGCCGTCAGGGCGCCGCTCGGATCGTCCTCCGCGAGCGCAACCTGTCCCCGCGCGCGCGCCGACATGGCCCGCAGCACCTCGCTCTCGCGCGCCGCCGCGATCTCGCCGAGCTGCTCCGAGGCACGGCGTGCCGCCTCGAGCTCGCCGGCGGCGAGCATGTTCTCGACGCATGCGGGCAGCAGGTTCGCGCGCCGGAGCGGCTCGTCGCTCTCGGCCGTGGCCCGGCGGATCGATGCGACGGCGGCGT
>DASTPC010000289.1:0-9879 GCA_035720085.1 Gaiellaceae bacterium
CCCGCGCGGGTGCTGCGCGAGGTCCCCGACGAGGAGTTGCTCGAGCGCCCCTAGCGGCGCTTCTTGACGACCGCCAGCCGGTAGACGCCCGGGCCGCCCTCCGCGTTCAGCTTCACGTGCAGGTAGTAGAAGCCCGACGTGGGCGCGCGGTACTCGAGGTGCTCGTTCGGCCCTGGTCGCGACGCGAGCCGTACGCGCATGCCCTGCTGGGCGAGGTCGTCGATCTCGTAGGTGCCGGGCCCCCAGAGGGCGAGCGTCGTGTCGGTCCGGCGCGGCCCCGCGAGGGAGGTATACAGCGCCTGGCCACGCCGGAGGTAGAGGCGGTAGACGTCGTCCTGGTCGTCCCAGTAGTCGAGCGTCGCCGTCACCCGCCGCCGCGGGCCCCAGAGCGTGTACGCGCGCTTGCCGGCGTCGTCGTTCGGCTCGAACTGATCCGGCGGCACCAGCGGGCCGGAGCTGTTGGCGAGCGCCGCCGTCACGTCCAGCCGCCCCCAGCCGGTGAGGGCGTCCCGGCGCGGCGGGCACTGCTGACAGCCCGTCGCGGCGCTCACGTCGACCGCCGAGCGCGTGAGCACGGCCGTCACCTGGTCGGCGGTCAGGTCCGGTCGCGTGGCGATCAGCGTCGCCGCCGCCGCGCTCACCTGCGGCGCGGCGAAGGACGTGCCCTCGGCGGCCCGGTACTCCTCCGGCGCGCAGAGCGAGTAGCCCTGCTCGGGGCAGGCCGGGCGGCTCTGGCTCGTCAGCGCGCGCGGGAAGGTCGAGACGATCTCCTGCCCCGGTGCCGCGATGTCGTTGAACACCGCGTCCCGGTTCGAGAAGCTCGGCGCGGAGCCGTCGCGGGCGAGCGCGCTCACCCCGAGGACGTGCGGGAGCGCTGCCGGGTAGCTGGCGTACGGCCACGGCTGCTCCGGCGCCTGGTCGCTGTTCCCGACGGCCGCCACGACGACCACGTCCTTCGAGACGGCGTAGGCGATCGCGTCGGCCTCGAGCGAGGAGTAGGTGTCGCGCGAGGGGTCGAGCGGGTCGCGCAGCCCGCCGAGGCTCATGTTGATCACGCGTGCCCCCTGCGCCACCGCCCAGCGGAGCGCGCGCGCCTCGGCCTCGACGGGGATCGTGCGCTCGGGCGTCACCACCTTCGCGATCACGAGCTCGGCCGCGGGCGTCATGCCGGCGATCCCGGTCTGGTTGTTGCCGACGGCGGCGATGACGCCGGCGACGAATGTGCCGTGGCCCTGGGTGTCCGTCTTGGCCGAGCCGCCGACGAAGCTCTTCGCCGGGCCGATGCGAGGGGCGAGCTCGGGGTGGTTCGCGTCGACGCCGGAGTCGATCACGGCGACCCGGACCGGGGCGATCGGCGGCGGCACCTCCCAGGCGTCGTAGGCCCGGTTGTAGGCGAGGTACCACTGCTTGGGGACGAGCGGGTCGTTCAGCGCCAGGGCCGGCCTGCGCATGCCCAGCCGCTCGACGTAGCGGATGCCGTGGCCGAGAGGCGGTGCCGAAGCTGCGTCGACGACGAGCGCGGGGATCGGCGCCAGGCTCACGACCTTCCCGAACGGCTCGAGGCGAGCGCGCACGGCGGCGACGTCGGCTCCCGCGGCCAGCCCCACCGCGAAGCGCGCCGCCGAGCAGGTGGCCGGCGCCAGCAGGCCGAGCGAGACGGCGGCGGCGAGGACCGCGGTGCGCCTCATCCGGCGGGCCGAACCCGCACGGTCACCGGCGAGCTGGCGAAGCCGTCGGCGGTCAGCCGGAACCGCGTCGTCTCCTTCGGCCTGACCACGACGGAGAACGTCCCGTCGGCAGCGACGTCGAGCCGGCGGGCGTGCTCCCAGGAGCCGTCCGGGCGCTGGCGCTCGAGCGCCGCCTGCCCGAGCTCGCGCGCAATCCCGCTCAGCTCGACTCCGCCCGTCGTCATCGCCTTGCGGGTCGCGGAGCTCGCCCCGGGGCCGAGCTGCAGCATCCCGATCCGGACCCAGGCCGAGCGCAGACCGAGCCGGTCGCGCACGTCGGTCGTCGCAAGCGCCACCGTCTCGCCCGCCTTCGTGCGCACGACGAGCCGCGTGGAACGCCCGGAAGGCGCGTGCTCGGTGAGCGCGTCGGCCACGGAAGCGCCCAGCCCGAGCAGCTTGCCGAGCGCCGCCGGGGAGAGCAGGCGCGGCGTCCACCGGTGCAGCGGCGACGCGCTGTCCCACGGGTCGGGCACCGAGACAAGGTAGGGCACGTCGTCCCCGAACACCTCGGCGGCACTGGCTGTCCGGCCGCCCGAGGTCGAGTGGAAGAAGGCGGTCGCCACCTGCCCGCCGTAGAGCAGCACCTCGCCTGCCGTCGCCTCGACGGCCGCGGAGGTGGAGGGCGCCTCGGCCGCGATCCCGCCGTACATCTGGCTGCGCCAGTCCGGGTAGAGGTCGAACGGCCCGCTGCCGAGCCGCTTCGCGAGCGCGTACGAGCGGGCCGCCACCGCTTGGGCCTCGAGCGCCTCGGCGGGCCACTCCTTCGGCACCTCCAGCGGGACGACGCCGAGCAGGTACGCCTCCAGCCGGACCTCGTTGACGACACGGAGCGACCCACCGGCTGCGACCACGTGCAGCGCACCGCGATAGGCGGCGCCGTCGACGGAGAGCGGTCCGCCCAGGCCGGGCAGGACGAGGACGTCGCCGCCCACCCGCTTCGGACCCGACGGCGGGTGCACCTGCAGCCGGGCCTTCGGGCCGAGCGCGATGCGCCCGGCCGGCAAGCGATACGTCCGCCCGCCCGCGCGCACCCGGAAGGGAACGTCCGAGGCGATCCGCACACGCTTGCGCCCGGCGGCGAGCAGGACGCGCACGACCGTCCGCGGCGCGGCGCCGATCGTCGTGCCGCGGTAGTAGTGGGCGAGGATCTGACGGTGCCCCCGTCCGGCGAGTGCCTGGCCGTAGGCGCCCCACTGGCTCATCCCCACGCCGTGACCCCAGCCCTGGCCGGTCAGCACGAACACCGGCGGCCCACCGGGCGAGACCCGGCCCGCGCCGGCGGCGGGGGACGCCGCGATCGCGGCGAGGGAGAGGGTGAGCAGGAGGAGGGACGCTGCGCGCATGGCGGCCGGGGGTCAACAGAGGCTAGCGGAGCCTCCGCAGGAGTCTCGTCAGCCGGGCGATCGAGCTTGAGGCGCTACGGGTGACCGGCGAGCCGGTCGGCGTACTGGCGCTCGTAGTAGGCGCGGTACTCGCCCGACTTGATCGGCTCCCACCAGGCGCGGTTGTCCTGGTACCAGGCGACCGTCTCGCGGAGGCCGAGCTCGCCGAAGGAGTGCTGCGGCGCCCAGCCCAGGGCGCGCAGCTTCGCGTCGTCGAGGGCGTAGCGGCGATCGTGCCCGGCACGGTCCTCGACATGGCGGATCAGCGTCTCGTCGCCGCCGGTCAGCTCGAGGATCCGGTGCGTGACCTCGATGTTCTCGAACTCCTCGCCGCCGACGTTGTAGACCTCGCCGGCCGCCCCCCTCCGCAGGACGAGCTCGACCGCGGCGCAGTGGTCCTCGGCGTGCAGCCACTCGCGCACCTGCTTCCCGTCGCCGTAGACGGGGAGCGGCAGGCCGTCCAGCGCATTCGTCACGAACAGAGGCACGAGCTTCTCGGGGTACTGGTTCGGCCCGAAGGTGTTGGCGCCGCGCGTGATCGAAGCGTTGACGCCGTACGTGCGGACGTAGGCGAGCACCTGCAGGTCGCCGCCCGCCTTCGCGGCCGAGTACGGGCTCGAGGGGCGCAGCGGGTCGTCCTCGCCCGAGCGGCCGCCGCCCTCGAGGTCGCCGTAGACCTCGTCGGTCGAGACCTGCACGTGCCGCGCGCCGGTGGCGCGCGCCCACTCGAGCAGCGTCTGGGTACCGACGACGTCCGTGTGGATGAAGTCCTTCGGCGTCAGGATCGAACGGTCGACGTGCGTCTCGGCGGCGAAGTTGACCACCGCCTCGCAGCCCTCGCCCGCCCGGGCGACGGCCTCCTGATCGGCGATGTCGCCCTCGACCACCTCGGCGTCCACGCCCGCCAGGTTGGCCCGGTTGCCGGCGTAGGTGAACTTGTCCAGCACGACGACCTCGTCGCCGGCGGCGACGAGCCGTTTGACGAAGTGGGAGCCGATGAAGCCGGCCCCACCGGTGACGAGCACGCGCATGGCGCGGAAGGCTACCGGGGCCGGGTGCTAGGGAGCGGAGATGCGCAGCCGCCGCAGCGGCACGCCGAGGAACGAGCCGCTCTCGACGCCGGCGTCCTGCTCGAGCCAGGTGGCCTCGTCCTCCGGGCGCGTGACGACGACGATCTCGTCGGCGGGGAAGGTGGCGAGCGCGTCCTGGATCGCGAGCGCCGGGTCGGCCTCGCCGGCGAGCGCGTCGACCGTCCGCCCCGGCAGCGCCTCGGCGGTGCGCTCGGCCGCGACCTCGGCCTGCGCGCGCGCCCGCTCGTCGTTGGCCAGCCAGTCGAAGATCGACTGCTTCACGACCGGGACGACGACCTTCAGCTCGTCGACGTCGTCGCCGAGCCATGCCCGCAGCTTCTCCTCCGCCTCCTCGACCGTCGTGACGACGAGCACCTTGCGACCCACGAACGGAAGTATCGCCGACCGGAGGCCAGACGACACCCTCACCGCAGCCCGAGCTCCGTCAGGCAGGCCCGCAGCCCCTCGCGCCAGTGGGGCAGCACGGGCGCGCCGGGGCGCTCGCTGCGCAGCACCGAGTAGGCGGGGCGGGGCGCGGGCCGGCCCAGCTCGGCGGTCGTGATCCGCCGGACGGAGCACTCGAGGCCCGCTTCGGCGAAGATCGCCTCCGCGAACTCGGCCCACGTGCACTCGCCGCCGGCGGCCACGTGCCACACACCGTACGGCAACGGCTCGTCGACGAGCGCGCGGACGGCGGTCGCAAGGTGGCCGACGTAGGTGGGGCAGCCGCGCTGGTCGTCCACCACTGCGACCTCGTCCCGCTCGGCGCCGAGGCGGAGCATCGTGCGCAGGAAGTTGCGGCCGGTCGGCCCAAACAGCCATGAGCTGCGGACGACCCAGGCGTGCTCGCCGGCCGCAGCCTCGGCGTGGAGCTTCGTCCGGCCGTACGCGGACGCCGGGGCGGGCGCGTCCGACTCCACATACGGCTCGGGCTTGGCGCCCGCGAAGACGTAGTCCGTGGAGAAGGCGACGAGCGGCACGTCCAAGGCGGCCGCGTTCGCCGTGCCGCCGACGTTGACCGCGGCAGCGCCCTGCGGGTCGTCCTCGGCTCCGTCCACGTCGGTCCACGCAGCCGCATGCAGCACGAGGTCGACGGGGCCGAGCCCGGCCGGGGCGGGGTGCGCGACGTCCCAGTCGCCGTGCCCGAGCGCGACGACGTGGTCATCGGCGAAGGCTTCCTGCAGCGCCCGGCCGAGCTGGCCGCCGGCGCCCGTGATCAGGACGCGTCGCGGGCGGAGAGGATCGGGCTCGCCGTCGACCACAGATGCCTGACGCGGGGATCGTCCCAGGGCACCCCGTGCTCGTCGGGGTCGGCCGGGTCGTACTCCTCGGTGACGTGGTAGCAGAACAGCAGGTCGGTGAGCGCCTCGAACCCGTGCGCGAGCCGGCCGGGGACGTAGAGCGCGACCAGGTTCTCGTCGCCGATGTCCTCGGTGAACGTCTCGCCGCTCTGCAGGTCGAGCACGACGACGCGGGCGGTGCCCTGCAGGCAGGCGAACAGGTCGTCCTGGCCGCGCTCGTGGTAGTGAAGGCCGCGGATCACGCCCTGCCGCGAGAAGGAGAGGTTCGTCTGCACGGTCGGCCGCGGCAGCGCGCTGTCGCGCCGGAGCTCCACGAACCAACCGCGCTCGTCGTCGAACCGCCTCAGCGGTACCCGCACGATCGAGTCGATCACTTGTTGACGCCCGTCTGCTCGATCAGGCGGCCGATCTCGGCCAGGTGCTGCCAGTGCTTGCCGGCGTCCTCCCACCAGCCGCGCACCCGGCAGACGTCGAGGCCGCCCCGTTGCGCGTAGTGCCGGTTGACGTCGGTGATCTCGAGCTCGCCGCGGCTCGACGGCTCGAGGGCGTCGATCACCTCGAAGACGTCAGGCGGGTAGCAGTAGAGGCCGACGACCGCGTCGCTCGTCGGCGGCGCCTCGTAGCGGCGGTCGACGACGCCGGCCTTCTCGACCACGTCGGTGACGCGGCCGTCGTCGCCGTAGACGACGACGCCGAAGTTCTCCGGGTCGGGCACCTGCTTGACGAAGATCTGCGCCCGCCCGTCCGTGTCGGCCCAGTCGCGGAGCTCGCCGGCGTGCGCGTGCTCGAAGATGTTGTCGCCGAGGACGACGACGAGCTTCGAACCGGCCGCGAAGTCGCGGGCCATCCCGACCACCTGGGCGATGCCGCCGGGCCGCGTCTGCACCTTGTACGTGAGGTCGAGCTCGAAGAGCGGGCTACCCCCACCCCTGGCCTCGAGGTGCCCGTCGCCGAGCAGGTCGATCATCTGCCCCGCGTGGCCCTTGCCGGTCACGACGAGCACCTCGCGGATGCCCGCCAGCTGCAGCAGCTGCAGCGGGTAGTAGACCATCGGCCAGCGGCCGACCGGGAGCAGATGCTTGTTCGCGACCCGGGTCAGCTCCCCCAGCCGCGTCGCCTCGCCCCCCGCGCAGATGAGGCCCTTGGTCACGCGGCGGATGCTACTTCGCCCTCGGCGAGGGGAGAGCGGTCGAGCAGCCAGAAGCCGGCCTCGATCGCAGGGCCGATGCCGACCACGAAGGCGAGCGTGCCGATCCCGACCGTCCCGCCGAGCACGAACCCGACCGCGGTCACCGCAGCCTCGAGCAGCGTCCGCACCACGCCGACGCGCGTCCGCGTCCGATGGGCGAGCACGAGCATCAGCGAGTCGCGCGGGCCCGCGCCCATGTTGGCGCCGATGTAGAGGGCCGAGCCGGCCCCGATCACCAGGATCCCGCCGACGAGCATGGCCACGCGCGCGGCGAGCGAGGCGTCCGAGAGCCGCTCGACGGCGTCGATCGCGAGCAGGCCGTCCACGAACAGGCCGATCAGGACGGCGTTCGCGACCGTCCCCGGCCCGATGCGGGCGCCGAGCAGCCAGGCGACGACGAGGACGAGCAGCGCCACGGCCACGTTGGCCGTGCCGAACGAGAGCGGGGTGTGCTCGCTGAGGCCCTGGTTGAGCACGTCCCAGGGCGAGAGGCCGAGGCCCGACTCGAGCAGCAGCACGATGCCGGCGGCGAACAGCGACAGGCCGAGGACGAGGAAGCCCGAGCGGACGGCGACGCCGCCGCGGATCGCCGGAGCCGCGAGCACCGCTCGGCGGCCGCGTCAGCCCGCGCGGTGCACGGTGACGGCGGTGCCGTAGGCAGCCACCTCGGTCATGTTGCTGCCGAGCTCGTTGCAGTCGAAGCGCATCGCGATCACGGCGTTGGCGCCCGCGTCGCGCGCCGCCTCGCGCAGCCGCTCCACGGCCTGAAGCCGGCTGTCCGAGAGCATCTTCGTGTAGCCCTTGACCTCGCCTCCGACGAGCCCCTTCAGCGTGGCGCCGATGTCGGAGCCGACGTTGCGGCTCCGCACCGTCAGCCCGAAGACCTCTCCGAAGACCTCCCTGACCTCGTAGCCCGGCAGGTCGTTCATGGTCGTCACCATCACGTCGGCCATCCCCACAGCCTCCTCTGTCGCGTTCGCCGTGCGCGCGACGTTACCCGGCCGGGCCGGGCCTCGTCCCTGCCGGTCGAGCATCTAGCCGCGGCGAGCCGCTCGCGCCGCCGCCTTCCGCTCGCGCACGCGCGGGACGGCCCGTACAGCCGCGACCCAGACGTAGCCGAGCCAGGCCGTGACGGCGGCGAGCACGAGCGCGACGCGTCGGAGTCGTGTCACGGGGTCATCGTAGGCGTTCGCCGTGCCCGATCGGCGGTAATACTTCCGGGGTCAGGGAACACGAGGAAAGGTGGGCCAGCGAATGGCCAAGAAGCGGACCGACAAGCTGGTGGACAACGTCGAGGCGCTGCGCCCGTACGTGGAGCGCGCTCTCAGCGACGAGAACGTCCGCAAGAACCTGCGCGAGGCGGTCGTCGCCGCGCAGAACATCTACGGCGACCTCTCGAAGAGCAACGGCGTGGCGAAGTCGGCCAGCAAGCTCGCGGGCGACAAGGACGTCCAGGAGAACATCCGCAAGGCCTTCGAGCAGCTCTCGGAGGCCAGCGACCGTGTCAAGGGCACGAAGAAGTCGCACAAGATGCGGAACACGGCGCTCCTGGCCGGGATCATCGCCGGCGCCCTCTACAACCCGTGGACTGGGCCGCAGACGCGCAAGTGGCTGACGGACCAGATTGCCGGCAACGACGACCTGCAGCCGCTCGAGTCCTGGGAGACCACGATCGAGTCGAGCGGGGACACCGCCGAGACGGTCGGCGCCTCCGTCGGCGACGAGGCCTAGCCGCTACCGGGCACTGCGAGCGTGGGCTCGCCGGCGCGACCGCCGGCGAGCACCCGCTCGAGCCCGCCGGGCTCGAGGCCGCTCGCCCGCGAGATGTCCGAGGCCGAGAGGAGCACGGCGCCGACGCGCGGCGCGACCGCATGGCCTCTGGCCGGACCGCCGTCCGGCAGGTACTTGCGGCCGGCGTCGAAGGAGATGTCGTCCGCGCGCCGCCAGGCGGCCAGGTACGGGTAGGGGGCGACGACGCCGTCGTAGCCGAGCGCCAGCATCTGCGCCGGGTGGATCTCGAAGTGGAGGTGGGGCGGCGAGTGCTCGGCGTCGCCCGTCTTCCCCATGAACCCGAGCACGTCCCCGGCCCGCACGGCCCGGCCGTCCACGGCGAGCGGTGAGTACGCGGAGAGGTGCGCGTAGTAGAACTGGTTGCCGAGCCGGTCCCGGAGCCAGAGGCGCCAGCCGCCGTACTCGTTCCAGCCGACCGAGAAGATCGTCCCGTCCGCGACCGCCACCAGCGGCGTCCCCTCGGGCGCGAAGATGTCCTCGCCGTGGTGCCACCCGCCGACGTAGGCGCCGCGGGGGCCCCCGAACGAGTCTCCGAACGAGGCGGGCCCGTACACCGGGAACATGTAACCGGCGGCCGAGAGCCGCACGGCGACACCCTCGGGGATCGGGCGGATGCGGCTGCGCGGCGCGGCGCCCGGCTGCGAGCGGCCCGGCTCGTCGACCTGGACGGGCGTGCTGGGAACGGGCGCCGGTGGCGGCGCGGCTGCCGGCCGGGCCGGCACCGGCGCAGCCGGGCGAGCGGGCGCCTGCGGTTGCGCCAGCTCGGCGACCGCAGCCACCTCGACGACCCCGACCGCGATCTCGGTCCCCGTGGGGAGGCCGCCGTGGTCGGCGAGCAGCCGCAGCCGGAGCCCCGTGATCGTCCCGCGCGAGGCGGGAGGCTTCCCGCCCGACTCGACGAGGCCGCCGAGCACGTCGAGGGCCCCCCAGTCGCCCACCGCCACCTGCTGGTTGGGCGCGGCGGCGACCGGCTGGCCGAGGACCCGCAGGCCGGTGACGGTGGAAGCGCCGACGTCGGCGGTCGCGTTGGCCGAGCCGGCGGCGGCGCTCGCCCGCACCGACACGGAGTCGGCGACGACCTCGCCGCCGAAGAGCTCGACCGAGACGCCGTCGGCGAGCGCCTGGGCGACCGCGGAGGCGCCCGGCTGCGCGGTCACGCTCGTGGAGGCCAGGCCGACGCGGATCAGCGAGCCGTCCTCCGGGTACGACCACGTGGACGACTCGACCGCGGTCGGGGGCGCGACGGTGTCGAGCGCGACGGCCGGCTGCTGGCCGGGGACGGTCACCCGGACGGCGACGGCGGTCGCGCGCGTCGTCTGCGCGGCGGGCGCCGCGGCGCCCGCGACGGCGGCGACGAGCACGGCGAGGCCGAGCGTGACGATCGCGTACGCCTTCACCCCGCCGTCAGGGTAGAGGATC
>DASTPC010000290.1:0-7052 GCA_035720085.1 Gaiellaceae bacterium
TGAGCGCCACGCCGTCGTGGTGCTCCGCCGTATGCTCGACCCGGCGCCGCCAGGCGCCGTCGACGCCGACGGAGACGAGCCGGCCAGTGCGGGCGCGCGCGGCGGCGAACGCGCGCTCGATCGTCCAGTCGGCCGTCGAGTCGTGCAGCGGCGCGAACACGGTCAGGTCGGCGCCGCCGCCCACGAGCACGCGGGAGACGCTCGCGGCGAGGTCGAGGTCGGCGCGGATGCCGGCGAGCGCCGGCTCGGAGGCCCCGGCGACCAGGACGGCGTCGGCGCCGAGGGTGGCGCGCCGTGTGGCTGCGGGGAGCGGATGGCCGGAGCGGGCGAGGGCCTCGCCGCCGAACGGCGGGTGCACCTCCTCGACGACGAAGCCGTGCAGCCGCGACACCTGCGCGAGCGCGCGGCTCGCCTCGGCGATCATCTCCGGCCCGATCCCGTTGCCCGCGAGGCAGGCGATGACGTACCGGCGCGTGCGGCTCATTCTGACCACGCTCCGGCGCGCAGGCGGTGCGCGATCGGGGTTCGGCTGGCTGTCACGGTCGGGGCTCCTTCCTCCTGAGGGGCCGTCCTGAGGACGGACTGGTGGTGCGATTCGGTCGGCGTATGCGCCTGCGGCGCGTGTGCGACGTCTCCCCCTAGAGGGGGAGAATCAGGAGGATCGCGATGCCGACGCCGTGGCTCGATACGGCCACGGGCGCGACGTTGACGGACGTGGATACGGTCCGGCTCTGCATCGGAACGACCAGGGTGCCTGACGGGGCGGCGGATGTCAAGAACGGGGCCATCGGATCATCGATCGTCGATTCGTCCCTTGCGTATCGGCAGCAACGCTTCTACTCTTGAAGCGATGTCGCGCGTAGCCGTGAACGTGAAAGCCTCCCCGGCGGTCTTCCCGTTCGCGATCTTCGCGACGCCGCGTAGCGGCTAGCCGGCGCTTCTCGCTCCTCCCGCCCCGCCGGACTAGCCACAGAGACACCGGCGGGAGGGAGTCGTAGCCCTGCTCGAACGACGAAAGGTGAGCCGCCGTGAGCGCGAGCCGTCTGCGCACGATCCACGATCCGACCCGCGAGCGAGATGCCTGCGGCATCGGCCTGGTCGCCGACGTGCGCGGACGGGCCTCCCGTGAGGTCCTCGACCGCGCGCTCGCGGGTCTGCGCGCCGTCGCGCACCGCGGCGCGGCAGCCGCGGACGGGGTCACGGGCGACGGCGCCGGGGTGTTGCTGCCGCTCGTCGCCGGGCTCACCGGCGAGCCGGGCGCGGGCCTCGCGATGGCGTTCCTGCGCGGCGACGGCGCACGCGAGGCGCTCGAGGCCGCCTGCCGGGCGGAGCGGCTCGAGCCCGCCGGCTGGCGCGACGTCCCCGTGGACACGAGCGCGCTCGGCGAGCACGGCCGGGCGACGATGCCCGAGCTCGCGCAGCTCCTGCTCGCGCCGTGCACGGCGGCCGACGCCGAGCTGCGCGCGTCGCGCGCGCGCCGGCGGGCCGAGCGCTCCGGCCTGCTCTACGTCGCCTCCCTCTCCTTCCGGACCGTCACCTACAAGGCTCTCTGCGCCGCCCCTCAGCTGGCGCGGGTCTACCCGGACCTGCGCGACCCCGGGCTTGCCGTCCCGTTCGCGATCTTCCACCAGCGCTTCTCCACGAACACGGAGCCGAGCTGGGAGCGCGCGCAGCCGTTCCGGCTCCTCTGCCACAACGGCGAGATCAACACGATCGAGGGCAACGTCGCCTGGATGGAGGCGCGCGAGCGCGCGCTCGGGCGCGACCCGGAGCTCGCGCCCGCGCTCGACCTCGCCGGCTCCGATTCGGCATTGCTCGACAACGCGCTCGAATGGCTCGTCCGCGGCGGCAGGGACGTGGAGGAGGCGGTCTCGATGCTCGTGCCGCCGGCCTGGCAGAACGACCCGCGCCTCGAGCCCGAGGTGCGCGACTTCCATCGCTACGGCGCGATGCTGCTCGAGCCGTGGGACGGACCTGCCGGGCTCGTCTTCACCGACGGCCGCACGAGCGGGGCCGCCCTCGACCGGAACGGTCTGCGGCCGCTGCGGGTCGCCGTCACCGACGACGGCCTCGTCAGCGTCTGCTCGGAGGCCGGCGCCGTGCCGCTGCCCGAGGGCGTGCCGTTGCGCCGCGCGCGGCTCGGTCCGGGGCAGGCGCTGACGGTCGACCCCGACCGCGGCCTCCGCCTCGACGCCGAGCTCAAGCGCGACCTCGCGCGGCGCCGCCCCTACGGCGCGTGGGTGCGCGAGAGCATCGTGCGGGTCGACGCCGGCGAGCCGCTGCCCGCCCCGGACGGCGACCTCACGCCGCGCCAGGTGCTCCACGGCTACACGCGCGAGGAGCTGAGCCTCATGTTGCGTCCGATCGCGCAGTCCGGCCAGGACCCGGTCTACTCGATGGGCGACGACGCCCCGATCGCGCCGCTCGCCGGGCGGCCGCGCCCGTTCGCCTCCTACCTGCGCCAGCGGTTCGCCCAGGTCACGAACCCGGCGATCGACCACTACCGCGAGCGGACGGTGATGTCGGTGGCGACGCTGCTCGGCCGCCGCGCCCCACTCGAGGCCGAGGGGCCCGTGCCCCGGCTCGTCGTCCTCCCGGGCTTTCTCGTCTTCCCCTCCGCCCTGGCCGACCTCGGGCCCGCCCACGTCGAGATGACGTACATCCCCTCGGGCGGGCTCGAGGCGGCACTCGACCGCCTGCTCGACGAGGTCGAGGCGGCGGTACGGGGCGGCGCAGAGCTCATCTGCCTGTCAGACGGCGGTGCCGGCGGCGAACGCGCCCCGATCCCCTCGGTCCTGGCCGTGGCGGCGGCGCACGCGCGGCTCGTGGAGCGCGGGCTCCGCACGGCCTGCTCGCTCCTCGTCGAGACGGACGAGGCGCGGGACACGCACATGGTCGCGGCCCTGCTCGGCTACGGGGCCGACGCGATCTGCCCGCGGCTCGCGCTCGAGACCGTCGCCCATCTGGCGGCGATCGACAAGGTCGGCGGCGACCGTCCCGGGCCCGACGAGGCGCAGCGGCGCCTCTTGGCGGCGCTCGAGGACGGCGTCCTCAAGGTGATGTCGAAGCTCGGCATCTCCGACGTGGCCAGCTACCGGGGCGCTCGCCTGTTCGACGCGGTCGGGCTCGACCGTGACCTCTGCGAGCGCTACCTCGCCGGCACGCCCTCGGCGATCGGCGGCGTCGGGCTCGACCGGCTCGAGCGCGAGGCAGCCCAGCGCCTCGAGGCGGCGAGCGCGGAGCGCCCGCAGCTCGAGAACCCCGGCTTCTACAAGTTCCGCAAGGGCGGCGAGCCCCATGCGACGAGCCCCGAGGTGGTCGAGGCGCTGCAGCAGGGGCTCGACGGCGCCCACGCGCTGCGCGCGGCGGCGACGACCGGCCGCTCGGAGCTTTACGAGCGGTTCGCCGCGCTCGTCAACGGGCGCGAGCCGATCGAGCCGCGCGACCTGCTCGAGCTCGTGCCGGCGGGCCCGCCGGTGGACATCGACGAAGTCGAGCCGGCGGCGTCCGTCGTCCGGCGCTTCTCCGGCGGGGCGATGTCGCACGGCGCCCTCTCGGCCGAGGCGCACGAGACGATCGCAATCGCGCTCAACCGCCTCGGTGCGCGCTCGAACTCGGGTGAGGGCGGCGAGGACCCGGCGCGCTACCGCACCGAGCGCAACTCGCGGATCAAGCAGGTCGCCTCGGGCCGCTTCGGCGTCACCGCCGAGTACGCCGCGTTCGCCGACGAGCTGCAGATCAAGATCGCGCAGGGCTCGAAGCCCGGCGAGGGCGGCCAGATCCCCGCGCACAAGGTGACCGAGGAGATCGCGCGCCTGCGCAACACGCAGCCCGGCGTCTCGCTGATCTCGCCGCCGCCGCACCACGACATCTACTCGATCGAGGACCTCGCCCAGCTGATCTACGACCTCCGCCAGGTCAACCCGGCGGCCGACGTCTCGGTGAAGCTCGTCTCGGTCAGCGGCGTCGGCCTCGTTGCCGCCGGCGTCGCGAAGGCGCACGCCGACGTCGTCCACGTCGCCGGCGCCGACGGCGGTACCGGCGCGAGCCCGCTGCCCTCGATCAAGCACGCCGGCGCCCCCTGGGAGCTCGGGCTCGCCGAGACGCAGCAGGCGCTCGTCGCGAACGGCCTGCGCGGGCGCGTACGGCTCCGCGTCGACGGCGGCTTCAAGACCGGCCGAGACGTCGTCGTCGCGGCGCTGCTCGGCGCGGACGAGTTCTCGTTCGGCACCGCGCTGCTGCTCGCCGAGGGCTGCCTGATGGTGCGCTCGTGTCACCTCGACACCTGCCCGGTCGGGATCGCGAGCCAGCGGCCGGAGCTGCGGGCCAAGTTCGCGGGCACGCCGGAGCTGGTCGAGGCGTATCTGCTGTTCGTCGCCGAGGAGGTGCGCTCGCTCCTGGCGTCACTCGGCCTGCGCTCCCTCGACGAGGCGGTCGGCCGGGTCGAGTGCCTGCGCCAGCGGCACGCGGACGGCGCGCTCGACCTCGCCCCGCTGCTCGCGCGCGGCGGCGCGGGTGTCTCGCGATACGAGGGGGAGCGCGGCGAGCGGCCGCAGGACGCGCTCGGCGCCCGCCTCTGGGAGGAGGGACGCGCGGCGATCGACGAGACGAGGCTCGTGGAGCCGTCGTACGAGATCGGCGTCGGCGACCGGGCGGTCGGCGCCCGGCTCGGCGGCGAGATCGCGCGGGCGGTCGGGGGAGCGGCGCCGCACGGCCGCGTGCGCGCCCGCTTCGCAGGCTCGGCGGGCCAGAGCTTCGGTGCGTTCCTGACCGCCGGCGTCGAGCTCGACCTGGTCGGCGAGGCGAACGACTACGTCGGCAAGTCGATGAGCGGCGGCCGGATCGTGGTGACGCCGCCGCCGAGGGACGCCGGCGAGCCGTGCCTGCTCGGGAACACGGTGCTCTACGGCGCCACGGGCGGCGAGCTCTACTGCGCGGGGAGCGCGGGGGAGCGGTTCGCCGTGCGGAACTCCGGCGCGACCGCGGTCGTGGAAGGGGTCGGCGACCACGCGTGCGAGTACATGACGCGCGGCACGGTCGTCGTGCTCGGCCCCCACGGGCGCAATCTCGGCGCCGGCATGACCGGCGGCGAGTGCTTCCTGCTGGAGGCGGACGAGCGGCTGCTGAACGACGAGCTCGTGGCGCTGGTCGAGCTCGGCGGCGAGGACGAGGAGCGGCTGCTGCGGCTGCTCGACCGGCACCGCCGGGCGACCGGCTCGGAACGCGCCGCCGCGCTGCTCGAGGATCCTGCAGCGGCGCTGCGCCGCTTCCGCAGGGTCGTGCCGCGCGCGTCGCTGGTGGAAGGCGGGCTGGAGGGGAGACTGAGCGCCTGACGCATAAGAGGCGTGCTTACTGCATACTATGCGAACGATGGCCTACGTCAGCATCGTCGGCGCCTCCGGCTACGCGGGGCAGGAGACGCTCGACCGCGTCCTCGCGCATCCCGAGCTCGAGCTCTACGCGGTCGGCTCCGACTCGCTCGCCGGCCGCGAGGCGGTCGCGCTCGACCCGCGCCTGAACCGCAACGGCGGGCGGCGCGTGCCGCACTTCATCACCAACGAGGCGGCGCTCGCCTGCGGCGCCGACGTCACCATCCTCTGCCTCGGCCACGAGGAGGCCGCCGCGCTGGAGCCGCCGGCCCGTGGCGTCGTCGTCGACCTCTCCGGCGGCCATCGCTTCGCGGACGCCGCCGTCTACGAGGAGTGGTACGGGTTCGCGCACCCGCACGCGGCGCAGCTCGGCGAGTGGAGCTACGGGCTGCCGGAGCTGGTCGAGCCCGGCGGCCGGCTGATCGCCAACCCGGGCTGCTACGCCACCGCGGCGCTGCTCGCGCTCGGCCCGCTGAAAGACGCGATCTCGCCGGACGGCGTCGTCGTCGACGCGAAGTCCGGCATGACCGGCGCGGGCCGGTCGCTGAAGGAGTCGACGCACGCCGGCTTCGTGCTCGAGAACGTCTCGGCCTACAAGGTGGGCAGCCACCAGCACGCGCCGGAGATCGCACAGCTGCTCGGCTTCCCGATCGCCTTCACGCCGCATCTGCTCCCCGTCCGCCGCGGCCTGATCGCCACCTGCTACGTCCGCTCGACCGGCGCCGACCTGCGTGAGCTGCTGGTCGAGCGCTACGCCGCGAGCCACGTCGTGACGGTGCTGCCGGAGGGGGTCGCGCCGGAGCTCTCCCGCGTGCAGGGGACGGACGGGGCGGAGGTCGCGGCCTACGAGGACCGGCTGACCGGCAGCTGGATCGTGCTCTGCGCGCTCGACAACCTGGGCAAGGGCGCTGCGGGCCAGGCGATCCAGAACGTCAACCGTGCGTTCGGCTTCGGCGAGACGGACGGGTTGCGGCTCTCGGGAGTGCTCGTCTGATGTCGGTCACAGCCGCCCGCGGGTTCGAGGCGAGCGGCGTCGCAGCCGGGATCCGCCGCTCCGGCCCCGACCTCGCGCTGGTGCGCTCGACGGCGCCCGCCGTGGGCGCCGCGCTGTGGACGTCGAACCGCGTCCTGGCGGCGCCGGTGGTCGTCTCGAAGCGGCACCTCGAGGCCGCGCAGCCGCAGGCGGTCGTGGTCAACGCCGGTGTCGCGAACGCCGCCACCGGCGCGCAGGGCGAGGCCGACGCCGAGGCGACCGCCGACGCGGCCGCGAAACGGCTCGGTCTCGCCGCGGAGCAGATGGTGGTGCTCTCGACGGGCGTGATCGGCGTGCCGCTGCCGCTCGACCGCGTGCTCGCCGGCGTCGAAGCCGCCGCATCGCTGCTCTCGGTCGACGGCGGCGACTCGGCCGCGACCGCGATCCTGACCACGGACTCTGGGCCCAAGCAGGCGGTCCGCTCGGCGGGCGGCTTCACGGTCGGCGGCATGGCGAAGGGGGCGGGAATGATCCATCCCGCGCTCGCGACGATGCTGGCCGTCGTCACGACCGACTACCCGCTGGCCGCCGGCGACGTCGACGCGTTCCTGCGCCCGGCGGTCGAGCGGAGCTTCAACCGCATCTCCGTGGACGGCGAGTGCTCCACGAACGACGCGGTGGTGCTGCTCGCGAACGGCGCGAGCGGGATC
>DASTPC010000291.1:0-2720 GCA_035720085.1 Gaiellaceae bacterium
TGCTCCTGCCTGCCGGGATCCTGCTCGTCCTGCTCGGCAGCGCCGCGTTCGTGATCGTGCGCCACGCCGTGCGCAGCCGCCGGGCGTACCGCCGCTACCGCGAGCATGCCGGCACCTGAGACCACCGACGCGGCCTTCGCCGACGACGTTCTCGCAGCGGACGTGCCGGTGATCGTCGACTTCTGGGCGCCCTGGTGCAGGCCGTGCCGCGCGATCGAGCCGATCCTCGACGCCCTCGCCGCGGAGGCGGCAGGAGCGGTGCGGCTCGTACGGCTGAACGTGGACGAGAACCTCGCGGTTCCTTCGCGCTACGGCGTGCTCTCGCTGCCGACCGTGATCCTGTTCGCCGGCGGCGAGCCGCGCGCGACGGTCGCGGGGGCGGCGCCGCGGCGCCGCTTCGAGCGGGCGTTCGCCGACTGGCTCGGCCGCGAGGGCTAGGAGGAGGTCGCGGGTGCCGACGCGGCCGGGGCCGGGGCGGGCGCGCCCGTCGGCCGGGCGCGGCCGCGCCGCACGGGCAGCGCGCGCACGCGTGGGTCGAGCAGGCCGTACACGAGGTCGACGAGCAGGTTGAAGACGAGGATCGCCGTCGTCACGAGCATGACGACGCCGAGGATGACGGGCATGTCCCGCCGGCCGAGCGCCGTGTAGAGCAGGTTGCCGATGCCGGGCAGGCCGAAGACCCGCTCGACGAAGACGGCGCCCGCGAACGCCAGCCCGACGTCCATGCCGAGCATCGTCGCCACCGGCGTCATCGCGTTGCGGAGCGCGTGGCCGCGGACTGCGGGCCAGGTGCCGAGCCCCTTGGCGCGGGCAGTGCGCACGTAGTCCTCCTGGAGCGTCTCGAGCAGGCTCGCGCGGATCATGCGGGCGTACACCGCGGCAAAGCCGAGCGCGAACGCGAGCCACGGCAGGAACAGGTGGTAAGCCCACTGCACCGGCCCGCCGCACGAGGTGGAGGCGTGGAAGACGTCGCAGTACCCGTCGACCGGGAACCAGCGCAGGCGGTAGCCGAGGAAGTACGAGAGCAGGTAGCCGACCCAGAGCGGATGGGCGGAAATGCCGACGAGGACGAACACCATCCCGACGCGGTCGAGCAGGGAGCGGGGGTGGAGCGCCGAGAGGATCCCGATCGGCAATGCGATCAGCAGCCACATGACGACCGCCCCGAAGACGAGCGACGCGGTCACGGGCGCGGCGTGGGCGATGATCTCGGTCACCTCCTCGCGCGTGTAGAACGACTGACCGAGGTCGCCGGTCACGACCTTGCGCAGGAACGTCGCGTAGGCGTGGACGAACGACCCCTCGACACCGACCGACTCGGCCACCGTCGTCGCCTCCCCGGCCGAGCGGTTGCCGATGTTGACGCTCGTCGAGCCGATCAGGAAGAAGAGGACGTACGTGTAGAGCGTGACGACCAGGAACAGCAAGGCCGCCCAGACGAATCGCCTGAGGAAGAAGCCCAGCACCCCGCACGCAGCCTGACGCACCCGGCCCGGTTCGTGCAACCCCAGCTACGGAGCGCGGAAATGCTCCCAGCCGGCGAGCTGAACCGGGCGGCCGTCGAGCGTGAGCTCGACCCCGGCACCGTCCTCGACCTGCCCGACGACGGCGAACCCGAGCGGGTCGGGGGTCGTCGCGAGCAGCTCGTAGTCCTCGCCGAAGCCGAGGTCGGCCAGCTCGCCGGCGCGCGGCACGGCGGCCAGGTCGATCGCCAGCCTGCAGCCGGAGAGCTCCGCGACATGGCCGGCGTCGGCGGCGAGCCCGTCCGAGACGTCGAGCATCGCCGTCGCGACGCGCCCGAGCGCGAGCCCCTCCGCGACCCGGAGCGGCGGCCGCAGGTGCAGGGCCACGACGGGGTCGTCGCGCCGGCCCTCCGAGAGCGCCCGGAACCCCGCGCCTGAGCCGCCGAGCGGACCGGTGACGACGATCGCGTCGCCGGGCCGGGCGCCGGAGCGGCCGGGGACGCGGGCGCTCCGACCGACGGCAGTAACGCCCAGCGCGAGCACGGGCGCCGCGGTCGTGTCGCCTCCGCGGACCGGCACGCCGGCCTCCGCGATCCCCTCGTAGAGCTCGAGCACGCACTCCACCGGTGTCTCCGTGGGCAGGCAAAGGCTCACGATCAGCGCCTCGGGCCGCGCCGCGGACGCCGCCAGGTCGCTGACGTTGACGGCCGCCGCCTTGTACCCGAGGTCGCGCCACGAGGTCCAGTCGAGCCGGAAATGGACGCCCTCGACGAGCGCGTCCTGCGTCACGACGACGCCGTCGCCGAGCTGGGCCGCGTCGTCGTCCACGCCCTCGACCAGGCCGCGGGCGGCGAGCTCGCGGATGAGGCCGAACTCGCCGAGCTCAGAGAGCCGCATCGACTGCGGCCCGCAGCGCCTCGATCTCGGCGACCGCCCGGATCACCGCCACACCCGCGGCCCCGGCCTCGATACAGGCGGCCGCGTTCGAGGCGTCGATGCCGCCGATCGCCACGACCGGAACGGACACTGCGCCGCAGATCTCCGCCAGGCCCCGGAGGCCGATCGGCGCGACGGCGTCCGGCTTCGACGGCGACGCCCAGACCGGACCGGCGCCGACGTAGTCGGCGCCCGCGAACTCCGCGACCGCCGCCTCCCGCCGCGTGGCGGCGGAGAGCCCCAGCAGCAGGCCCGCCGCAAGCGCCCGTTCCGCGCCATCGTCCTGCTGGCCGAGGTGCACCCCCGCGCCGAGCTCGAGCG
>DASTPC010000292.1:0-6239 GCA_035720085.1 Gaiellaceae bacterium
GTCGCGCTCGCCCGCCGGGCGGATGCCGCCTGGTCTGCCTGGAACCCCGCAACAGGGCTCTACAGCCCGACGTACGTCTCGCCGTCGGACTGGCTGCTGGGCCTCGACGGCTGCGCGTCGTCCGCCGGCCTCGGCTCGCCGGGGATCGCGTACTACGGCTGGAAGCTGACCCCGCTCGCGAACCAGGGCTACGAGTTCACCCACCTGGCTACGCAGTGCCAGTCCGCGGTCAGGATCCCGCGGCTCGGGCGGTGGCGGGTGGAGCTGACGGTGCTGACGAAGTCGAAGCTGCACGACATCGCGAGTCGCGAGTTCACGCTGCGCGACATCGTCGTCGCGTCGATCGGCGACTCGTACAGCTCTGGCGAAGGCAACCCCGACAAGAACAACGACTCGCCCTTCCCGCCGGGCAACGAGCAGTGGAAGGACGCCCAGTGCCACCGCTCGGCGAGCGGCTGGCCGTTCCGGGCCGCCCTGGAGCTGGAGTCGCGCACGACCTCGGTCACGTTCCTGAGCTTGGCCTGCTCCGGCGCCGAGGTGAGGGATCTGATCTTCACCGGCTACACCGGGATCGAGGAGGGCCGCGAGCTGAGCGGCCAGCTGACGGCCCTGCGAGACACGCTCGGCCTGTCGGGCCAGTCGCCAACGCGGGCCGTCGACGCGCTGCTGATCTCCGCCGGCGTCAACAACATGCACTTCAGCGACCTGCTGACCAGCTGCGCCGAGTCGGTCGGAAACGACTGCACCAAGGGCTCCGTGGCCTACTCCGTCAACGGCGGCCTCCTCGGCTTGCCGCTCCGCTACCAGGAGCTCGACTCCCGGATCAGGCACACGGTTCGCGCTCCGAGCGTCTTCGTCGCCGAGTACCCGTCCCGGGTGTTCACGAACGGCGACGACCGCCACGGCGGCTGCGGCATCTTCGAGGCCGGCATGAACAGTGACGAAGCGCACTGGATCAGCGACCGCGGAGACGGGCTCAACGCGGCCATCGCGGCTGCCGCCGACCTCTACGGCTGGACGTACATCGGCGGCGTCCGCGACGCCTTCCGCGGGCACGGCTACTGCGCGGACGACGACGACACCTGGTTCCGCAGCTGGAGCGGCTCGCAGAAGCTCCAGGCCGACGAGAACGGCACCGCGCATCCGAACCGCGACGGTCACCGTGCCGTGGCGGCGCTCGCCGCACCCGTCGTCCAGGCGGAGCTCGAGCGCCGCTTCCTGCTCCGGCGGGGCGAAGAGGCGCCCTGCTGCGTGCAGCCCGTCGAGCGGTGACCCGGGATCGAGGAGAGGGCGGCCACGCGGCCGCACTCTCCTCACGAGGTCGATCGGGTGCGGCGCCGTATGCTCCTCACGACCCACCACGCGAGGAGGCCCGCATGGCCGTCGTCTTCATCCAGGAGTTCACCGCCGACCCGAGCGGCGACCGCGAGACGGGCAACTACGACGCCGTCGCCGAGAAGGTCCGCGGCGGCCCGAGCCCGGACGGGCTGATCGTCCACACCGCCGGTTACGACGAGGACGCCGGCGTCTTCCGGATCGTCGACGTGTGGCGGACGCGCGAGCAGGGGCAGGCGTTCCTGGACGGCGTGGTCATGCCCGCCGTGCGCGAGGTGATGGGCGACGACCTGAGCGGCGGCGAGCCGCCGAGCCGCGAGGCCTGGTACGAGCTGCACGACGTGATCGAAGGCTGAGGCGGCGCGAGGACGGCGGTGCCCGGAGGCGAGGGCGGTCCCTCAGCCGTCGAGTTCAGGACCGCCCCCGCGTCCAGGAGGGGCCGAACCGGGGGGATCGGGGCTTCGGCCCTCGACGGCCGCTGCACGTGACGTACGGGCGACCGTCGGCGCGACCCTAACGCTTTCCAACCTGAAGCGTCGCGCCGAGCGTCGCCGGATCCTTACAGGCTGCTCACGCGCTCCGAACGAGGATCGACTTCAGTGGGAGTTGCGCGGCTCCAAGCGTCGCGCTTCCCAACCAGCCCGCTTCGCGCCCCCGTCGCGCCGTGGGAGTCGCGGCCGGCGCGGAGCGGGCCCGACCCTCCGTCCACCTCGCGCGCGCCGTTGTCGGCCAGCGCCAGCGCCGTCCGCAGGCTGCGCAGCACCGGGATCTGGGAGTCGGCGCGTACCAGGCGAAGCACGTGGTCGGGCGGCGAGCCCGGCCTCGTCACGAACAACATCACGTGCTGCTTGTCCGCGAAGCGCTGGTGCAGGCGGAAGATCATGGCGACGCCGGCGGTGTCGAGGAAGGTGCAGCCGGTCAGGTCGACGATCAGGTGCCGGGACTTACCGGCGCCGTTCTCGATCGCGGCCTCCCACGACGCAACCGACGCCAGGTCGAGCGGGCTCGAGACCGAGACGACGACCACTCCTGCCATGGTCTCGTGGTGCCACCGCGCACGCGCGTCGAAACCCCGCGCCGCAGGAAAGTTACACCGCCCCCCGAACAGGGGATACTGATCGCGTCGCCTCGCGACGACGCCATGCTCGTGCTTCGTTTTCGCCTGCTCTCCGCCTTCGGGCTCGTGGAGCCGCTGATCCGGCTCGAGCGCCGGTTCGTGCTCGCCCGGTAGCCCGGAAGCTCGACTCGCGCACCGGGGCGGTACGCTTGGTCGCGCCCCGGAGAGGTGACCGAGCGGCCGAAGGTGCGCGACTGGAAATCGCGTAGGTGCCTAACACGTGCCTCGCGGGTTCAAATCCCGCCCTCTCCGTGCGGAAGCGGGCCCTCGCGGGCCCGCTTCCGTGTCTGTCGCGCAGCTCAGCCCGCCTTGCGCACGCACGCGCGCAGGGTGAGGCCCTTCGCCTTGCCGTGCCCCTTGCCCTTGCCCTTCGCCTTCCCGGCGGCCGTCGCGCACGCCCTGGCGTCCGCAGCGATCTCGGTCACCGCCGCCGCGCGCGCGGCGCCCGACTTCAGCTTCGCCATCGCCGAGACGCACTTCCCGAACGCATTGGCGCCGTTCCCGTTCGTGCCGTATCGCATCCGGAACGCCTCGACGCCCATGTCGGCCCGAAGCTGCTTGCAGGCCTTCGCCGGGTTGAGCGGCGCGGGCGCCTTCGGCGCGTAGAAGGTCTCGCCGTTCACCTGCACGTTGCGGGCCCGGACGGTCTGCTCCTTGTCGTCGAACGCCCAGCCCGAGTCGACGACGAGCGAGATCGACGTCACCGGCAGCGTGCCGACGCGCTGGAGCGCCTGCGCGTACGTCGACTGCTGCGTGCCGGGCTCCACCTGGCTCGTGTCGAAGCGGGCGTCCGTCGAGCCGATCAGGTTGCCCGTGGAGAGCCACGTGTTCTGCGCGCAGCCCGTGAACGAGGGCGACGGGCCCAGGTAGACGAACACGTTCCTGACGCCGGACGCCGTCTGCACTCCCACCTGGAAGCGCGGCGAGCCGGCCTTGCAGTCGTCGTCGGTGACGTCGAACTCCGTCGCGAGCGTGGTCAGCGACGCGAACGTCGTCACGCCGGTGTCGGCGAGTCCGACCCCCGAGGCGTCGTTCGTCGTGACGCCGTCACTCGTGTTCGAGACGAGCACGAGGACGCCGTCCGCGACCGTAGCGCCGCCGAACGGCGTTGCCGTTCCGGCGAGCGCGGGCGCCGCGAACGCGGCGGCTGCGATCGCGACGACGGTAGTGAGTAGCAGCTTTCTCATTCGACCCCCTCTGTCGGCGGAGCAGGCTGCGCCCGCTCCGGGCTGTCCGGGGGGAGCCTGCCCGCGGGTTGGAGGCGGGCGAACCCGTTCTTACCGAACGCTTACGACTCGGTCGACTGCGACACGTAGGCCGCGACGTCCTGGATCTGCTGCTCGCTGAGCTGGTCGGCGAAGGACGGCATTGCGCCCTTCCCCTCGGTCACGCGCTCGACGACCTTGTCGTGGGAGGGGCTCGCGTCGTCCAGGTTGGGCCCGATCGTCCCGCCCGAGCCGGCAGCGGCCAGGGTGTGGCAGCCGCCGCAGCCGGCAGAGGCGAACACGGCCTCGCCGGCGGCCGCGTCGCCGCCGCCCTGCTCCCCGGTCGTGCCGGCCCCGCCCGTGGTCTCGGTCTCGGCGGGCTCCGTCTCCGCCGGCGTGGTCTCGGCAGGCGTGGTCTCGGTCTCGGCCGGTGCCGTCTCGGTCTCAGCCGGTTGCGTCTCGGCCTCGGTCTCCGTCGGCTCGGTGGCTGCCGGCTCCGTCTCGGCCGGCACGGCCTCGCCGTGGCCCTCCTCCTCCTGCGAGGTCGCCCACCAGACCGTGCCCATCTGCAGCACGAAGAAGAGCGCCGTGACGGTGACGAACGCACCGAGGTTCTTGCCGGGGAAGCCGGGGCGCCTGCGGGGGACGACCATCGAGACGATCAGGGCGTAGACGATGAACGTCAGCGCCACGACCAGGAGCACCGTCTTCGCGGTCTCGGTCAGCGCGAGGAACACGCGCGGACGCTACCACGGGCCCCAGACCGGGGGTTCGTCTAGGGTCGGGCAGGATGACGCCGGACGAGCGCCTCGAGCGGTACGCGCGGCTCGCCGTCGAGGTCGGCATCGCCCTCCGGCCGGGACAGGACGTCCGCATCGCCGCTCACCCGGAGCACCTGCCGCTCGTCCGCGCCCTCGCGCGCGTGGCGTACGAGCGAGGCGCGCACTACGTCGAGACCGTCTACCACGACCCCCATCTCCGCCGCGCCCGAGTCGAGCACGTGCCCGACGACGAGCTCGAGTGGTCGCCGCCGTGGCAGGTCGCGCTCGTCGACCACCTCGGCGAGCGGAACGGGGCGATCATCTCGATCACCGGCGACCCCGAGCCCGAGCTGCTGGCCGACCTGGACGGGTCGCGAGTCGCCCGGGCGCGCGGCCGCCGGCTCGCCGAGCGGCTGCTCGCCGTCACGACCGGGCAGGTGACCTGGACGATCGTCGGGTACCCGAACGAGGGCTGGGCGCGCACCGTGTTCGGCGAGCCGGACGTGGAGCGGCTCTGGCAGGCGATCGAAACCGCCATGCGCCTCGACGAGCCGGATCCGGTCGCCGCCTGGCGCGAGCACATCGCGCGGCTGCGCGAGCGCGCCCGCTCGCTCGACGAGCGGCGGTTCGAGGCGCTCCGCTTCCACGGCCCCGGCACCGACCTGACCGTGGGCCTGATGCCTCGCTCGCGCTGGCAGACCGGCGAGGAGACGGCGGTGACCGGCCAGGCCCACGTCGTCAACATGCCGACCGAGGAGGTGTTCACGACTCCGGACCGCCGCCGCACCGAGGGCGTCGTCCGCGCGACGCTCCCGCTCGCGGTGGGCGGCCAGCTCGTGCGCGACCTGGAGGTGCGCTTCTCGGCGGGTCGCGCGGTCGACGTGCGTGCGAGCTCGGGCGCCGACTACGTGCGCCAGGAGCTGGAGATCGACGAGGGAGCGCCGTTCCTGGGCGAGGTGGCGCTCGTCGACGGCGACTCGCGCGTCGCCAGGACGGGGATCGTGTTCCTGGACACGCTCTTCGACGAGAACGCCGCCTGTCACATCGCCTACGGCGAGGGGATCTCGACCGCGGTCGAGGGCGGGACGGAGCTGGACCGGGAGGAGCTCGCAGAGCTCGGCTTCAACAGCTCCTCGGTGCACACCGACTTCATGATCGGCGGGCCCGAGGTCGAGGTGGACGGCCTCGAGCCGGACGGCGGGGGCGCCGTGCCGATCCTCCGCGGCAACGAGTGGGTGCTCCCACCGTAGGCGTTTGACCTCGACCCTGCAGTCGTGGAGACTTCGTAGCAATCGTCACGGAAAGGAGCGCGCAGTGCCCGTCAGTCACGTCATGTCGTCGAGGCTCGTCTCGGTCACGCCGGAGGCGACGGTCAAGGAGGCCGTGGAGCTGATGGTCGCCCGCGGCGTCGGCTGCGTCGTCGTCACCGACGCGGAGCGCCTGGCGGGCATCTTCACCGAGCGCGACGTCCTGCGCCTCGTCGCCGAGGGCGCGAAGCTCGGCCAGACGATCATCGCGGACGTGATGACGCGCGACGTGATCTCCGTGATGCCGGAGGACGACCCGGTCGACGTCGCGCACCTGATGTCGGCCAAGCGCATCCGGCACGTGCCGGTGGCGCACGACGGGCACGCGCTCGGGATGGTCGGCATCCGCGACCTGCTCGGCCTCCTGCTCGAGCGCGCGTACGGCCGCCAGGACACCGACGCCCGCGACACCGCGCGCGACCTGCTCGGCCGCTCGCCGCTATCCTCTGCCGCACCTCCGGGCGCATAGCTCAGCGGGAGAGCGCTCGCTTCACACGCGAGAGGTCCCTGGTTC
>DASTPC010000293.1:0-2332 GCA_035720085.1 Gaiellaceae bacterium
TCGACGAGATCCGCGCGACCACCGCGCGGACGCTGGAGCTTCTCGAGCAAGGCGAGCACGCGTGGGAGACCGTGCCGGTCGGCGACGCGACCTCGATGCGGACAGGGCGAAGCGGAGATGCCACCCGCGCGAGGTGGGGCGTGCCGGTCCTCTCGGACGGGGGAGGAGGTGAAGAGTGAGCCTCGCATCGGCAGCTCTCCTCGCTGATACGTGGGGGATGCACGGTGACGTCGGTGCGGGGTGGATGATCGCGATGATGCTCCTGATGGTGACCTTCTGGGCAGCAGTCATTCTCGGGATCGCCTGGCTCGCCCGCGGCGCATTCGTCGGCCGAGACAGCGGCCGTCGGGAGACCCCGACGGAGATCCTCGACCGCCGCTTCGCGGAAGGCGCGATCTCCGTGCAGGACTACCACGAACGACGAGCGGTGATCGGACAGGGCGCCACTCGGCCCGACCGGGACGCCGGCAGCCAGACCTGAGCCTCCCGCCGCAGGCTCCGGCCGGCATGTCGCCGTGGGCCCGAGCGCCGGGCCGCGAACCTGGCCGACGAAGGACTCTGGCTACCCCGTGGCCGCCCCCGGCGTCGGCACCGGCGCAGCGGCGGGCTGCGCCACCGGCCGCCAGCGGCCGAACACCGCCATCGCGAGGATGATCAGGCCGACCCCGGTCAGGAGCAGCGCGATCCCGACGACGATGCTGAAGACCGAGAGCATCTCGGACATGAAGCCCATGTTGAGCGCCGTCGTGAGCGCCGTCTCCGTCACCCAGATGTCCCGCGCGCCGTTCGAGACCGGCTGGCCGTTCTCGTCCTTCGCCGCGGCGGCCTCGTCGTTGGTGCCCGCCGGGTCGGTCGGGTCGTCGGCCGACTGGTACCGGCCCATCTGGGCGTACGTCAGCCCGCCCGTGCTCTCGAGCGTGTGCTCGCGCATGACCTCCGCGAACGCGAGCGCCTGGCTGCCGGTCTCGACCGGCTCCCCGGCCCACTTCTCGGCGTGCTCGGCGACCGCCGGGTCGCTCGCGGGGCCGAAGACGATCCCTTCCTCCTTGAGGTGGTCGCGCGTGAAGGAGATGCCCCAGATCCCCAGCGCGATCACGACCACGCCGAAGACGACCAGCACCCCACCCGAGACGTAGCCGCCGATTCGCAGGAACCGTCCTTCTCGCATCGTGTCCTCCTGTCGTGGGAGCGTGGTGACGGCGCTGCGCCCCGTTTCCCGCGGGAGGCAGCACGCCGATTCTGACGGACCGCCCGATGTTCCCAGACGCGCGCACCTCCGCCCGCCCTTGTAGCGTTCGCGTCGATGGTGCGGCACGGCGGCGACGACGACTGGGGCGTTGGCGAGGAGGACGACTGGTTCGCCGAGCCCCGCCCACCCGAGGACGCGCCGCCGGCACGACGGCAACAGCAGGAGGAGCGGCAGCAGCGCACCGCCGGTCCACCCACCGCCAAGGAAATCGGCCAGCGGCGCCTCGCCGTGGCCGGTGGGCTCGCGGCGCTGGCCGTGATCGTCGTCGCGGGCATCCTGATCGCGCGGGCGGTAGGGGACGACGGGGGCGGCGAGGCGACGTCGGTCACGACGCCGACGACGTCGGTCCCGGTCGTGACGCCGCCGCCCGCCACCCCGCCGCCGTCCGCGACGCCCACGCCACCGCCCGCGCCGACGCCGCCGGCCGCACCGGTCGACTTGCCGGAGGGAGTGCGGCTCGCCGTCGGCAGCGAGGGGGACGACGTGCGCGCCGTGCAGCAGGCGCTCGTGAACCTCGGCTACACGCCTGGCGACGTCGACGGCATCTACGGCGCCACGACGGAGGCGGCCGTGATCGCGTTCCAGAACGCGTCCGGGCTGGAAGCCGACGGGATCGTCGGCACCGAGACGCTCGCGGCGCTTCAGTCGGCGCTCGACGCCGGCTGACCCTCAGCCGCGCCTGCGGGCGCGGTAGCGCTTCGTGTTCGTGCGGTTTCCGCAGACGGACATCGCGCACCAGGTGCTCGAGCCGTTGCGCGAACGGTCGTAGTAGAGCCAGTGGCAGACGTCGCGCCGGCACGTCTTCAGCCGCCGCCAGCTGCCGTCCACCTGCGCGTCGTGCACGATCGCTAGCAGCCGTCCAAGCGCCCCGTCCAGCCCGCCGGCCGCCGGGACGAGGCGCGTCGCGCCGCCGGGCCCGAACGCGACCGAGATGTTCGCCGCACGGGCCGCGCGGGCAAGCGTGGCGAGCGCGTCCGGGCCGACCGTACCGCCGTTGTTCGCGAGCGCGAGCTCCCGCAGGGCCTCCCGCACGGCGAGTGCGACGCCGAGGTCGGCCTCGGACAGGGGCGCGTCCACGTCGGG
>DASTPC010000294.1:0-15977 GCA_035720085.1 Gaiellaceae bacterium
CGGTGACCTCGATCTCCTCGAGGCCGACGAGGCTCGAGCTGGTGCTCACGACGTGGCCCCTGTCCGGGCGGCCGTGCGTGGCCTGAGCTCGACGACGAGCGTGCAGTCGAGCGCGCCTGCGAGCCGCAGCAGCGTGTCGATTCGGGGCGGCCGCCCCCCGCTCTCGAGGCGCGCGATCGCCGACTGGGTGGTGCCGCAGAGAGCGGCGAGCTCCGCCTGCGAGAGGCCGAGCGCGTGCCGCCGGGCCGCCACCTGCTCGGCGATCTGGGCGAACAGCCAGCCGTCCTCCGCGCCTGCGAGGCGCCCGCGAAGACGCTCGAGCGGATTCGAATCGCTCATCTCAATCTTGCTATATAGCAGGATTGAGATACACGTCAACCCTCGTGCGGTTGCGAACGCGATAATGGCTCGCGTGAACGACGCGGCTCGGATGGTGTTCCTCGGCTTCGGCAAGTACGCGCGGGCCGACCGCATCTATGCGCTCGAGCCGCTGCGCGGCGACGAGCGCGGCGACGGGCGGCGGACGCGGGTCTGGGTCGACGGCGTGCCCGAGCCGCTGATCGCCTCGCGCACCGAGCGGACGATCCTCCACGAGATGGGCCAGGACGCAGCCGGGCGGCAGCCGTTCCTGGACGACGCGCTCGACCTGGCCGAGCGGCTCGCCGCGGCGGCCGAGGAGGGCCGCGTCGACCTCGGCGACCTGGGCCGGCGCGCACGGCGGCTGCTCGAGTCGACGGCGCGTCCGGCCGAGCCGGAGCAGCTGTTCTAGCCCCCGTCCCGCCCGGCTTCTTCGCGCGGGCCGTCCACGAGGTCGCAGCCGCGCTCGTGGGCACGACGCTCCTCGTGGAGGGCGTCGGCGGCGTCGTGGTCGAGGTGGAGGCCTACGCGCCCGACGACCCGGCCAGCCACTCGTACCGCGGGCGCACGGCGCGGAACGGGGCGATGTTCGGCCCTGCCGGCCACGCGTACGTCTACCGCTCCTACGGCGTGCACTGGTGCTTCAACGTCGTCTGTGCGCCAGCCGGCATCGGCGCCGCCGTCCTGGTGCGGGCGCTCGAGCCGACACATGGGCTGGAGGAGATGCGCGCGCGGCGCGGCGTCGCCGACGACCGCCTCCTCTGCGCCGGCCCCGGCCGCCTGACCGAGGCGCTCGGGATCACCGGCGCTCACGACGGTCTGCCGCTCGACCGGCCGCCGTTCGCGGTGCTCGCGGGGGCGGCCGGTGCGGACGTCGAGCGCTCGCCGCGGATCGGGATCACGCGCGCGACGGACCTGCCCTGGCGCTACTCGCTTGCCGGCTCGGCGTACGTCAGCCGCCGGCCGCGGCCACCTGAGCCTGTGCCTGCGCCGGGCTCGGCGCGACGACGAGGCTGATCGCGAGCGCCGGATCGGCCGCGACGCCGGCCTCCGGCGTCTGGCTGACCACCGTGCCCGGCGGGCCCTGGCCCCAGGAGATCCGGGCATGCAGCTTGCGTCTTCGCAGCTGGTCGCGCGCCTCGGACACGCTCGAGCCGACCAGGTTGGGAACGAGGCCGTAGCGCGCCTTCGTCACCGTCAGCCGCACGGTCTCGTAAGCGGAGAGGAAGCCGCCGCCGCGGGGCTGCTGCGCGACCACCAGGCCCGGCCGGCTGCTGGCCGCGGCCGGCTTGTAGATGACCGTGACGTCGAGGGGCGTCGCCTCGAGGCTGGCGCGGGCAGCGTCGACCGTCTTGCCGACGACGCGCGGCACGTTGACCTCGTTCGGCCGGCAACCGGCGCTCTCAGACGGCCCGCTGCCGGCGAAGTACGCGACCACACGCGTCCCCGCGCAGAGCCCGTTGTCGAGCTTGTAGCCGCCGCCACGCCAGACGACGCGGCGCTCGTAGGCGGGCAGGTACGGCGGCGCCGGGAAGCTCTCCGGCTGCTCGCGGAGCGTCCGGAGCGCGCGCCCGGCGAACTCCTTCCAGATCTCCGCGGGCAGCGTGCCGCCCGCCACCGGCTCGCCGTCGAACTCCGTCAGCATCGGCCGCAGCTCGTTCGGGTAGCCGACCCACACCGCCACCACCAGCTGCGGCGTGTAGCCGACGAACCAGGCGTCGCCGTAGTCGTCCGTCGTGCCGGTCTTGCCCGCCACCTCGCGGCCGGGGAGCGCCGCGCGCACGCCGGTACCGCGTTGCACGACGTCCTCGAGGATCGAGGTGAGGAGCCGGGACTCGCCCTCGGTCAGCACCTGCCGCCCGACCGGGGCGTTCGCCTTCACGCGCCCGCTCTTGACCCACTCGACCTGGTCGACGACCCGGGCCCGGTCTCCCAGCACCGACCCGTCGACCCGGCGCCCGTCGTTCGCGATCGTCGCGTAGGCACGCGCCATGTCGAGCGGGTTGACGGCGACGGCGCCGAGGCCGATCGAGAAGTACGGGTCGAGCCGGCTGCGGATGCCGAGCGACTCGGCGGTCTGAACGATCTTCTTCGGCGTCACCAGCTGCGTCAGCTGCGCGTAGACCGAGTTGTCCGAGCTGACCATCGCCCGCGCGAGGTCGGCGGTGCCGAGATAGGCGCTCTCGTAGTTCGTCACCTTCCAGACGCGGTCGCCCGCGTCGATCTCGACAGGCCGGGAGGGGAAGGTCGTCACGGGCGAGATGCCCTGGCGCAAGGCGGTTGCGAGCACGATCGGCTTGAACGACGACCCGGGCTGGCGCTCTGCCTGCGTCGCGAGGTTGAACTGGCTGCGCTGGAAGCTGGAGCCGCCGAACATCGCCCTGACGGCGCCGGTGCGCGGGTCGATCGCGACGAGCGCCGCCGCCGGCCCGTCCTCACCGGGGAGGATCTTCTCGATCGCCTGCCGGGCGAGCTCCTGCAGCCGGAGGTCGATCGTGGTCGTCACGTGCAGGCCGCCGCCGAACACGCGGCCGGCGCCGTAGCGCTCGACGAGCTGGTCGACGACGTAGTTCGTGAAGTACGGAGCCGGCCCCTGCGTCCCGGGCAGGCGGATCTCGTCCGGCCGCGGCAGCGGCTTGGCGGAGGCGATGCGGACGTCGAGCGGCGAGATCTTGCCCTGCTCCAGCATCTGGAGCAGGACGAAGTGGCGCCGTGCCTTCGCTGCCCGGGGGTGGACCACGGGGTCGTAGAGCGTCGGGTTGGCCGGGATGCCGGCGAGGAGCGCCGCCTCGTGCAGGCGGAGCTTCGAGGCGCCCTTGCGGAAGTACGTGCGGGCCGCCTGCTGGATGCCGTAGGCGCCGTTGCCGAAGTAGATCGTGTTCAGGTACGCCGTCAGGATCCGGTCTTTCGACCAGCGCTGCTCGAGCTGCCACGCCAGCGCCGCCTCGCGAACCTTGCGGCCGATCGACTGCTCGTTGCGGATGTAGGCGTTCTTGACGAACTGCTGGGTGATCGTGGAGCCGCCCTCGACGACGCCGCCGCTGCGGACGTCCTCCCAGAGCGCCCGCGCGATGCCGCGCAGGTCGACCCCGCTGTGCTCGTAGAAGCGCTTGTCCTCGACCGAGACGATCGCCTGGCGCATCAGCGGCGAGATCTCGTCGATCGAGCGGACGAGCACGCGGCTCTCGCTGCCGCGCAGGACGGCCAGCACGGAACGGCCGTTGGAGGCGTAGATGACGCTGTCGAGGTCGTCGGCGGACTGCTGCCGGGCGGGGTCGAGCTTGGGGATCTCGCCCGCGACGGCACGGACGAGCCCGAGCCCGAAGGCGACGCTCGCCAGCGTGAAGAGCACCAGCAGCAGCGCCGACAGGCGCAGCTTGCGAATGCGGCGCCGCTTCGGCCGCGTCTCCTTGCTCCGACGAAGCCGCAAAACCACGTGATTCTAGCCTCGACTAGCCCGCGGCACCCTCCAGGACGGCCAGCAGGTCCTCTCCGTAGCGCTCCACTTTGACCGGCCCGAAGCCCTTCACGCGGCCGAGCTCGGCCAGCGAGGTGGGGCGGACGGCCGCGAGCTCGTCGAGCGTCGCGTCGTGAAGCACGACGTAGGCAGGCACGCCGTCGGTGCGCGAGCGCTCGCGCCGCCAGCCGCGCAAGAGCTCGACGAGGCCGGCGTCGGCGGGCGCGCCGGCGCCGGTGCGGATCGCGGGCGGCTCGACGCCGGGCACGGTGACGATGACGCGGAAGCCGTCCTCGGTCTCGGTCTCGGCGAGCGTGCCGGCGGCGAGCAGATGCCCGAGCCAGCGGCGTACGTCCGCCTCGGAGGCGGCGGCGAGGATCCCGAACGCCTCCGCGCGGCGGGCGGACGGCGGTGCCTCGACGGAGCCGCGCAGCATGGCGGTGAGGCTGCGGCGGCCGAGCGGCCAGCGGAGGCCCGCCACCGCGCCGGAGATCGCGCGGCCGGCGTCCTCGGGGAGCGGCGGCGCCGAGGCCGCTGCCCTGTCCGGTAGGCGTGCGGGGGCGTCGCAGACGTCGCAGCTGCCGCAGGGGCCGTCGAGCTGCTCGCCGAAGTGCTCGGCGACCTGGGCGTGGCGGCAGCGGCCGGCGTCGGCGAAGCCGACGATCCGCTCGGCGCGGGCGACCGCCTCGCGGCCGTAGCGCTCGAGCAGGGAGGCGATCCGGTCGGCCGCGTCCGCCGGCGGCGGGAGCACCTCGACCCGCATGGCGCGGCCACTGTCGAAGCCGCGCCGCACGAGCCCCGCCTGCTCCAGCATCCCGACGAGCACGCGCGGGTCGCGCCGCTCGCCGACGACGCCGGCGAGCGCCTCGGGCTCGATCGCGCCGCCGCCGCCGAGCGCGCGGTAGACGGCCCGCAGCTCGTCGAGCGACGGGACGTCCTCGCGGACGAAGCGCCGCAGCGTGACCGCGTCCTGCGGGCTTGCGACGAGGAGCGTCTCGCTCGGGGCGCCGTCCCGGCCGGCGCGTCCGACCATCTGCACGTACGTCTCGAGCGAGTCGGGGAAGTTGACGAGAGCGACGAGCCGGACGTCGGGCTTGTCGATGCCCATCCCGAAGGCGGTCGTGGCGACGACGACCTGCGTCTCACCCGCGATGAAGTCGTCCTGCACGCGTGTGCGCTCGGTCGACTCGAGGCCGGCGTGGTAGTGCTCGGCGCCGATCCCGTGGCCGCGGAGCGTCCGCGCCAGCCGCTCGCAGCTCTCGCGGGAGCGGGCGTAGACGATTGCCGAGCCGCCGCCGGCGCGCGCGAGCGCCGCCAGCACCGCGCGCACGCGACCCTCGCGCCCGTCGACGCGCTCGACGTCGTAGCGGAGGTTCGGGCGGACGACGCTGGTGCGCACGACCTCGGGGTCGCGGCCGAGCGCCGTCGCGATCTCGCGCGCCGTGTCGGGGCTCGCGGTGGCCGTCATGCCGAGCAGCGCCGGCCCGCCCAGCTCTTCGAGCGCCCGCCGGATGAAGAGGTAGTCGGGCCGGAAGTCGTGCCCCCACATGCTCACGCAGTGCACCTCGTCGACGACGACGAGGCCGACGCCGACGCCGCGGAGCGCATCGAGGAAGCCGGCCGAGCGGAGCCGCTCCGGCGCCGCGTAGAGGAGGCGGGTCTCGCCCGCCCGGAAGCCCGCGAGGCGCACGGCCGTCTCCTCGGGCGGTAGCGAGGAGTTGACGAAGGTCGCCTGCGCGGCGACCTCGGGCGGCAGCCCGTCCACCTGGTCCTTCATCAGCGCGATCAGCGGCGAGAGCACCAGCGTCGGCGTCGGCCGCAGCATCGCCGCGAGCTGGTAGGTGAGCGACTTGCCGGAGCCGGTCGGCATCAGCGCGAGCGTGTCGCGGCCCTCGATCGCGGCGCGCACGACCTGCTCCTGGCCGGGCCGGAACTCGTCGAAGCCGAACAGGCGCCGCAGCGTGGGGAGGAGCTCGCTCACGCGAACGAGTGTACGGCCGCCGTCGGCGGGCCTTCGTGCCGAGTTCGTGACGACGTTGCGGTCAGGCGGGCTGAGAGGTGACCACGGGCTGCGACGTCGGCGCCTCGGCGCCGCCGGCCTGCTCGACCGTGACGGCGACGACGGCGCCGTCCGGGACGTCGCCCTCGAGCGGAACGACGGTGGCGTCGCCGCCCGCGGGGAAGACGCCGGCCGAGACCGGCGTGCCGGAGTCGACGATCCACGCCTGGTACGTCCTGTCGCTCGGCGCCGGCTCGAGGCCGTCGACGACGAGCACCGCGGCGCCGTCCGGGTCGACCACCAGGCGCCCCGAGCCGCTGGCGAGCGCGACCGTCCGCGCGTCCGGGTCGGCCAGGACGGCAGCCGCCTGCTCCTGGCGGTCGAGCGCCGCCCGCGTGTCGTCGAGCTCACTCGAGAGCGAGGACGCCCAGAGACCGAGCGCGAGCGCGACGACGGCCGCCACCGCGGCGACGGTCGCGAGCACGGGCACGGCCCGCGAGCGGCGTCTCGCGTCGAGCGAGACGACCTGCGCGCCGTCCTCACGGGCAGCCTGGAGGACGCGCTCGCGCAGGGCCGGGCTCGGCACCGGGCCACCGGCGGCCGCCGCGAGCGCCCCCGTCACTTCCCAGAACGACGCGAGCTCCTCCTGGCAGCGCGCGCAGCCGGCGAGGTGGGCCTCGTAGGCCTCGCGCTCGGGAGGGTCGAGCGCGTCCAGCGCGTAGCCCGCGGTCAGGTCGTGGAGCTCGTCCATGCGTCCTCTCCGGCGCCGTCGTCGAGCAGCTCGCGCAGCCGCGCGAGCCCCGCGAACATCCGGCTCTTGATCGTACCGAGGGGTTGCCCCAGCCTCTCGGCCAGCTCCGACTGCGAGTAGCCGCCGTAGTAGGCGAGCTCGATCGCCTCGCGCTGCGCGTCCGGCAGGCGGCGGAGCGCCTCCTGGACGCGGTCGCGCTCGAAGTCGAGCCACGCCGCCTCCTCCGCCGAGACCGAGACGCCGGCGCTCGCGCCGAGGTCGTCCTCGAGCGGCTCCGCGCGCCGGCGCTCCTCGCGGCGAACGAGATCGACCGCGCGCCGGTGGACGAGCGTCAGGATCCAGGTGCGCGCCTTGGCGCGGTCGGCCAGGTACGACGATGCGGTGCGCCAGACGGCGAGGAACCCCTCCTGCACCGCGTCCTCCGCCAGGCGCTCGTCGCGCAGCACGCGGTAGGCGAGCCCGTAGGCGATCCGGCCGACGCGGTCGTACAGCTCGGCCAGCGCCGGCTCGTCGCCACGGGCGACGAGGGCGACGAGGGCCTCGTCGGAGAGGTGGGCCAGCTGCCTGCTCATGGAGCCTGCATCCCAGGCGGCGGCCCACCGTACCACGCTGGAAGCGGCGGTGAGCACGTCTCTTGTTCGCCGCCGGGGGCGCCGCGGTTCGGCCGAACCGAACCGACGGTCAGGTCGAAGCAGCGGCGTCAACGACCCGAAGGAGATCGGGAATGAGAAAGGCCATCCTGCTCGCAGTCGGCGCGGTCGCCGTGCTCGCGGCCGCGCTCGCCGCGGCGCTCACCGGCGGCGGCCCGGGCGCGGGCATCGCGTCCAGTCACCGCGAGGCGCCGCTGATCGCCGAGGACCCGTCGGCCGACCTGACGGACGTCTACGCGTTCCGGAGCCCCGACCGGCCGGATACGGTGACGCTGATCGCGAACGTGATACCCGGCGAGGACCCGGCAGCGGGCCCCAACTGGTACACGTTCTCGCCCACCGCCCGGTACAACCTGAAGATCGACACGGACGGCGACGTCAAGCCGAACGTGATCTACCGGTTCCAGTTCCGGACGAAGACCGGGCAGCTGTTCCTCGGCGACACCGCGCAGCCGTTCACGGTCACGCGGATCGCCGGCGGCCGCAGCTCCGTGGTCGCCCAGGGCACGACCGCGCCGAACAACATCGGCCCGCGCTCGACGCCGGACTACCGGAGCCTCGTCACGAAGTCGATCGCCTCGTTCGACGGCGGCCGCTCGAAGGCGTTCGCCGGCCAGCGCGACGACGGCTTCTTCGGCGACATCGGCGCCATCTTCGACCTGGTCGCGATCCGCAAGGGCACCGGCAACATGGGCGGCGGCAAGGACTTCTTCGCCGGCTACGGCGTGCACTCGTACGCCGTCCAGGTGCCGATCGCCGAGCTGAAGGCCAAGAACGGGACGGTCGGCGTGTGGGCGTCGGTCGACCGGCGCAAGATCACGACCCGCGGCCAGGTGACCCGCGACCGCGGCGCCTGGACGCAGGTCAACCGGCTCGGCAACCCGCTCGTCAACGAGGTGATCATCCCGACGCAGCTGAAGGACGTCTGGAACGCGCAGCAGCCGTGGAACGAGTCGCGGTTCCGGCAGTACTACACCGAGCCGCTGCTCGCGAAGGTGATCAACCAGCTCTACAAGCTGGGCGCTCCCGAAACGGGCCGCGACGACCTCGTCGCCGTGCTCCTGACCGGCGTGCCGAAGCTCAACTTCACCGGGCCGAAGCTCGCCGACGTGCTGCGGCTCAACCTGTCGATCCCGGTGGCGAAGAGCCCGAACCGGCTGGGCGTCCTCGGCGGCGACACGCAGGGGTGGCCGAACGGCCGCCGCCTCTCCGACGACGTCGTCGACATCGCCGAGCAGGCGGTCGGCGGCTTCCTCGAGGGCACGAAGCTGCCGCTCGGCGACGGCGTCGACGGCGACGACGTGGAGACGCTCGACGTCTTCCCGTACCAGGCGGATCCGAAGAGCGGGTTCGTCAACTCGAAGGGCCTGCAGAAGCCCTGACCCTCCCGGTCTGGCGAGGGCGCGGCGCGCGATGAGAGCCGCGCCCTCGTCTGCCTTGGCGACGCCCACAGCGGGCGCCGCCCCGCCATTGGTGCGGAGCGCTCGGCCCGATCGAGCGGCCGGCGAACCGGTCGGCCGACTGGTGCGAACAACGTCCGTCGCTCTCCGCCGCACACGACTGACGAAAGGGAGGCAAGCATGAGAAAGCGCAGCGCGATCGCAGGGCTCTTCCTGCTGGTCGCAGCCGCCGCGCTCGCGACCGTCGTCCGCGGGGTCACGCCGGACGGCGCCCGCGCGTCGAGCCATCGGGAGGCGCCGCTGATCAGCGAGGACCCGGGTGCCGACAACGTCGACGTCTATGCGTTCCGCAGCCCGGACCGGCCGGACACGGTGACGCTGATCGCGACGTACATCCCGCTCGAGGAGCCGGCCGGAGGGCCGAACTTCGCCCAGTTCGACGACGACGTCACCTACGCGATCAACGTCGACAACGACGGCGACGCGAAGGAGGACGTCTCGTACCAGTTTCGGTTCAAGACGGGGCTCCGCAACCCCAACTCGTTCCTCTACAACACCGGCCCGATCACGTCGCTCGACGACACGGACTGGAACCGGCCGCAGTCGTACACGGTGACGAAGGTCACCCGGGACGGCAAGCGGGAGGTGCTCGGCACGAACGTCCCGACGCCGCCCGTGAACGTCGGGGTGCGCTCGACGCCCAACTACGGCGCGCTGATGGGCTCGGCCGTGTCGACGCTGTCCGACGGGAGCAAGGTCTTCGCCGGCCAGGTCGACGACCCGTTCTACGTCGATCTCGGCTCGATCTTCGACCTCGCGGGCCTGCGGCCGTTCAACCCGTTCCACCTGCTGCCGCTGCCGGCGGCGGCGGGCGTGGACAACGTCTCGGGGTACAACACGCACGCGATCGCCCTCCAGGTCCCGATCGCGAAGATCGGCACGACCAAGAGCAAGGTGCTCGGCATCTACGCGAGCGCCAGCCGGCAGGCCGTCACCGTCCGCCTGCCGGGCAAGGAGCGGGCCGCCGGCCCGGAGATCCAGGTCTCCCGCCTCGGCAACCCGCTGATCAACGAGGTGATCATCCCGCTCGGCCAGAAGGATCAGTGGAACGGGACCGATCCCGAGGACGACAAGCAGTTCCGCGAGCGCTACCGCTCGCCGGAGCTCGCCTCGCTCGTCAACCTGCTCTACCCGGCCCTGCCGGACACGCCGACGACCGGACGCGACGATCTCGTCGCCGTGCTGCTGACCGGCATCGGCAAGGTGCCCGGCGTCACCGAGAACTTCAACTCGACCGGGCCTCGGGAGGCCGACCTGCTCCGGCTCAACTTCGACGTCCCCGTGACCGCTGCTCCCAAGCGGCTGGGGGTGCTCGAGGGCGACCTGCAGGGCTTCCCCAATGGTCGCCGGCTCGCCGACGACGTCGTGGACATCGAGCTCCGCGCAGTCGCCTGCGGGTACGGGCCGATCCTGCAGAGCCTGCTCGGGCTCTGCAACTTCACCCCGAACAACACGATCGGGGACGGCGTCGACGCCAACGACCGGGCGTTCTCGCCGGCGTTTCCATACCTCGCGGCCCCGACGTCGGGGTACGAGAGCTAGCGATGCGGCCGGGCAGGCTCCTGGTGGGAGCGACGGCGGCGGTCAGCGCCGCCGCCGTCGCCCTGCTCGGCGGCGCACTCGTCGACGGCGGGTCGGAGCGTGCGGCCGCTCCGGCGCCGCCGCCGGCGGTCGCGGCCGAGCTAGCGCTCTCCGGCTTCGCGCCGGGCGACACCGCCGCCGAGGTCAGGCGCCTCGAGGAGCGCGTCGCCGGCGGAGCCGCCGACGCCTTCGACCTGACGCTGCTCGGGCTCGGCTACCAGCAGCGGGCCCGCGAGACGGCGGACGCGAGCTTCTACCCGCTCTCCGAGCGGGCGCTCCGGCAGGCGCTCGCGATCGCGCCGCGCGACCCGCTCGCGACCAACGGCCTGGCGGCGCTCGCGCTCTCGCGGCACCGCTTCCGCGAGGCGCTTCGCCTCGGCCGGCAGGCGCAGCGGCTCGCGCCCTTCAGCGCCCGCAGCTACGGGGTCGTCGGCGACGCGCTGGTCGAGCTCGGCCGCTACGACGAGGCGTTCCGTGCCTTCGACCGGATGGCGACGCTCAAGCCGAGCGTCGCCGCCTACGCGCGCGTCTCCTACGCGCGCGAGCTGCTCGGCGACACCGCCGGCGCGCTCGCCGCCATGCGGCTCGCCCTCGGGCCGGCCCAGGGCTTGGCCGAGCCGACGGCGTGGGTGCGCGTCCACCTCGGCAAGCTCCTCTGGAACACGGGCCGGGCGGAGGCGGCCGGGCGCGAGTACCGCCTCGCGCTGCAGGCCTTCCCGGGCTACGTCTACGCCCTCGACGCGCTCGCGCGGGTCGAGGCCGCCCGCGGCGACCGCGGGCGGGCGATCGCCCTGGCCCAGCGTGCGGTCGAGGCGGTACCGCTGCCCGAGTTCCTCGGCACGCTCGGCGACCTGCTCTGGACGTCCGGGCGGCGCGAGGAGGCCCGGCGCCAGTACGAGACCGTCCAGGCGATCGAGCGCGTCCTGAACGCGAACGGCGTCCGCACCGACCTCGAGAGCGCGCTCTTCGACCTCGACCACGGCCGGCGCCTGGGCCGCGCGCTCGCAGCCGCGCGGGCGGCGCGGGTCGAGCGCCGCTCCGTCCAGGCCGACGACACGCTCGCCTGGGCACTCGCGCGGAACGGCCGCTGCGAAGAGGCGCTCGGCTGGTCGACGCGGGCGCTCCGGCTCGGCACGCGGGACGCCTCGATGTTCTTCCACCGCGGCTCGATCGAGCGCTGCCTCGGCCGTCCGGCAGAGGCCAGGGCCTGGTTCCGGCGTGCGCTCGGCCTCAACCCGCACTTCTCGCTCCTGCAGGCTCCGATCGCCCGGGAGGCGCTCCGATGAGGAGGTTGCTCGTTCTCGCCGCCGTGCTCGCCGTGCTCGCCGCGCTCGCCCTGCCCGCGCTCGCCTCGGCCCATCCGCTCGGCAACTTCACGGTCAACCGCTATGCCGGCGTCGAGCTCTCGGGCGGGCGGATCTACGTCCGCTACGTCCTCGACCTGGCCGAGATCCCCACCTTCCAGGACGGCGCGCGCGTGCGCGCGCCGGGCTTCGCCCGCCGGCTTGCCGGCGACCTGCGCCTGACCGTCGACGGGCGCCGCTCGGCGCTGCGCGTGCTCGAGTCGCGCACCTCGGCGCGACCCGGTGCGGGCGGCCTCGAGACGCTCCGCTTCGAGGCCGTCTACGAGGCCGCGGCCAGAGGCTCGAGGCTCGTGCTCGAGGATCACACGTTCGGCTCGCGCGTCGGCTGGCGCGAGATCACGGTCCGCGCCTCGAACGGCGCGGCGGTGCGCAGGGCGTCCGTTCCGGCGGAGAGCGAGAGCGACGCCCTGCGCGCCTACCCGGCGGCGCTGCTCCGCTCGCCGCTGGACGTCGACTCCGCGATCGCGACGTTCGCGCTCGCGGACGGGGACGGCATCCCGCCCCGGCTCGGCGAGACGGCGGCGCCCGCGCACGAGGGAGGCGGATTCGAGTCGCTGGTCGCGCGCGACGACCTCTCCCCCGGCGTCGTGCTGCTCTCGCTGCTCGTCGCTGCGTTCTGGGGCGCCGCGCACGCGCTCACGCCCGGGCACGGCAAGGCCGTCGTCGCCGCCTACCTCGTCGGCACGCGCGGCCGCTCCCGCGACGCGTTCGCCCTCGGCGGGATCGTCACGGTCACGCACACGATCGGGGTCTTCTCGCTCGGCCTCGTCACGTTGCTCCTCTCGGAGCTGGTCGTGCCCGAGCAGCTGTACCCCTGGCTCAACCTCGTCTCGGCGGTGCTCGTCGTCGCCGTCGGCGCGGCGGTGCTCCGGCAGCGCATGCGCTCCGCGCGCGCCGGCGCCGCCGTGCACGCGCACCCCGACTACCACCACCACCACCACGACCACCACGACCACGACCACCTGACGGAGGAGGAGCACGCCCACGCGCACCTGCCCGAGACGGGCAGCGGTGCCCGCGGCCTGCTCGCGGCGGGCGTCTCGGGCGGGCTGCTTCCCTGTCCGACGGCGCTCGTCGTGCTGCTCGCCGCGATCTCGCTCCACCGCGTCGCCTTCGGGATGGTGCTGATCCTTGCGTTCAGCGTCGGCCTCGCCGCCGTCGTCTCCGGGATCGGGCTGCTCGCGATCGGCGCCCGCGGGGCGTTCTCCCGCCTCAGCTTCGAGGGGCCGCTCGTCCGCGCCCTGCCGGCGGTCAGCGCCTTCCTGATCCTCGGGATCGGTGTGGCGATGACGCTGCGCGCGCTGCCGAAGGTCGTCTAGGCGGTGCCGGACCGAACCGATCCCGCGCGGAGGACGAACCAGGGCCATGTTCGGACTCGATGACACGATCGTCCACCTCTCGACGGGCGCCTCGGTCGCCGTCGTCCTTCTCGTCGCCGCGCTGCTCGGCCTGCGCCACGCGACCGACCCGGATCACATCGCCGCGATCACGACGCTCGTCGCCTCCGGGCGCGACCGCGCGGCCCGTCGGGCCGCGCGCCTCGGGCTCTACTGGGGGCTCGGGCACGCGCTCACGCTGGTCGCCTTCGGACTGCCGATCCTCCTCGCAGACCGCTTCCTGCCCGAGCGCGTGCAGCAGGGCGCCGAGACGGCGGTGGCCGCCGTGATCGTCTTCCTCGGCATCCGCCTGCTCGTCCGCTGGCGCCACGGCTACTTCGACCTCCACGCGCACGTGCACGAGGACCAGCACCACCGGCATCCCGTCCGCACGCCGCTGGGGGCGTTCTCGATCGGCCTCGTGCACGGCCTCGGCGGCAGCGCCGGCGTCGGCGTCCTCCTGCTCGCCGCGATCCCGTCGACGTCGGTCGCGGTCGCGTGCCTCCTGGTGCTCGCGCTCTTCACCGCCGTCTCGATGGCGATCGTGACGACCGGGTTCGGCATCACGCTGTCGACGCGCCCGGGGATTGCCGCGGTCGGCGCCGTCGCGCCGGCCCTCGGCGTCGTCACGCTCGCCTTCGGCGCCTGGTACGCCGCGGCGGCGTGGAGCCTGATGCCCTACCCGTTCTGAGCCTCTAGGGTGCGTCCGTGGGCGACCCCGTCTGCCTCGCGGACTACGAGCGCCTGGCGGAGGAGCGCCTCGAGGAGCCCTGGCTCGGCTATTTCGCGGGCGGCGCCGGCGACGAGCGGACGATGGCGGACAACGTCGAGGCGTTCGGGCGGTTGCGCCTGCGGCCCCGCGTGCTGCGCGACGTCGGGGACGTCTCGACACGCGTGACCACGCTCGGGCTCGACCTGGCGCTGCCGGTGCTCGTCGCGCCGGTCGCCTACCAGCGGCGGGCGCACCCCGACGGAGAGGCGGCGACCGCGCGCGCGGCCGCGGCCGCCGGCACGGCGATGTGCGTCTCGACGCTCGCGACCGCGACCGTCGAGGAGGTCGCGTCCGCGGCGCCTGACGCGACGCTGCTTCACCAGCTCTACGTCTTCCGCGACCGCGGCCTGACGGCCGAGCTCGTCGGGCGGGCGGTCGCCGCCGGCTGCCGCGCCGTCGTGCTGACCGCCGACCTGCCCGTGGTCGGCAAGCGCGAGCGCGAGCTCCGAGGCGCGTGGGCGCTGCCCGAGGAGGAGGTGCCGGCGGTTGCGGCGGCCCGCGCGCGGGGCAGCGCCCATCACGCGCTCTCGCTCTTCGACCCGACCGTCGACTGGCGTTACCTCGAGCAGCTCTCCTCGTCTGTGGAGGTGCCCGTTCTGGTCAAGGGCGTCCTGACGGGCGAGGACGCCGTCCTCTCGGCCGAGCACGGCGCTGCCGGAGTGGTCGTCTCCAACCACGGCGGCCGGCAGCTCGACGGCGTCGGAGCCACGCTCGACACCTTGCCCGAGGTGGTGGAGGCGGCCGGCGACCGGCTCGAGGTGTGGTTCGACGGCGGCGTCCGCCGCGGCTCGCACGTCGCCGCGGCGCTCGCCCTCGGTGCGAGCGCGGTGCTCGTCGGCCGGCCGGCGGTGTGGGGGCTCGCGGCGGCAGGGGAAGAGGGAGTCCGCGGCGTGCTGGAGATCCTGCGCGACGAGCTCCAGACCGCGCTCGCGCTCCTCGGCTGCCGCTCGCCTACCGAGCTGGGCCGCGGGCACGTCGGCCCCGTCTAGACGACCGTCTCCGGCTCGCGCCATACTCGGTCGCGGGAGATGGCGCGGCCCAGCGTGCTCCGTGAGCGTGACGTCCGGCTGCTCGCCGGCGCGATCGGCGTCTCCGCGCTCGGCGACTGGCTGGCGAACGTCGCGCTGCTCCTCGCGATCAAGGAGATGAGCGAGTCGGGCCTCGCCGTCGCCGCGCTGCTGATCTGCCTCTGGGCGCCGTCCGTTCTGCTCGCCGGCCACGTCGGCCTGCTGGTCGACCGCTTCGAGACGACCCGCCTGCTGGCCCTCGTGGCCTTCGTCCAGGCCGCGCTCGCGGCCGCGCTCGCATTCGTCGGCTCGACCGGCGTCGTGCTCGCCCTGACTGCGGCGCTCGGGGTCGGCTTCGCGATCTCCCAGGCCGCCGAGTTCGCGCTCGTGCCGGCGGTCGCGGGCACGGCCCGCATCCAGGAGGTGAACGGCCACGTCGAGACGGCGCGCTACGTCGGCTTCACGGGCGGGCCGCTGCTCGGGGGCGTCCTCACCGCCGCAGGCGGCACGAGCGTCGCGATGCTCGCGAACGCCGCGAGCTTCCTCGTCGTCGCGGCGGCCGCGCTCGCGCTGCGGGCGCGCCGGCCCCCGGCGCCGGTCACCGGCACCGGCCCTCGCCCCCGCGCGCGGGACGGCGTGCTGCAGCTCTTCGGCGACCGCCTGCTCGCGCTCGCGATGACCGTGGCGTTCGTGTCGCTGCTGTTCATGTCCGCCTCGATCCCCGCCGACGTCTTCTTCGCGAAGGACGTCCTCGGGGTGGGCGACGTCGCCTTCTCGGCCGTCTACACCGCGTGGACGGTCGGGATGATCGTCGGCGCGCTCGTCGTCGCGAAGCGGGTGCCGGCCGCGCTCCTTGCCACCGCGGCGTTCGCCGCCGTCGCCGTGCAGGGCCTCGGCAAGGCGCTGCCGCCGCTCGTCCTGGCATACGGCGTGATGCTGGCGGGCTACGCGGTCGGCGGCATCGGGCACGGGCTCAAGAACGTCGCCTTCCGGACGATGATCCACGAGCGCGTCCCCGCCGAGGCGCACGGGCGGGCGTTCGCCGCCTACAACGGTCTGCGGAACGCGGCGGAGCTCGGCGCGCTCGCGGCCGGCGGCGTGCTCGTCGTGGCGATCGGTGCCCGCGGGACGCTCTGGATCGCCGGCGGCGTGTCCGCGCTCGCCGGCCTCGCGGGCCTGCTGCTCCTGCGCCGGAGAGCCCGG
>DASTPC010000295.1:0-3046 GCA_035720085.1 Gaiellaceae bacterium
CTCCGGCTAGATGCCTGACCGGAAAATCCCGGCGGGCCGGATGACGCCCACGACGCGGCGCCGGTTCATCACCGCACAGGCTTCTAGGCTGCACGGCGCGTACATGCGGCGCCCGGCTTGGTCGTGAACGCCCCCGGCTGCGCGGCATTTTCCGGTCAAGCATCCAGCCCGGTCCGTTTCCCGCGGGCGGCGTCGCGGGTACAACCGCCGCCGTGGGACACACGCGCGCAGAGGCGATCGGCACCCGGGCGCAGGCCGCCGGCCGGCGCGTCCGTCACAGCACCTGGGTCGACCGCCTCGCGCGGTACGGCCTCACGGCCAAGGCCGCTTCGTACGGGCTCGTGGGCGTGCTCGCGCTCGGCCTGGCGGCCGGCGCGGGAGGCAAGGCGACCGACCGCGAAGGCGCGCTCGAGACGATCTCGGGCGAGACGTGGGGGACGGTCGTGCTCGTCGCGCTCGCGTTCGGCTTCGCCGCCTACGCCCTCTGGCGGCTGCTCGCGGCCCTCGTCGACCGCGAGGAAGGCCTTGCGAAGCGGGCGGGCTACCTCGGCCGGGCCGTGATCTACGCGGCGCTGACGGCGGGCGTCGTGAACCTGATCCTGGGCCACCGGAATTCGAGCTCGCAGACCGAGCACGCGCGTGAGGCGGCCGGCACGGTGCTCGACTGGCCGGCCGGACGGTGGCTCGTCGCGGCCGGCGGCCTGTGCCTCGTCGGGGCGGGCCTCTACAACGGCTACCGCGCCTTCACGCAGGACTTCGAGGAGCGGTGGCGCACGGGCGCGATGAGCGAGGGCGAGCGTCGCTGGGGAGGGCGCATCGGCACCGTCGGCCTGCTCGCACGGATGGTCGTCTTCGTGCTGATCGGCGGCTTCCTCGTCAAGGCCGCGGTCGAGTACGACCCGTCCGAGGCGATCGGCCTCGACGGCGCGCTGCGCACGCTGGCCGGCCAGCCCTACGGCGCGTGGCTGCTCGGCGTCGTCGCGGTCGGCCTGCTCGCGTACGGGCTCTACTGCCTCGTCGAGGCCCGCTACCGCGACGTCTGACCGGTGCGGGGGCTGCTCCTCGTCAACCCGCGCTCGGGGAAGGGCGGGCCGTCGGTCGCGGAGCTCGAGCGGGCGGCGGCGGCCCTGGACGTCGCCGTGCGGGCGCTGGAGCCGGGCGACGACCTCGCCGCGCTCGCCCGCGAGGCCGACGCGGAGATGCTCGGCATGGCCGGCGGTGACGGCTCGCTCGGGGCGGTCGCCGGCGTGGCGGTCGAGCGCGGCCTGCCGTTCGTCTGCGTCCCCTACGGCACCCGCAACCACTTCGCCCGGGACGTGGGCCTGGACGACTCGCAGCCGCTGCAGGCACTCGCCGCCTTCGGGGCCGGGCTGGAGCGCCGGGTCGACGTGGGCCGCGTCGGCGACCGCGTCTTCCTGAACAACGTCTCGCTCGGGATCTACGCCCAGCTCGTCCACCGGCGCGAGCACCACCGGCGCCGCGACGCCGCGTTCGCGCGGCTGCGCGCGCTCGCGCTCTCGCTGCGCGACCACCGGCGCACCGAGCGGTTCGTCGTAGCCGGGCAGGAGGTGCGGGCGAGCGTCGTCCTCGTGGCGAACAACGAGTACCGCCTCGACCTCTTCTCGCTCGGCGCGCGCGAGCGCCTCGACGGGGGCGCGCTGCACGTCTACTCGGCCCGTGGACTCCGCCGGCTCCGCTGGACGGAGACGAGCGTCGAGGAGGTGACGATCGAGACGCGGACGAGCCCGGCGAGAGCCGCCGTCGACGGTGAGCCCGTCGACCTGCGTTCGCCGCTCCGGCTCCGCGTCGACCCCGGGGGGTTGCGGCTGCTGCTCCCGGCGCGCGCGTAGGGGCGAAGACAACGTCCCTACGACGAGCGCGAACGAGCACTCAGCGGCTCATCCGCCGCGCCTGGGCGTAGAGCAGGCGCGCCACGTCCGCCGGCTTCAGCCGGCCGGCCGGCGAGACGACGGTGATCCGGCCGACGTGCCGGCCGACCGCGACGACGCCGAGCGCCGACTCCACCTTGCCGAGCGGCGAGGCGAAGCGCACGAACGCGATGAAACCGGTCGGCATCGCCGGCACCTGGACGACCGCCACCCTCACGTCACGGGGCCGGAAGCGCCCGCCCTGCTCGTACACCTGCGTGAAGAACGCCGGCCCCTGCGGGCCGCTGAGCACGAGCGCGAGCTGAACGACGCCGGAGAGCGCCGCGCGCGGGCCGGCGGTGCGCACGACCGCGCTCTCGAGCGAGGCGACCTGCGAGCCGCCGATCTTGCGCAACCCGACCACGAAGCTCCGCCGGAACCGGAGGCCGTCCTGCTCGCCGGCGTACTCCTCGTCGTCGACGAACGTGCCGGCGGGGAGGTCGGCGGTCGCCAGTGCGTACCCGTCGAGGTCCTGCGCGCCCTTCGGCGCCTTGGCGGGCGCAGCCCTGCGGGCGCCGTCGATCTGCACGGGCGTGTCGTCGAGGCTGCCGGCGGCAGCATCGCGGATGCGGTGCTCCAGCGCCTGCGCCAGGCGCACCGCCTCGTCCGAGACGTCCCGGTCGTCCGCGCGGGAGAGCAGCACCGTGCCGACGACGCGGTCGACGCGGAAGTCGACCGACGTCGAGTGGACGACGAAGCCGTCGCCGGTCAGCGTCGAGCGGACGAGGGTCGCCTCGCTGCCGACGTCCACGTCCTCCGGCTCGGCGCGCACGAGCTTCACCGCCGGCGAGATCTCCTTGCCGACGAAGCGGCCGTAGGCGCCGAGCACGTCGGTGCGGTACGCCTTCGCCTGCTCCGGAGTCGCGAACAGCTCCACGCCCGACGCGGTCTCGACCGGCCCTGCCTTGCCCTGCAGAGAGCCCAGGTCGAGGTCGACGAGGTGGAGGTCGTAGCCCGCGCGGCGCCCGGTTTGCCGGATGTCCCCCGGCGTGTCCGCCGGATCGACGCTGGCCGAGGCCGCGTCGTCGGGCGAGCTCACCCCGGACAGCTCGCCGTCGATGTCGAGGCCCCGGGCCGAGTCGGCGAGCTCCTCGGGAGGGAGGACCATGATCGCGAGC
>DASTPC010000296.1:0-4131 GCA_035720085.1 Gaiellaceae bacterium
GACGCAGCCCTGCTCCGCCCAGTAGGCCTGCAGGCGAGCGATCATCTGCTGGAAGTCGAGGGCCATCGGCCCGCCATCCTAATCGGCGCCGGCCGGCGCCCCCGGAGGGCACAGGGCCGCAGAGCGGGCCGCTCGCTCCACTGAGCGGGCACAGGCCGCGCGTGTTCTGCTCGCCTTCCGGACACCGCGGCCGCGAGTCGTCGCCGCGCGGGACGGACTGCGCGCCCGATCGGCGAGCAGAACGCGGAGGGGCGGGCGCATGCGGTCGCCTCCCGCGCGGAGACGTTGAGCCCGTGGGCTGCCGAGCACGGTTCGCCAGCGCGACGTTGCCGACGCCAAGTTCCACGGGCCTGCCACAGGTCCGCGCTGAACAGCGCCTCCTCCCGTGCCGGCCGGCGTGGCGGCCGCCGTGCTGCAGGTTCGCTGCAGGCGGCGCTCGAACGCGCAGTGCGTGGGCCGGCGAAGCTGAGGGCTCAAGCGCCGCGGAACGCCGCGGCGGCCTCGCTCTCGAGCAGCGGCCCGACGACCTCGACCGGCCGGCCGCCGCGGGCGAGCACCTCGCGGCAGCCCAGACGGAGCGCGTCCGGCGGGTCGCCTGTGAGCGCGTAGATCGCCTCCGCGCCGAGCGCATAGACGAGCCGGACGACGCCGCTCCAGTAGAGCGCGCCGGCGCACATCGCACAGGGCTCACCGCTCGCGTAGACGGTCGCTCCTTCGAGCGAGCTCGGGCCGAGCCGTGCGGCGGCCTCGCGGACGAGGTTCAGCTCGGCGTGCCCTGTCAGGTCCCCCGACGTCAGCTGCGTGTTCGAGGCCTCGAGCAGGGCGCGGCCGCCGGGGTCGGCGAGCACGGCGCCGAACGGCCGGTCGCCTCGCGCGACGGCCTCGTGCGAGAGCTCGAGCGCGCGCCGCAGGTGCCGCTCGTCGACGGCGCTCATCCCTCGCTCGTGCTCCACCGTTCCATCGTTCTCGCCCCGGGCTCGGAGAAGCCCAGCTTGCGATAGAGGGCGTGCGCATCGGCCGTGTGCAGCAGCCACTTCGTCCGCGCGTAGGGGCCCTCGTCGACCGTGAACCGCACGAGCTCGACCCCCAGCCCCCGCCCGCGGTGCTCGGCGAGGACGAACACGTCGGCGAGATACGAGGTCGTGTGCCCGTCCGAGACCGTCCTGGTGAAACCGAGCTGGCTGCCGTCGCGATAGAGGCCGACGACGCGTGCCGCGCCGGCGATCAGCTCCTCCGTGACCGCCCGCGGCCGCCCCTCGGCCCAGTACGACTCCTCGCTCAGGTACCGGTGGACGAGCTCGCGGTCGACGCGGCTGCGATCGTCGTCGAGCTCGTAGCCGTCCCCCAGGTCGCGCTTCACGCCGCCATGCTGCCGGAACCTGGGCGCGAGGGCGCGCCCACAGCGGACGTCTGCGGCCGAGCAGTTGTCGTTCCCCTGGACAAAACCGAGACGCCGTCCTGCTCGTACGTACGATTGCCGTCGTGCCCCCATCGACCTCGACCCCGATCCCGGCGGCCGCGCCGCGCTTCGACCCGGCGCTCTCGTCCCTCGATGACCTGCTGCCGCACGAGGGCGTGCTGACGCCTGCCGAGCTCGAAGAGCTCGCCCGCGACGTGGCGCTGCGAGCGGACCTCTGGGAGCCGCTCGTTCGCGCCGACCGGTCTCGGCGCCGCTACGAGCTCCTCTTCGAGGACGACCGGCTGGACGCGTGGGTGCTCTCCTGGATGCCGGGGCAGGCGACGGGCTTCCACGACCACGACGTCTGCGGGGTCGGGCTCGCGGTCGCGCGCGGTCACGTCCGCGAGGACTGGATGCGCTACGCCGGCGGCCACGTCGAGTGGCGCCTCGGGCCCGGCGACTCGCGGGCGGGCGGGCCGGGCTACGTCCACCGCGTCCAGCATGCGGAGGGCGAGCCGGCCGTGACCATCCACGTCTACTCGCCGCGCCTGGACTGGGTCGGGCAGTACCGGGTCGACGACGAGGGGATCGTCCGCCGCGAGGTCCAGCCCGGACGGCGGGAGCTGACTGCCCAGGTGCTCGCCGAGGGCACGCTCGGCAGCGCGCTCGAGCGCTTCTAGACACGCCCGGTCGAGTCACGCCCGGAGCGGACATCTCCCCGGGCCACCGGCCTCCTCCCCACGGCTCGAGCCTATTCGTGAACCTCGAACGCGTGGGTAACGCCTTCGTGCCAATCGTGCAACGCCCGCGCGAGTGCCGCTCGGGACGGGCGCTCAGGCGGTCAGCGTCCGCAGCCGGAAGCCGACGTGGTGCTCGTAGGAGGCGGTCAGCACCGCGAGCGCGTCACGCGCCGCCCGGTCGACGCACCCCGCGTCTCCTGCCGCCGCGATCGGCGTCTGGAGCATCATGCGGATGGCGCGCAACCCCCCGGAGGAAAGCCCGATCCCACCGCTCTCGCACGCGCCGCAGACCGCTCCGCCGGCGGCGGGCACGTAGCTGACCAGGCCTTCGCAGGCGCCGCACTCAACGCAGCTGTCGAGGTGGGGCAGGTACCCGCTGATCCAGAGCAGCTTCAGCTGGAAGCTGAGCACGATCGGGTCGACCGCCGGTCGCGCCGGTCGCGCCGGCGCCACTGCGAGGGCGTCGAGGAACCGCGCCAGGGCGACGAACGCCCGCTCGTTCGCCTCCTGCTCGGGAAAGAGGCGGAGCATCGCCTCGAGGCCGATCAGGCCGACGCGGAGCCGATACGGCTCCTCGCGTATCTGCCGGTTGGACGCCACGAGCGAGGCGCCCGTCACCGTCTGGAGCTCGCCGGAGCCGCGGTGCAGGAGCACCTCGACATGCGAGAACGGCTCCAGCCGGCCGCCGAAGCGGGACTTCGTCTTGCGGATGCCCTTGGCGACGGCGCCGACCCTCCCCTGCTCCCGCGTGTAGAGATGCAGCACACGGTCGGCCTCGCCGAGGCGGAACGATCGGAGCACGACCGCCTCGGTCTTCGCGGTCCTGGCCACCGTGCGTCAGTGTAAAGACGGCCCCAGCGGGTACGGCGTCCCGAGCCTGCCGGTCTATCCCGCCGGCGCCTGCTGGCACGCCGGGCAGAACCACGTGCCGCGGCCCGCCACGCGGATCTTGGCGAGCGGCGAGCCGCACCGGTCGCATGGCTCCCCTTCGCGGCCGTACGCGCGGAACTCGTCCTGCATCGATCCGCTCGCCCCGTCGGGCAGCGCGTAGTCGCGCAACGAGGCGCCCTGCCGCTCGATCCCGAGGCGCAGCGCGAGCCGAACCGCCCGATGGAGCCGTCGCACCTCGTTCGCGTCGAGGCTGCCGGCCGGTCGCAGCGGATGGAGCCGCGCGTGCCAGAGCGCCTCGTCGACGTAGATGTTCCCCAGCCCCGCGACCGTCCGCTGGTCGAGCAGCGCCGCCTTCAGCGGCGCTCGGCGGCCGGCTAGACGCGACCCGAGTGCGGCGGCGGTCAAGCCGTCGAGCGGCTCCGGGCCGAGGCGGCTGGCGAGATACGGAGCGACGTCCGCCGGTTCCAGCAGCTCCCAGGTGCCGAAGCGCCGCACATCGCGGTACACGACGTCCGACCCGTTGTCCATACTGAGAACCGCGCGTCGATGCGCGTCGCCGTCGACCGACCCGCGCGGCGCGTGACGCAACGACCCCGTCATCCGGAGGTGGATGAGGAGCACACGACCGCTGTCGAACCGAACAATCAGATACTTGCCGCGACGCTCGACCGCCGACACGCGCTCGCCCTGCAGCTCGCCGGCGACGATCTCCGGCTCGAACGGCCGCACGAGCCGGGGATCCAGGATCACGGCCCGCTCGATCCGCCGGCCCGTCAGGTGCGGCGCAATGTGGGTGCGCACCGTCTCGACCTCGGGCAGCTCCGGCACCCGGTCAGCCTAGCGAGGCCCCGGCTTCTCGCCGGTTGACGCTTGCCGCGCTGCGCCATCCGAGACCGCTCTCGTGCGCGCTCAGCCGATCACGTCGAGGAGGATCCCGGACGGCGGCGGCGCCCCGTCGCCGAGCTCGTACGCCGCCAGCACGGCCGTGACGGCCGCCACCGCCGAGGCGTCGTCGCGCGCGTGCACCTCGGCGAGGTCGTCGCCCGCGAGCACCGTGTCGCCGCGCTTGGCGAAGCACCGGATGCCGACCGAGTGGTCGAC
>DASTPC010000297.1:0-7026 GCA_035720085.1 Gaiellaceae bacterium
GGCCGCGACGCTCACGATCCGCCACCGCGGCCGCGTGATCATGCCCTGACCAGGCTCCTCGCCCGAGCGTGGACGCGGCGCCCTCGGGCGCCGCGTTCGCGTTCTCCTTTGCCGCCGGGCCGGTGACATGTTACTGATACATGACCTCGACCCGGGAAGGCGGTCCCAGTGGCAGTTCCGTTCCGCATCGGCGTCATGCAGCTGACGATGGAGCCCCTCGACGAGATGCTCGCGAGCGCCCGCGTCATGGACGAGGCGGGGATGGACACGATCTGGCTGGCCGAGGCGTACCCGTGGTGGCGCAAGCACCAGATGGAGGCGCGCTCCTCGACCGTCGTCTCGGCGCTGATGGCGCGCGAGACGAAGCGGCTGACGATCGGTTGGGGGATCATCTCCCCGTACACCCGCCACCCGGTGCAGGCGGCGATGGACGCCCGGGTCGTGCAGGAGGCGGCCGGGCCGGGGCGCTTCATCGTCGGCTTCGGGACGTCGAAGATCTTCCTCAACAACACGAAGCAGGGCGGGCCGCCGAAGGTGACGAAGCCGCTCGCGCACATGCGCGACTCGGTCGAGATCGTCCGCGGCGTGCTCTCGGGCCGGCGCTTCGAATACGAGGGCAAGGCGTACTCGGCGGACGTTCCCGCGCTGGCCGACGAGGCGCACGCGCCGCGGGACGACGTACCCGTGTACGTGGCGGGGACCGCACCGCTGATGCAGCAGCTCGGCGGCGAGATCGGGGACGGGCTGCTCACACCGTCGATCACGACGCCTGCCTTCGTCCGCTACACCCGTGAGAACGTCGCGGCCGGCGCGGCCAAGACCGGCCGCAACCCGGGCCACGTCGACGTGGGCTGCACGGTCGTCGCCTCGATCGGCCAGGACCGCGACGAGGGGCGCGACGGCGCGCGCGAGATCGCGGGCATGTACCTCGCCAACAAGGTGCAGAACATCGCCGGCGCCGCCGACACGCTGCTCGAGCTGGCCGGGATCGACCCGGAGGAGATCCGGCCGGTCGCCGACGCGATGGAACGGGGAGGCCGGCTGGCCGCCAAGGAGAAGGTGACCGACTCGCTGCTCGACCGCTGCAAGCCGATCGCGGGCACGCCGAACGACTGTGTCGAGGCGATCGAGGAGTACCGCGACGCCGGCTGCACGCACGTCATGCTCGAGCTCTGGGGCGATCGGCGCCACGACCAGATCCGGCTCTTCGGCGAGCAGGTGCTGCCGCACTTCCGCTCGTGAGGGAGGGGCGATGACGAGCGTCACCGTCCAGGGCTCCGGCCTCGCCCGGGCCGCGCCCGACGAGGCGACGCTGGAGCTGACCGTCCAGGCACTGCGGCCCACGCCGGCCGAGGCGCTTGCGGAGGTCGCGGCGCGCGGCGACGAGCTGGTGCGGCTCTGCGACCAGCTCGGGATCAGCTCCGAGCGGCGCGTGACCTCGGGCGCGACCGTCGCCGAGCACGGCGAGCACGTCGACGGCCGCTGGCAGCACCGCGGGTACCAGGCGGAGAACAGGCTGCTCGTCCGCGTGGAGGAGCCGGAGCTCGCCGGCCGGCTGCTCGCCGCCGCGGTCGACCGTGCCCAGGCGAAGGTCGCCGGCCCGTGGTGGAGCGTCGCTCGCGACAACCCGGCTCGGCTCGAGGCGTGCCGGGAGGCCGCGCGCGACGCGCGCAGGAAGGCGGAGGCCTACGCCGAGGCGCTCGGCGCGAGGCTGGGCGCGATCGTCGCCGTTCGCGAGCCGGGGACCCGGGCCGGCTGGCCGGAGCCCCGGGGGGACACGGTCCGCTTCAGCGTGGCGGCTGCTGCGTCGCCCCCGCTGGAGGGCGGCGAGCTCGCCGCGTCTGCCTCGGTCGAGGTCGAGTGGGCGCTGGAGCAGGGATGAGCGCCGCGCCGGCGATCGAGGTCGACCGCGACCGGCTCGTCGAGACGGCGAGCCGGATGATCGACACGCCGAGCTTCACGGGCTCCGAGCAGGCGATGGCGGAGCTGATGGTCGAGCTGCTGGACGGCCTCGGCCTCCACGTGCAGTGGCAGCAGGTCGAGGACGGCCGCGCGAACGTCCTCGGCGTGCGGGCCGGGACGGGTGGTGGGCCGAGCCTGATGTTCAACGGCCACATGGACACGTCCTACTCCGGCCGGGAGCCGTGGCTGCGCGGCGTGCCGGGCTTTCAGCCCTCCGCGTTCGTCGAGGACGGCCGCCTGTACGGGCTCGGGATCTCGAACATGAAAGGCGCGCTCGCCTGTTACGTGGAGGCGCTGCGCGCGCTCGCCGACGCCGGCTTCCAGCTGCGCGGGGACGTGCTCGTCGCCGCGGTGTGCGGCGAGATCGAGAAGACGCAGCAGGGAGACGCGCAGGGGGCGGAGTTCCGCGGCTACGCAGCCGGGACGCGCTACCTCGTCTCCCACGGCGGCGTCGCGGACATGTGCATCCTCGGCGAGCCGACCGAGGGCAAGGTCGTGCTCGGGCACTTCGGCTCGCTCTGGCTGCGGATCGGCGTGCGCGGGAACTTCATCCACACCGCCTTCTCGGAGGGCCGCCGGGGCGAGAACTCGATCCTGCGCATGCGCGAGGTGCTGGACGCCGTGCTCGAGTGGATCCCGACCTGGGAGGACGACCCCGAGAACGCGTATCGCGGCGCCAGGGCGATCGTCAACGTCGGCGCGCTCCAGGGCGGCTTCGGCTGGCGCGTCTCGCGGACGCCGCACCGGACCGACCTTTTCCTGGACGTACGCGTGCCGCCCACGAAGCCGATGCCCGTCGCGCGCCGACAGGTGCTCGACCTGGTGCGCGGGCTGGCGGAGCGGTTCCCGGACTACGGCGTCGAGAGCGAGGTCTACGTGACGGCGCCCGGTGCCGAGATCGACGAGGCGCACCCGCTCGTGGCGGCCGTCGACGCGGCGCACGAGGCGGTCTTCGGAGCGCCCCCGGAGCGTGACGTGACGCGCTGGTTCTCGGACGCCTCCGCGCTCACCCGCTACGGCGTCGCGACCGTCAACTACGGCACCTCGACGGGCCTGCTCGACACGGTCAAGGGCGAGAACCTGGAGATCGACGGCCTGGCGAGGACGGCCGAGGTGTACGCGCGGGCGGCGATGGCGGTCTGCGGCGTGGCGTGAAAGAGCTTGTGTTGAATCAACACAAGCTCGTCCGACGAGAGGAGACGGTGGCAGCGTGAAGCTCGTGACGTTCGGGGAAGGGCAGGGGCGCGTCGGCGTGCTGGACGGGGACGAGATCGCCGTCCTCGACGTGCCGACGCTGCGGGAGTGGTTCGAGCGCGGCGGCGCCGACGAGACCGGGGAGCGCGTCGCGCTCGCGGAGACGCGCCTGCGCGCGCCGATCGTGCCGAAGAAGTTCCTCCACACCGCCGGCAACTTCCGCGAGCACGAGGAGGAGTCGAAGCAGGTCGACTGGTCGCACCAGATCGCCCCCTGGATCGTCTTCTTCCAGAACGTCGACGCGATCGTCGGCCCCGACGAGCCGGTGATCTACCCCGAGCACCTGACCGAGGAGCTGGACTACGAGCTCGAGCTCGCCGTCGTGCTGAAGCAAGCGGGGAAGTGGTTCTCGCCGGAGGAGGCGATGGACTACGTCGGCGGCTACGTGATCTTCAACGACATCACCGCCCGGGACATCCAGCGGCGCGAGATGGTCTCCGGCGTGTTCTCGTTCTGCAAGGCGATCGACACCTTCTGCCCGCTCGGCCCGTGGGTCGTGACGCCCGACGAGATCCCCGACCCGCACGACCTGGCGATGACCTTGCGGGTGAACGGCGAGGAACGGCAGGCCTCGCACTCCTCGCGGATGAGCGTGACGATCCCGGAGATCCTGAGCCACTACTCGGCGCTCGGCTACTCGGCGGGCGACGTCCTCTCGACCGGCACCGTCTCCGGCGTCGCCGGTTTCTCTCCCGACGCGGCGTCCCTCTACCTGCGCCCCGGCGACGTGATCGAGTGCGAGATCGAGCGGATCGGCGTCCTCCGCAACCCCGTGATCTCGTGGCAGGAGGGCCACGGCGAGCCTGCCCGGGAGCGCGTGCGCTGGTGAGCTGGCCGCGCGGTCGTCACGTTGGTTAGACACGTCTTATCGGGGTCACGCAAAAGAACGGAAAGACGGCGCCCGCGTTCGACCGAGATCTGCCGGGGCGATCAGCCTCCCGGAGCTGCGCGAGTGCCACCGGGCCGTGGTCGAGCCGGTCTGGCTGCAATTTCCGCCGAGCGGGCTCGATCCGGACGAGGGGCCCGGCCCGTTCCGTCGACACGACATAGCACCGTTCGCGAGCGGCATGCGCCCAGATCCCGACGTACATAGCCGATCTGGCCCGCCCAGGCTGCGTAGGATCGGCACCGTGAGCTGGCCGCTCGACGAGGCGAAGCTCGACCGCGTCCGCGCGCTGATGGAGCGGGACGGGCTGGACGCGCTCGTCGTGCGCGCGCCCGACAACGTCCTCTACCTGACGAACTTCTGGGGCATGAAGGGCTACGACGCCGCGATCTTCCCGCGCGAGGGCGACCCCGTGCTCATCTGCCTCGAGCCGTCCGCCGAGGACGCCGAGCGCACCGCCTGGGTCTGGGACGTCCGCCTCTACCCGGGCTACGACCCCTCCGACCCGCGCCCGCCGACGCTGCGCGCGCTCGAGCTGGCGCAGCGCGCCGCCGCCGACTACGGCACCGTCGGGCTCGAGCTCTCGCTCGGCACGCAGGCCGCCGACCGCATGGTCGGCGAGCCGACGACCTATCCGAAGGCGTGGTTCGACGCCTTCCCCGGCGCCGCCGACGCGACGGCCCTGCTCGCCGAGGCGCGCTCGCTCAAGACCGAGCAGGAGCTCGAACGGATGCGGCTCGCGAACGAGATCGCCGCGGCCGCGATGGAGCACGTGCAGGGCGTGATCCGGCCGGGGCTGACGGAGGCGCAGGCAGCCGCAGAGTGGCAGGCCTTCGTGCACGGCGAGGGCACCGGCTGGAAGGGCCAGGTCGAGCTGGCGCTCGGCTTCTCGCTGGTCTGGGCGGGGCCGGGGATCAAGACGTTCACCGCCACGTCGAACCTGCCGGTGCTCGAGGGCGAGCCGACGCTCTTCGAGATCTGGGTCTGCGCCGACGGCTACTGGTGCGACCACACCAAGAACCTCGTCGTCGGCGAGCTGCAGCAGCGCTACGTCGAGCTGGAGCAGGCGCTGACGGAGATCTACGACGCGGCGGTGGCGCATGCGACCGACGGCGCCGGCCTCGCCGAGCTCGACCGGCTCGTGCGCGAGCAGACGGCGGCCGCCGGCTACGAGGGCCAGCCCTCGCACCCGATCTGCCACGGCGTCGGCGCGCGCGCCCACGAGCCGCCGTACGCGCACCAGGCGGGCGGCGGCGAGGCCCGCGCAGGGATGGTGCTCGCGATCGAGCCCGGCGTCTACTGGGAGGGCGGTGGCGGCCTGCGGCTCGAGGACAACTGGCTCGTCACCGAGGGCGCGCCCGAGAAGCTCTGTTCCTTCCCCGACGGGATCGTGGAGGCTCGGTGACGATCGACCGCGACAAGCTCTGGACCGGCGACGTGAACCGGCACGCGCTCGAGCCGCAGCCGCACGCGACCGTGGGCCTCTACGACACGACCCTGCGCGACGGCGAGCAGACCGTCGGCGTCGTGCTCGGCCCGGAGGACAAGCTGGAGATCGCGCGCGCCCTCGCCGACGCCGGGATCGACCGCATCGAGGCCGGCTTCCCGCGCGTCTCCGACGACGACTGGCGCGCCGTCGAGCTGATCGCCGCCGCCGGGCTCGAGGCCGAGGTCTGGGGCTTCTCCCGCGCCGTCCCCGCCGACGTCGAGGCGCTGGTGGAGCTCGGCGTCCCCGCCTCGGTGATCGAGAGCCCGATCTCGGACGGCAAGCTGCAGGCGCTCGGCGTCTCCCGCGAGACGATGCTCGAGCGGATCGCCAAGGCCGTCTCCTTCGCGACGGCGAACGGGATCCGCGTCGCCTTCTTCGGCGTCGACTCGAGCCGCGCCAACCTCGACTTCTTCGACCGCGCCTACGCGACGGCCGTCGAGGCGGGCGCGCAGGAGGTCGTCGTCGTCGACACCCTCGGGATCGCGACGCCGGAGGCGGCGGCGTTCCTCGTCGGGCGAACGGTCGACCGTGTCGGCACGGGGATCCCCGTCCACTGGCACGGGCACGACGACTTCGGGCTCGCGACGGCTGCGGCGGTCGCCGCCGTCCAGGCCGGCGCCACCTGGGTGCACGGCACGGTCAACGGCATGGGCGAGCGCGCCGGGAACGCCGACCTCGTCGAGGTCGCGCTCGCCCTGGAGGCGCTCTACGGCATCCCCACGCGCCTGCGGCTCGACCGCGTCCGCGAGCTGGCGCGGCTCGTGCAGGAGCGCTCCGGCTACGCACTCGCCCCGTGGAAGCCGGTCACGGGCGACACGCTGTTCACCCGCGAGTCGGGCGCCGTCGCGGCCCAGTTCCACGACCCGCCGGCGATCGAGCCGTACTCGTCCGAGCTCGTCGGCGCGCCGCGCGGAATCGTGCTCGGCAAGAAGAGCGGGCTCGACTCGATCCGGATCAAGGCCGAGGAGCTCGGCCTCGACGTGCCCGAGGGCGCCCGCGCCGGGCTGCTCGCGGAAGTGAAGCGGGTCGGCGTCGAACAGCGCAGGCTCGTCACCGACGAGGAGTTCCGGGCGCTTGTCATGCGCAAGCACGGGGATTCGCGTGGGAATCCCCGTGCGCGCGAAGATCCCTGAAGGCGGCCGCTGTCGCGGCCGCGAGTGTCCACGACTGACCGCCAAGGAGCCGAGATGGAGCACCGTCGCCTCGTCAATCCGCCGGCCCTGCACCCGGCGCCCGGGTTCAGCCACGTCTCGATCGCGCAGGGGACGACGGTCGTCCACCTCGCCGGGCAGCTCGGGCTGAACCGGGACTTCTCGCTGGCCGCCGAGGACCTGCACGGCCAGACGGCGGCCGCAATGCGGAACGTCCAGGTCGCGCTCGAGGCCGCCGGCGCAGGCTGGGACGACGTCGTCCGCCGGACGATCTACACGCTTCA
>DASTPC010000298.1:0-3471 GCA_035720085.1 Gaiellaceae bacterium
TGCCTCCGGGAGCCTGTCCCCGGAGCCCTAGCTGAGAACGGTTCTCATGGTTCTCTCCTGGAGAGCCGACGCCCGGACTCGAACCGGGGACCCCTTCATTACGAGTGAAGTGCTCTACCAGCTGAGCTACGTCGGCGGGGCGCGCGAAGTCTAGCGACTGCTTAACCGCGCCTTCACCCGGCCGCGTGGAGGCCGTCCGTACGATCGGACGATCGGGTTCCGCGCCGCCATCGCCGTGCTGGCCGGGCTGGCCGCCCTTCTCTTCGCAGGGCCGGCCGCCGCCGAGAACGTGCTCCTGGGCGACGGGCAAGGGCGCACGATCCGCTTCGACGTCCGCACCGGCTCGGTCGATCCCGGCTGGTACGCCGGCGTCCTGCGCCGCGTCGCACACGGCGACGAGATCGAGCACGTCACGATCCGGATCGTCGACTGGGACGGCCTGCGCGAACGGTGCGGCCCGGCCGCGGCCGGCTGCTACAAGCGGCGCTCGGGCGAGGGGGTGCTCGTCGTCCCGGTGGGCTCGACGCGCGGCATCGCCCACACCCTCGTCCACGAGTACGGGCACCACGTCGACGCCTTCAGCCGGCACGGCGGGCTGGAGGAGCCGAACGGCACGCGCAACTGGTGGCGGGTCCGCGGGCTCGCCCGCCTGGTCGAGCTGAACTCCGTCGCACGCACCTACGAGAAGGGCTGGAGCCGCTCGATCGCGGAGATCTTCGCCGAGGACTACGCCTACCTGAACGTCGGCCGGCCGTACAACATCCCGTGGCTGAAGCCGCCCGGGCCGGTCGTGGAGCAGGCGATCCTCGCCGACCTCGGGCTGGCGCCGCCGCCCGACGACGTCCCCGGCGCGCCCGCGATCCGCCCGCTCGTGATCGAGCGGAGCGGCATCCTCGCCGCGGGCGACGGCGACACGGCCTCCTTCGGCCTACTTGGTACGGGACGGACGGTCGTCGCCAGCGCCTCGCTGCCGGGCCCCGCCCGGTCCGGCAGCCGCGCACGTCTGACCGTGACGTGCGGCGCGACGACGCGCAGCCGGACGATCGGCCCCGCGCTCAGGAGCGAGACGATCCGCCTGTCGAGCGTCGGGCCGGGCCAGTGCCGAGCCACGCTTCTCAACACGGGGTCTATCGGCGAGCGCTACCGCCTCGCCGTCCACGTCTCGATCCGCGCCTGAGCTCGGGCAGGATGCGGGCGATGCGCCTCGTCGCCTGCCTGCTCCTGCTCGCCGCCGCGGCTGCCGGCGGAGTCGAGGCCCGGCCGGCCGCTGCGGGGCTCGCGCCACCCCTGGCGGAGCTCGTCCTGGCCGTCGACCGCGCCACGCCCGGCGCCCGGCGAGGCGATCCGGAGCTCGCCCAGGCGCGCTACGACGCGGCGCGCGCGCTCGCCGAGCGCATCGGAGCGCGGACAGCCGCCACCTGTGCCGAGCGCGGCGCACACCGCTACGCGATCGCCGCCGTCCGGGCGACGGAGCGCTTCGACCGCCTGTTGCCCACCGACGCGGGGGAGCGCGCGGTCACCGCCGCCCGGACGGCGCTCGCCCGAGGCGCCTGCCCCGGCACGATCCGACCCGAGCGCGTCGCCGTCCAGCCCCTGCCGGCACAGGCGGACGTTCCCGCGCGGGCGCCGCGCCTGGACGCCGGGCTCGGCCGACGGCTTGCCGCGACGACGCGCGGCTTCGACAGCGCCGCGGCGGCCTGGGTGCACGACCTCCGCACCGGCCGTGCCGCCGGCAGCGGCGAGACGACCCCCTTCCCGGCCGCCTCGACCGTCAAGCTGGGCGTGCTCGTCGCCGGCCTCGACCGCTTCGGCCCGCGCCCGGAACGCTCGCCGGTCGCCCACGACCTCGCCGCGCTGACCGGGTGGTCGTCCAACCTCGCGGCGAACCGCCTGCTCCGCCTCCTCGGCGGCGGGGACGAGCGCCGAGGCGTCCAGGCCGTCGAGGACCGCCTGCGCCGGCTCGGCGCGGCCGCGAGCACCTATCCCGGCGCCTACCGCGCGGGCACCGTGCGTGCGCTGGTTCCGCCCGTCACGGGGCGCGTGACGACGGCGCGCGACCTCGGTCGCGTGCTCGTCACGCTCCACGCGGCCGCGGCCGGGAACCGCGCCGCCGGCCGCCGCGCCGGCCTGACGCAGCACGAGGCACGCGTCGGCCTCGGGCTGCTGCTCGCGAGCGAGCGAACCGGTGACAACGCGGGCATCCTCGGCCTCGCCGCGAGAGTTCCCGCCGCGCAGAAGCACGGCTGGACCTCCTCGACGCGCCACTCCGCGGCGCTCGTCTACGCACCCGCCGGGCCCGTCGTCGTGGTCGCCCTCACCTACCGCCGCGGGATCGACCCGGCCGGCTCGCGCCGGTTCGGCGCCCGCGTGGGGCGGATCGCGCTCGGCTAGCTGTCCCGCCCACACAGGTTGTGAACGGCTGAGTGATCTATCCGGGCCTCCTTCGAGGCTGTGGGTCTGCGAGGACCACGGCCAGAAGGAGGCCCGGGATGTCGTTTCACCGTAACGCCAAGCTCGGATTGGGCGGACGCCGTGCGCTTGTCGGCGCAATCGAGGGCGGACTCTCGATCAGGGCTGCAGCCGGTCGCTTCAGCGTTTCCCCTGCGACCGCTCATCGTTGGTGGCACCGCTGGCGGGAGGCGGACGCGGACTCGCGACGGGCGCTTTCCTGCCTCTGCGACCGCTCGAGCAGACCGCACCGCTCTCCGCGTGAGCTCGCGGGCGAGCTGCAGGAGCGCATCTGTACCTGCCGGCGGGAGACCGGCTGGGGACCGCGCCTCGTTGCCGCTGCCACCGGCTGCGCCCACTCGACCGTCTGGAAGGTGCTGCGCCGGGCCGGGATCTCTCGGCCGCCGCGGCCCGCGAAGGAGCCCGCCAACAGCTACGAGTGGCCCTGCCCCGGCGACCTCCTGCACATCGACGTCTCCCGCTATGCGCGCTTCCTGCGACCCGGTCACGCGGTCACCGGCGATCGCTCGCAGCGCGCGCGTGGCTGGACGAGGCCGCAGACGCGCGTCGGCTACGACTACGCGCACGCGATCGTCGACGACCACTCGCGGCTCGCCTACCTCGAGCTCCACCGAGACGAGAAGGCGCAGACGGTCACTGGCTTCCTCGAGCGGGCGCTCACCTTCTTCGAGGCCCACGGCATCAGCGCCAGGCGGCTGATGAGCGACAACGCCTTCGCCTACGTCAAGAATCGCTCCCTGCGCGAGCTGCTTGCCGCCCGCGGCATCAAGCACCTGACCACGGAGCAGTACCGGCCGCGCAGCAACGGCAAGGTCGAGCGCTTCCATCAGACGATCGCGAGGGAGTGGGCATACGGACTCGCCTACCGCTCACACCGCGAGCGCAACCAGGCGCTGCCACACTGGCACGAGCACCACAACCACCGCAGGCCGCACAGCTCGCTCGGAGACCAGCCTCCGATCAGCCGCGTTCACAACGTCTGTGGGTAGGACAGCTAGCTAG
>DASTPC010000299.1:0-2559 GCA_035720085.1 Gaiellaceae bacterium
CCGCTTCGAGCTGGCGCCGCTCGTCCCGGAGGGCACGTATCTGGCCCTGCGCGGCATGTAGAGCGCCACGCCAGGATCGGGCTAAGGCGACACGTAGTGTTACGAGCCGTGTCGCCTGAATTGGCCTCCGCGTGAGCCCGCCGTTGGACTCCCCGGATGGCCGGGAAGCTCGACCAGGAGTCCAGGATGGCGATCAAGGTGTTGAAGGAGCGGGGATCGAGCGTGAGCTCGATCGCCCGGACGATGGCGGTGACCGAGGGTGCGGTGCGCTACCACTTGCGCCGCCAGGCCGCTGGCGCGGTGGACGGCCGCTCCGGCAAGCCGCGCAAGGCCGCGCGCTGGCACGAGGCGATCGCGACCTGGCTCGCGAGCCGATCCTCCGCGGCGGTCAGCCTGGCGTCGCTGCACGCGTGGCTGGTCGAGGAGCAGGGCTACGTCGGCAGCGAACGCTCGGTGCAGCGCTACGTCCGCGCGGCGTTCGCGCCGCCGGCGCGCCGTGCGCGCCGGCGAGTCGAGACGCCGCCGGGCGCGCAGGCCCAGGCCGACTGGGCGGAGTTCCGTGCGGTGCCGTTCGCGGACGGGCCGCGCGACCTCTACGCGCTGCACATGCAGCTCTCGCACTCGCGCTTCGACGTGGTGGTGTGGTCGGAGCGCAAAGACCAGCTCGCCTGGCTCTTCTGCCACGGCGAGGCGCTGAAGCGGATCGGCGGTGTGCCCGCGACCGTGCGCATCGACAACGAGAAGACGGCGATCTCGACCGGCGCCGGCGCCTGGGGCGAGATCCATATCGCCTACCGCCGCTACGCCGAGGTCGCGCGCTTCCACGTGGACGCCTGTGCGCCGCGCTCGCCCGAGCAGAAGGGCAAGGTCGAGCGGCGGATCCGCGACCAGCGCCTCGCGGCCGACCCGCGCTCGCGCACCTGGACCGACCTCGCCGAGCTGCAGGCGTGGACCGACGAGCGCATGCTCGCCTCGGCGCACCGCCGGCGCTGTCCGATCACGGGGACGTCCGTGCACGACGCCTGGCAGGCGGAGCGCGCGCACCTCGGCGAGCTGCCGCTCCTGCCCGAGCCCTTCGACCTGGTCGCGACGCGGCGCGTGACGGAGGACTGTCTCGTCTCCTTCGAGGGCCGGCGCTACTCGGTGCCCTTCCGGCTCGTCGGCCGCGTGGTCGAGGTGCGCGGCTGCGCCGGACGTGTGCAGATCCTCGCCGACGCCAGCGTCGTCGCCAATCACCCGCGCCACACCAAAGAGCTGCTGGTGATCGACCCCGCGCACTACGAGGGCGAGGCGACCGCCGATGTCCTGCCGCCGCTCCCGCTCGGGCGCATGGGGCGGCGCTTGGCGGAGATCGCCGAGCTCGCTCCCGAGCGCCGCCCGATGGACCTCTACGCAGCGCTCGCGGAGGTGGCCCGATGAGCGCCGCCAACGCGAAGAAGGCCGAGCCCAAGCTCGACCTCGACCGGACGCGCGAGAAGCTCGCGCGCCTCGGGCTCGAGCACGTGGCCGAGATGCTCGAGGACAAGCTCAGCGCCGCCGCGCGCGACGAGATCCCGCCGTACCGCTTCCTCGACCAGATCCTCGACGACGAGCTCGGCTCGCGCGAGGAGCGCCGCATCCGTACCTCGCTGCGGCTCTCCGGCATCCCGCCCGGGATGACGCTCGCCAACTTCGACTTCTCCTTCCAGCCCGGGATCGAGCGCGGACGCGTCGATGCGCTCGCGACCTGCGGCTGGATCCGCGAGACGCAGACGCTTCTCATCCAGGGCCCGCCCGGCGTCGGCAAGACGCACCTGGCGTCCGCGCTCAGCGTGCGCGCGGTCGAGTGCGGCTTCAGCGTCGCCTTCCATCGCCTTGAGGAGCTGATCGCGCTCTTGCGCGCCGACGCCGGCGTGCCGTCCGCGCGTCTGCGGCGGCGCAAGTACATGAACGTGGCGCTGCTCGCGATCGACGAGGTCGGCTTCGAGCAGCTCGGCCGAGCCGAGGCGAGCCTGCTCTTCCGGCTCGTCAGCTACCGCTACGGCCGCGGCAGCATCCTCATCACGACCAACAAAGGCATCAAGGACTGGCCCGAGATGCTGGCCGGCGACGAGGTCCTCGCGACCGCGATCCTCGATCGGCTTCTGCACAAGAGCCACGTGCTCAACATCAAGGGGCGCAGCTACCGCCTGCGTGACCTCGAGCACGCCGCCGTCGGCCGCGCCTGAGCGCGCGCCGTCGGCGAGACCCCGGGCTCCAGACACCAAACTCGGCCCTGCGAGGGATCAGGACCACGAGTCCTGCACGTCCTGCGCAGGGTCGAGCTCTTTTCGGTGCGCCCCAACGCGCCGCTGCGCGGCGCTCGCTCCGCCCTCCCGGGAGGCTCCTTGGCTCGTCGATTCTCTTCGAGGGGGAAGAGAAGAACGGGGGGCTCCGCCCCCCGGACCCCCCGGGAAAGGATCTGCCGTCAATGCGAGGCCGTAAGACTACGTGTCGCGCTAACTCGTAGAGGTACGTGTCGCTTGACACCAGGTACAGGAAGCCGGACACGAGCGGGATGAAGGTGATGTCGCCGGCCCA
>DASTPC010000300.1:0-6927 GCA_035720085.1 Gaiellaceae bacterium
TGCTCGAGGTGCTGCGCGAGCCCGAGGACTCCCGGTACGTCTTCTACGCGCTCGTCGTGGTCATGCTCCTGGCCACGATCCGGCCGTGGTCGCGTCTCCTCGTCCTGCTCGTCGCGACCGCCGCGCTCGGGTTCGCCGCCCATGAGGTGGCAGGGGCGATCTCGGATCGCGCGGTCGATGGCGTCGCCAACGGCGGCAGCCGCCTCGCCGACTGGGTCGCGAACTGGGTGATCGTCCCGGTCGAGCCGGCCTCGTGGATCACGCCCGTCTCGTACATCTCCCTCATCGTCCTGCTGCTCGTGCTGACGCTGCTCGACGGCTGGTGGCGGATCGCCCTGCTCGTGCCGACCCTCTACCTGGCGGCGTTCGTCTGGGAGAACGTGATGGCCGCCAAGCCGGAGCCGACGCGCTACATCGTCCTCGGTGCGATCCTGGTGGCGACGATGGTCGCCAGGCCGTCCGGGATCCTCGGCGAGCGCCGGGTCGAGATCGTCTGATGGCCGAGAAGCTGCTCGAGCTCCGCGACGTGTCGATGGCCTTCGGCGGCCTGAAGGTCGTGGACGGGCTCGACCTGCACGTCGACGAGGGCGAGATCGTCAGCGTGATCGGGCCGAACGGCGCCGGCAAGACGACGCTGTTCAACCTGATCACCGGCGTCTACCACCCGAACGAGGGCGACATCGTCTTCGCGGGCCAGAGCATCGCCGGCCTCGAGCCGCACACGATCACCCGGCGCGGGATCGCCCGCACCTTCCAGACGCTGCGCCTGTTCCTGAACATGAGCGTCCGCGAGAACGTGATGGCGGCGCAGTACGGGCGCACGAAGGCGGGCGTGCTGCGGTCGATGCTCCGCACGCCCGGGATGCGGCGGGAGGAGCGCGAGATCCGACGGTGTGCCGAGGAGCGCCTCGCGTTCTTCGGCGAGCGGCTGATGGGCTACCGCTGGGACCAGCCGGCGTACTCGCTTTCGTACGCCAACCGGCGCCGGCTCGAGATCGCGCGCGCGACCGCCACCAACCCGCGCCTGCTGCTGCTCGACGAGCCGGCGGCGGGGATGAACCCGACGGAGACGCACGAGATCGCGGAGTTGATCGGCAAGCTGCGCGGCGAGGGCGGCTACACGATCCTGGTGATCGAGCACGACATGCACGTGGTCGAGGGCATCTCGGACCGGGTGGTCGCGCTCGATCACGGCGTCAAGATCGCGGAGGGCTCCTTCGACGCCGTCGCGACCGACCCGAAGGTCGTCGAGGCGTACCTGGGCACGACCGGGATGGCGCGCAAGTGAGCGCCGCGCCGCAGCCGCTCCTGCAGCTGGAGGGGGTCAACACCTACTACGGCTCGATCCACATCCTCCAGGACTCGAACATGGTCGTGCACGAGGGCGAGCTCGTCTGCCTCCTCGGCGGCAACGCCTCCGGCAAGTCGACCACGCTGAAGACGATCCTCGGCATCGTCCGGCCGCGCACCGGCCGGGTGCTCGTCGCCGGCGAGGACGTCACCCGGCTGCCGACGGCCCACCGGATCAAGCGGGGCCTCGCGATCGTGCCCGAGAACCGCCGCCTGTTCGGCCCGATGACCGTTCGCGAGAATCTCGAGCTGGGCGCGTACCTGCGGCCGAAGGCGGACCTGAAGGAGGAGTTCGAGCGGGTCTATACGCTCTTCCCGCTCCTGCACGAGCGCCGCAGTCAGCTCGCCGGCACGCTCTCGGGCGGCGAGCAGCAGATGGTCGCGATGGGCCGGGCGCTGATGTCGAAGCCGAAGCTGCTGCTGATGGACGAGCCGTCGATGGGCCTCGCGCCGATCCTCGTCGAGCGGAGCTTCGAGATCATCAAGCAGGTGCACGAGTCCGGCGTGGCCATGCTCGTCGTCGAGCAGAACGCGAACGTCTCCCTGGCGATCGGCGACCGCGGCTACGTCCTCTCCACCGGCCGGGTCGTCCTCGAGGGCCGCGCGGCCGACCTGCTCCAGAACGAAGAGCTCCGGAAGGCGTACCTGGGCCGATGAGCGTCGCCGCGGCAGCCAAGGTCGGCGCCGCCGTGCGCGGCGAGTTCCCGATCCTCGAGCACACGACGTACTTCAACTCGTGCTCACAGGGAGCGCTCTCCCACCGCGTCCGGGCGGCCTACGAGGAGTATCTGGACGGCTGGGACGCGAACGGGGCCGAGTGGGAGCACTGGGTGGAGCGGGCGGAGGCGGCGCGGGCGGCATTCGCGCGCCTGCTGGGCGCCACGCCGGGCGAGGTCGCCGTCACGACCTCCGTCTCGCAGGGAGTCAACGGGATCGTGACGGCCCTTCCGCTGGAGCGCGGGGGCCGCACGCGCATCGTCGTCAGCGAGTACGAGTTCCCGACGGTGGGTCAGATCGCCCACGCGCAGGAGCTGCGCGGCGCCGAGGTCGTGCACGTGCTCCCGGATGCCGACGGGTCGATCCCGGTGGAACGGTTCGCGGACGCGATCGACGAGCGGACGGCGCTCGTCTGCTGCGCGACCATCTCCTACCGCACCGGCCACCGCCAGGACCTCGGCGAGCTGGTCAAGCTCGCCCACGAGCGCGGCGCCCTGGTGCTCGCCGACAGCTACCAGGCGGTCGGAGTGATCGACCTGGACGTCCGCGCGCTCGGCGTCGACTTCGTCACCGGCGGCACGGTCAAGTACCTGCTCGGCTCGGCCGGCCTGGGCTTCCTCTACGTGCGCGGCCAGCTGCTCGAGCGGCTGCTCCCGACCCAGACGGGCTGGTTCGCCGACGAGGACATCTTCCGCATGGACATCTCCGACTACTCGCCGGCGGCCGACGCGCGGCGGTTCGACGCGGGCACCCCGCCGGTGCCCAATATCTACGGCGGGCTCGCCGGCATCTCGATCGTGGAGGAGAGCGGCGTGGCGGCGATCGAGACGCACGTCTCGGCGCTGAACACGCGTCTGATCGACGGGCTCCGGGAGCTCGGCGCTGCGGTCGTCACTCCGGTTGATCCGGCCAACCGCGGCCCCCTCGTGTGCGTCCGCTCGAGCGACGTCGACAGGCTGGTGGCCGAGCTGACGGCCGAGCGCATCGTCGTCTCCTCCCGCGACGAGAGCGTCCGCATCGCGTCTCATCTCTACAACGTCGAGGAGGACGTCGACCGCGTGCTCGCGGTGTTGCGGGAGCGCCGCCACCTGCTCGCTCCGTGACGGGGACGCACCGGCCGCCGCCCGCGCCGTGCGTCGCCTACGGCGACCATCCCGACCAGGTCGCGAACCTCCACCTGCCGGCCGGGGAGGGTGGGCCGTGGCCCGTAGTCGTCGTCGTGCACGGGGGGTTCTGGCGCAGGCGCTGGGATCGGACGACGACGACGCCGCTCGCGCGGGCGCTCGCGATGCGCGGCCTGCTCGCGTGGAACATCGAGTACCGCCGGGTCGGCCAGGACGGCGGCGGCTGGCCGGGCACGCTCCTCGACGTGGCGGCGGCAGTCGACCATGTGACGGAGGTTCCGGGGGCCGACCCTGGGCGGGTCGTTGCGGTCGGCCACTCAGCCGGAGGCCACCTGGCTCTCTGGCTGGCCGCACGTCCCCGGCTGCCGGCCGGGGCGCCCGGCGCCGGGCCGCGCGTGCGGCTACGTGGCGCAGTCTCGCTCGCCGGTGTCTGCGACCTTGTTCGCGGCGCCGAGGACGGCCTCGGTGACGGTGCGGTCGCGGAGCTGCTGGGTGGCGCGCCCGGCGAGCAGCCGGATCGCTACGCGGCCGCGTCCCCGACGGCGCTGCTACCCCTCGGCGTTCCGCAGGTGCTCGTCCACGGGGGCCGAGACGCGATCGTGCCGCCCGGCCAGAGCCGCGGCTACGCGCGCGCCGCGAGCGCTGCGGGCGACTCTGTCGAGCTCGTCGAGCTCCCTGAGGCCGATCACTTCGACGTCGTCGGCGCCTCGCACCTCGACGTGACGCTGCGGGCCGTCGAGTCGCTGCTCGGTTAGCTCTCGGCGAGGGGCTCGGCCTCGCGGGCCGGGTCGCCCGCCGGCAGTACATCGCGCGACCACGAACGCCGCTTCCAGTCCGGCACGGGTACCTCGCAGCCGTCGCGGGGCACGAAGCGCGACCGCTCGACAAGCTCCAGGCGGTGGACGTAGCGCGGGCAATTCGGGAAGACCTCCGTCGTGCGCACGCGGACGACGAGCTGGGCCCGGTCGTACTCCGCGAGCAGCGGGTCTGCGTCGTCGACCGACGCGACGCCGTTCAGCCGCAGGCGGCGCTGGCGCTCGAAGTCGACGAACAGGAGCCCGACGTGCGGGTTACGGAGCGCGTTGCCGAGCGAGAGGAACATCCCGTTCCCGTCGTAGCTCGGAAACGCGACCGTCCGCTCGTCGAGCACACGCACGAACCCCGGCTCGCCGCCCTTGTACGAGCACTGCGGGCGGCCGTGCTCGTCCGCGGTGGCGAGGAAGAACATGTCCATCCGCTCGATGAACGCGCGGTCGTCCTCGTCGATCTCGGTGTGCACCTTCCGTTCCTGGAGCCGGTCCGCAAGGCGCCGGGTGTCGAAGCGGTCCTGCAGCCGGCGGCTGTCGTCGTGATAGGGGGCCATGCGGAGATGATGCGCACCGACTGCGCCGCTCGTCCACCTCGCCGTGCGACGCGCCGGCACGGAAGGGCGGGCGAGCCTGAGGCTGCGCTCCGCGCCACGGTGCTCGCGGCCGGGTCGGTCGGGTCGCGGTCGGTGCCGTCTCGGCCTCGTCGGATCTCTCCGCGTACCGCGTGTGCGACCACGGCCAGTCCTCGGGGCGTTCGCAGAGGCCCGCCGCAGGCGGGTTCCCGACCACGTAGCCGCAGGCGGCGGCGAGGTGGTGCTCGTCGAGAATGAGCCGGCAGGCGAAGCGGTCACCGAACAGGTGCCCCCAGCGTCCGTACTTGACGTTGAAGCTCTGCGCGTAGCGGCCGTTCAGCTCCCGCATTCCGTCGGAGAGGTCCTGCCGGGTGCACTCCACGACCAGGTGGTAGTGCGTGCCCATCAGGCAGAGGGCGTGGACATTCCACGCGAACGCCTCCACCACCTCGAGCAGGAGCGACAGGAACAGCAGGCGGTCGTCGTCGTCGAGGTAGATCAACCGGTGCTCGACGCCGCGAGTGGTGACGTGGTAGATGCCGTCGGGGAGCAGCGATCGCGGGAGGCGGGGCATGGAACCGACGCTAGGGCGCGCGCCGCCGCTCCGCACTGCCTGTGGACACATCGTCACGCTCTTGGCACACCTCCCACCGTCCGCTGCAGCCATGTCCGGGGACAGTCCCCTTATCGGTTTGGGCCATGCGGGCGCCCGCGGCAGGGGCGGCGCTAGGCTGCGCGCGTGGAGAGCAGCCCGCCGAGCGCGCCCGCCCGCGAGGGGCCCGCCGCGCCGCCGGCGCCCGCGCGCGCCTACGGCTGCCGGTCGATGGTGGGCACGCTCGCGCGGGTGCTCGTCCGGCGGCCGGTGCCGGAGGATGCGACGCGCTGGCGCGAGTACGGCTGGCGCGCCACGCCCGACCCGGCACGCGCGGCCGCCGAGCACGAGGCGCTCCAGGGGCTGCTGGAAGCGGCAGGCGCCGAGGTGGTCGTCACCGAGCACGACCCGGGGAACCCCGACGCCATCTACACATACGACCCGGTCCTCGTCGGCGACGAGGGCGCGGTGCTGCTGCGTCCCGGCAAGGAGCTACGCCGGAGCGAGCCGGACGCCCTCGCCCCCGCGCTCGAGCGGGCGGGCGTGCCGGTAGCCGGCAGCCTGGAGGCGCCGGCACTGGCCGAAGGCGGCGACACGGTCTGGCTCGACGAGCGGACGCTGCTCGTCGGCTACGGCTACCGCACGAACGGGCCGGGCATCGACGCGCTACGGGCTGCGTTTCCGGGCGTCGAGGTGATCTGGTTCGACCTGCCCCATTGGAACGGGACGGGTGAGGTGATGCACCTGATGTCGCTTCTCTCCCCGCTCGACCGCGACCTCGCGCTCGTCTACCCGAGGCTGGCGCCGACGCGGCTGCTCGATCTGCTCGCCGAGCGCGGCATCCGCGTCGTCGAGGTGCCCGACGAGGAGTTCGAGACGATGGGGCCGAACGTCCTTGCGCTGGGCCCGCGCCACGCGCTCGCCCTCGCCGGCAACGACGAGACGCGGCGGCGCCTGGAGCGCGCCGGGGTCGACGTCGTCACGTACGAGGGTGACGAGATCTCGCGCAAGGGCGACGGCGGCCCGACGTGTCTAACCCGCCCGCTGCTGCGCCTGTCGTGACGGCGTTCCTCGACGCGGTCAGGGCCGGCGACCGCGAGGAGGTAGAGCGGCTGCTCGCCGCCGACCCGGCCGCCGCCGAGGCAACGGAGGCGGGTGTCTCCGCGCCCCTGCTCGCCCTCTACCACGGCCGGCGCGAGCTCGCCGAGCTGCTCGCTCGGGCGCGCAGCGAGCTCGGCGTCTTCGAGGCGGCGGCGCTCGACCGTACGGGCCGGGTCGAGGAGCTGCTCGACGCCGATCCCGGCGAAGCGACCGCGTTCAGCGCCGACGGTTTCACGGCGCTTCACCTCGCTGCCTTCTTCGGCGCGCCGGACGCTGCCGCCGTGCTCGTCGGCCGTGGAGCCGACGTGCGAGCGGTCTCGCGGAACGCGTTGCGCGTGCAGCCGCTCCACAGCGCGGCCGCCGCCCGGCAGGTGGAGATCGCGCGACTGCTGCTCGATGCGGGCGCTGACCCGAACGCCGCCCAGGAAGGGGGGTTCGTGCCGCTCGACGCCGCGCTGCAGAACGAGGACCGGGAGCTGGAGGCGCTGCTCCGGGGGCGGGGGGCACGACCGAGCCGCTAGATGGTTGACCGGAAAATGCCGCGCAGCCGGGGGCGTTCACGACCAAGCCGGGCGCCGCACGTACGCGCCGTGCAGGCTAGAAGCCTGTGCGGCGCGCGCGGGTGGTGAACCGGCGCCGCGTCGTGGGCGGCATCCGGCCCG